>DQPL01000117.1 GCA_015664885.1 Gemmatimonadota bacterium
GACAACGGGGATGGCGCGATCGCGGTGATGGAGGCGATGCGCATCCTCGCTGAACTAGACGCTCGCCCCCGCCGTACGATCCGCGTAGCGCTCTGGTCCGGGGAGGAGCAAGGGCTGCTCGGCGCACGAGCCTACATCGAGGATCACTTGGCCGACCAGGCGTCGCGCGAGAAGCTCGCCGTCTACCTCAACGATGATCCCGGTTCGGGGGCGACGCTCGGCTTTTACATGCAGGGCAACCAAGCGGCTAAGACGCTCTTCGACGCCTGGCTCGAACCGCTTCGTGACCTGGGTGTCACGCGCAACATCATCGATGGCATCGGCAGCACCGACCACGTTCCGTTCGACCAGATCGGGCTGCCGGCCTTCAACGTCATCAAGGATTTCGATGCGTACGATGAGCGCACCCGCCACACCAACGCGGACTTCCCCGAGCGTATGTCTGAGGATGAACTCATTCAGTCGGCCATCGTCATGGCCCACTTCGCCTGGCAAGCCGCCATGTTGGATGGGACGATTCCGCGAGTGCCCGTGTCGGATCGATAGCGCCGGCTCTGGGCGGCCACGTTTACAGCGCGACCGCTATCTGTTGACGTGGAATCAGGGCCACCGTAGGAATGAACCACGGCCCCCGACGAGATCCCTGTCAGCGAGGAGCGAGACATGTGCGATGATCAAACCGTTGCCGACAACTACGAGTACTTGCGTTCGAAGAAGCTGACGCGGCGCCAGTTCGGGATCGTGTCCGCGGGAGCCGGCTTGTCGATGCTCTTGCCGCTGGAAGCGAACGCCCAGGAAGTGTCAGAATCCGAGATCGACGTCACGACCCCCGATGGGGTGGCGGACTGCTACTTCGTGCATCCATCGAGCGGCACGCATCCGGGTGTCCTGATTTGGCCCGATGCATTTGGTTTGCGGCCTGCCAAGAGACAGATGGCCCGGCGGCTCGCCGCATCGGGTTATTCGGTCTTGGTGGTCAACCAGTACTACCGGACGCAGCGAGCACCGATCGTCGAGACCACGAATTTCGCCGAGGCGCGGGGCACGCTCATGCCGCTGATGCGGTCGTTGAATGCCGACACGCAAACGAGGGACGCGATGGCGTTCGTCAGTTTCCTCGACACCCAACCGGCGGTGGACCAGAACCGGAAGATGGGAACGATGGGCTACTGCATGGGTGGGCCGTTCACCATGCGGACCGCCGCCGCGGTCCCGGATCGTATCGGTGCCGCAGCTTCGTTCCATGGCGGTGGGCTGGTGACCGATGGAGCCGATAGCCCGCATCTGCTCGTGCCACAAATGAAGGCGTCTTACCTGTTTGCGATCGCCGCGAACGACGACGAGAACCAGCCAGAAGCCAAGGACGTGCTGCGCGAGGCGTTTGCGCAAGCAGGCTTGCCGGCGGAGATCGAAGTGTACGAAGGAGCGATGCACGGGTGGTGCCCGCCCGATTCGACCGTCTACCACGAGGTGCAGGCGGAGCGGGCATGGAGCCGTCTGCTTGTGCTGTTTGAAAACGCGCTCACTTAGGGCTCGCTTTGCTCGACAAACCATCGGCTGCCTGACACTATCAAAGTCTCGCCCACGCGTCGGCCTGACGCGCGGGTGCCGGAGTGACCAAGGAGGGCGTATGCGACGAGTAATGGGGTGCGTAGCGGCGTTGGCTCTGACTGTGGCCGCCTGCTCGACGGCCGACACGACGACCACCCAGGCTCCCGAAGCCGTCGCCCTGCCGGACTACGCGGCACAGGTCGCCGACTTGCCACAGGCCGCCAACGACCGATCGCTGCCCGACGTCTCACCCGACGGTCCAGTGGGCGCCTACGGGTTCAGCCGCTACGTGTACCAGCGTCAGGGCGACGTGATCGTGCCGACCCTCATCGAGGGGCCTGTGGGCCACCAGGTCCGGTGCCAGCAACTCGACAAGGAGTGCTCGTATCTCGAGCTCCAGGCGATCTACGAAGCGGGCGGGGAGATCCCCGACTACCTCGAAATGGACCGCAGCACGCTCGGTGAGCTGCTAGGCCAACTCGCTAGGGTCGAGTCAGCCGTCACGCAGTACGAGACACTCGACGACGCCTGCGCCGCGGGCCTGACGATCTCATCGGCCCAGAGCGCCAACATGGGCATCCATGTGACCGACCCCGGGGCGGGCTTCGCGTTCAACCCAGATCGCCCGCAGATGATCCTGTTTGCCAAAGAGGGCGGCGAACGCATTCCGAGGCTCGACATCGGCCGCTGCGACCGCGACAAGTTCGTAGGCGAAGAAGGCTTCCGGCCCGTCGGCGCGGTGTTCAACATTTCGCTTAGCGAGGACCATCCCGACGCCTTCGCGGGCGAGCTCGACAACTGGCACGTGCACCACAACACTTGCGCCGGCGGCACCGTGGAGAACGCGGGCGACGTCGATCGTGAGGTCGAAGTGAACGCCACGACCGCGACGGCGGAGGAGTGCCGGGCGGGTGGTGGTTTCTTCTTGCCGGTGATCTCGAGCTGGATGATGCACGCTTACGTCGTGCCCGAATTTGATCCGCAGGGTGGGGTGTTCGCGATGTTCAACCCCAGCGTCTGGCCCCTCGCGGCCTCGCCGGAAGAGCTGCTCGCGATCCGCACCATCGGCGACGACGATGCGGTGGCTGCACCCATCATCAACTTCAGCTTCGGCAACATCGAGGCCAAGGTTGGCGAGACCATCCGCTTCGGGAACGCCGACGGAGTGCCGCACACCGTCACGGCCGGATCGTCGATCGATCCCCGCCCTCAGGAGTTCGACAGCGGTGTGCTGGGCACTGGCGGAACTTTCGACGTCTCGTTCGACAAGCCGGGCAAGTACCAGATCTTCTGCGCCCTGCACCCTGAGATGCAAGCCACGGTGGTGATCAACTAGGACTCGCCACCTGAGTTGAATGACGCCCTGCCGAAGCCAATGCTCCGAACTCTGTCGATCCACGACCAAATAGCTGACCGTCGGGTGGTTCGTTAACGCGCAGCGCGACCCACGTTTCGCAGAACGGTCTGCTCTACCCACTGGTCCACACCAGGGACAAACAGCACCGCCAATACGGTGAGAACGACCGCGGCTGCGATGCCCCAGTAGAAGTACTTCACGAAGCGTCTCCCGTATTCGTCATTTCCGTGGCGCGGCCTCGAACAGCCATGCGTCGCCCGCCTCCACCGCTGCTCTGGTGGTCTGGGACGGGTACTTGCTGGTGATGGCGGCGGTGATACCGTCCAGGACGTCACCCGATTGGATGCGTATCAACTGCCGTTCATAGCGAACACCATCGATCCGGATCACGGCGCGGCCGTCGCGCGCCGCTTGAATCGGCCAATGCTTCCATAGACGCCCGACGGCGGTGCTCATATAGCCTGACCAGACGTAGAGTTTGCCCTCGTATTCCGCGGTCCAAATACGTCTCGACCTGGGCGGATCCAATAGCTGCAATTCGATAGTGGGTACCGCACTAACGACGCTCCAGTCTGGCTCTGCCCCAGCGTGCAGCGCACCTGCCTCTAACGGTCCGCCTGAGAAGACCAGGCTGGGTCCGTCAGCAAGCCTTTGTTTCGCTGCCGTAGTCAAGAATGCGGCCGCCGGGATCAGCAGCAGACAGAACACGACGATTATCACTTCCTTTACGATCTTCATGACAGCAAATCATCCACCTGGCTCAAGCACGTCATGCCGAGAATGCCGACGCAGGGGGCTCAGTGCAAGTCCGATTCCCCGGGAGCCCTCACTCCTCGGTACCCTCCGATTCATCGTCTCGCTCGACTTCGATCGTACATTGGGTCACCATCGCGGCTATCGCTCCGACGGCCGCCCAAACGGGCAAAAATAGCGCCCCCGCCAGTCCGATCGAGACGGGGAACTCGATGAGGGTGCGCCCTTCTTCGTTCTTGATGACGACGTGGCGCACGTTGCCTTCGCGGATTAGCTCCTTGATCTTCGCGATCACGCTGTCGCCGCTCACTCTGTGCTTCTCCCTGTCACCGTCCGGATTTTCGAGCTGCGGCTCATCCGGCGCGTCCGTGTCTGTCATCGTCGCTCTCCTCGCCTTGGTGCGTGTTGGCTCTGCTGTGGCTCTACGGCTCAGGGCTGCCATTGGTGTCGCTGCGAGGGATCTGCTCGCGGTCTGCTGACCCGCGTTACATCTTGAGCGCATGAATAATCCCCGGATGTTCGTGCCACTACTCGCTGTATGCGCGATGTCAGCGACCGGCTTGGCCGGCCAGGAAGCGGTCGAGTTGGCCGATCGGATCGCCATAGGGGATCAGTTGGCGCAATACTCGTATCGGTGGGACTCCAAGAACTCGAACGGCTTTGCGGATCTGTTCACGGACGAAGGTGTCATGGAGCGCCACGTCAACGGCACGGTGGTGAGCCGCTCCCGTGTCGTGGGTCGGCGAGCCATCCTCGACTATGCACAGACCGCCCATCAGGGTCGGCTTGCCGACCGACAAACGCGGCATCACATGTCCGCGCTGGTATTCCTGGAGCTGTCTTCCGATTCAGCGGTGACCGAGAACATGGCTCTCATCACCCACCAGACTGCGGACGACCCCGCGCCGTTCATCAGTGCCTCGGGCATCTACCGAATCACGTGGCGGAGAACCGCACAGGGCTGGAGGATGGCCAAGCGCGTCCTTGTCCTCGACCGATTCTCACGGCGGTAGCGAAGCTCGAGGTCGATCCCCTCGTCGGCTGGGACATGTCTGGATCTGCTCGCGCGCAGCTGACCTGAGTCGCACTTTGAGCATCGTCGTGAACTGGTTCCAGGAACCGAAGCAGCGCATGGGCAGCAATTGCAAAGAGGTGATCCAATGAGCGTTCAGGCAGTCCTCAAGAAGAAGTCGTCACTGCGGCAAATGGGAGTGCTCTGCACGCTCCCCATCCTCGCCGCGCTCCTGCTCGCGCCGGCACCTTCCCAGGCCCAGAACCCGGCAGCCGACCCCGACGTCCAGGCCCAAATCGGCCTCTTCTCGGCCTGGCTGGACGGTCAGATCGCGATCCGAGGGCTACCGGGCATCGTCGTGGGTGTGGTCTCCGACCAGGAGCTGGTCTGGGCGAAAGGGTTCGGACACGCTGATCTCGATTCGGATCGGCACATGCAGACCGACACACGCTTCCGCATGGCCTCGCACAGCAAACTCTTCACGGCCACGTCGATCATGCAGCTGCGAGAGCAAGGGAAAGTGCGGCTCGATGATCCGGTCGCCGATTACCTACCGTGGTTCGGCTTCCAGTAGGCCGAGCCGGACGACCCGCCGGTCACGATCGAGCACCTTCTGACGCACAGCTCAGGCCTTCCGCGTGAGGCGGGCTCTCACTGGAGTGACCTCGACTTCCCGACCGCCGACGAAGTGCGCGAGCTCATGTCCGACCGGCAAGCGCCGTTCTCGCCGGAGGTGCGCTGGAAGTACTCGAACCTCGCCTATACGATCGCGGGCATGGTGGTCGCGGAGGTGAGCGGCATGAGCTGGGCCGAATACCTGCAGCAGAACATCTTCGACCCGCTCGGCATGAGTTCCTCCAGCGTCGATCGAGAAGACCCCAAGATGGCGACCGGTTACGGCAGGAGAATGCCGGACGGGACCCGCGACGTGATGCCCTTCGTCGACGCGCGCGGCATGGCCTCGGCCACGGGATTGACATCGACGGTCGAGGACATGGCTCGCTTTGTATCTGCCCAGTTCCGTCAGGGTCGCCGGGGCGGTGATCGACTGCTCAGCACTGGATCGCTTCGAGAGATGCATCGCGTGCGCATGCTCGAGAGCACGTGGACGAGCGGGCAAGGGATCGGGTTCAGCGTTCGGCGAGTGGACGGCAAGCTCATTATCGGGCACGGTGGCGGCTATCCCGGCTACACGACCAACACGTCGATTCAGCTCGACTCCAAAGTCGGCGTGATCGTGCTGACGAACACGAACGATTCGAATCCAAGTCAGATCGCGGGGCAGTTGATGAGCACGGTCGGGGAGGCGGTCGCCTCCGCGACCGCGGTCGAGCCCGAAGTGGTAGCGTGGGATCCGGCATGGGCGCGGTTCGCCGGTGCTTACCGGAGTCGAGGGGGTGAGACGCGGGTCCTCGTCATGAATGAGCGGTTGGTGACGATGAGTCCCTGGGCCTCCAGCATTGGGAATCCGACCCGGTTAGAGCCGATCGGTGACGGGCTCTTTCGCATGATGGCTCCTACCGGCGGTGGGCCGGTTGGTGAGGTCGTACGCTTCGTCGAGGAGAACGGCGAGGTCGTACGCATGATCACGGGGGATTCGTTTGCGGACCGGGTGAGGGAGAATTGATCATGCCACGCACCGTCGGCCGCTCCATACTGGCGCTCGCCGCTCTCTCGATCTCCGTCGCTCCGGCCAGCGCTCAAGACGCCCGCCTGGCCGAGCAGGTCGACCGTTGGGCCGAGCTCATGAACGAGCAGGTCATCGCCTGGCGCAGAGATATCCACGCCAATCCCGAGCTGGGTATGCAGGAGTTCCGCACTGCGGCGCTCGTCGCTGAGCACTTAGAATCGCTCGGGATCGAGGTGGAGACCGGCGTCGGTGGCACAGGGGTTGTTGGCGTGCTGCGCGGTGGGCGCCCGGGTCCAGTGGTCGCCCTACGCGCCGACATGGACGCCTTGCCGGTTACCGAACAGGTCGATCTGCCATTTGCGTCGACGGCTACGGCCATGTGGCAGGGCCGAGAGGTCGGCGTCATGCACGCGTGCGGACACGACAACCACGTCGCGATCCTCATGGGTGTGGCCTCGGTGCTCGCCGAGATGCGCGACGATCTGCCGGGGACCGTGAAGTTCCTCTTCCAACCCGCCGAGGAGGGGCCGGGCGGCGCGGAGCCCATGCTCGCTGACGGGGCCTTTGAGGATCCCCGACCCGATGCTGTCTTCGGACTGCATGCCTGGCCTGTGCCGGTCGGACAGATCCTCTACCGCCCGGGGGGCCAACTGGCGGCCGCTGACGGCCTCCGCATCGTGGTGCGCGGCGTACAGACCCATGGGTCCCAGCCCTGGAGCGGCGTCGACCCGATCAGCGCGGCCGCGCACATCGTGGTCGGACTGCAGACGGTCGTGAGCCGCCAAATCGATCTGACCGACTCTCCGGCTGTCGTCACCATCGGGCAGATCGAAGGCGGAAATCGCGGCAACATCATTCCCGACTCGGTTGTGATGGTGGGTACGATTCGCACGCTCAGCCCGGAGAACCGGTCCCGGGTACACGCGCTAATCGTACAGGTGGCTGAGAATATCGCGGAGTCTCAAGGTGCCGTGGCCGACGTGACGATCGACCTCGGCTACCCCGTAACAGCGAATGACCCGGAGCTCACGCAGCAAATGGCGCCCTCGCTGCGGCGGGTCGTGGGCGAAGGCGCGATCGTAATGTCACCGATCATGGGGGCCGAGGATTTTTCCTACTTCGCGGAGGAGGTGCCGGGCCTCTTCATCATGCTCGGTGTCACGCCGCCCGAGGATCCTTCGATGGGTCATCCCAACCACTCACCGCTGTTCTTTGCGGACGAGCGGGCTCTACAGATCGGGGTGCGGGCACTAGCGAGCCTGGCGGTGGACTACATGAGTGGGCGGCCAATTTCGGATTAGGCTAGCCACTCCCGGATACTCGACCCGGCAGGGCGACTCCTCAGTTCCCCAAGCTGAACACGTAAAGCGCGTTCCCATTCCTCGGGTAGGTGATCTCGGGCGACACGAGTCTCGGGATGGTACGTGGGCTCGTTCCGCCGAGCGCGGCGGTCACCGCGATGTACTGTTTTCCGTCGATCGCGAACGACAGCGGGTGCCCCTGCGCGGAGGTGCCTAGACGGGTCTGCCAAAGGATCTCCCCCGTCCTGACGTCGAACGCTCGGAAGCGGCGGTCCAGGTCACCCGCGAAAACGATGTCTCCGGCCGTGGACAGCGCGCCTGTGATGAATGCCGCCCGCTGCTCGTAGCTCCACACTTCCTGCATGGTGCTCACGTCGTAGGCGGCGAGCTTGCCGAGGTTTCCGTCCGAGCCTGGCATCTCGAAGAAACGACGCGCCGAGCCCAGCCCTCCCCCTCCCTGCTCGAGCTCCACCTCCCGCGCTTGGTTCTCAAGGCAGGTTTGGCTCAACGGCGCGACTACGACTCCGGTGGGCGGGTGGTAGGTCATGGAGTGCCAGTCCTTGCCGCCGGCGCTGCTCGGACACACCGGGGTCCATTCGTCGAGCTGCGCGTTGATGATGTCGTCCCGATATGTGATCGCGCCCGTCTCGGAATCGATGTGGCTGAACACGTTTTGAAACACGGTCTCGGCGAATCCCAGGAACTCACCGGTGACCCGGTCGTTCTTCCACAGGATGCCGTGTTTGCCGATCGAGAGGACCATGCGTCGGCCGTCCCGGTCGACGAGCACGCGCTCGAAGACTTCATCCAGATCCAAGGCCTCGCCGGGCACGTGCTGGAAATGCCACTCGAGCTCGCCGGTCTCCACGTCCACCGCCACTGTGGAGTTGGTGTACAGGCCCGCGTCGTGGATCGACTGACGCCGGCTGACGTGCGACCAAGGTTTGGCCTGGGCCGTTCCCCAGTAGGTCAGGTTCAACTCCGGGTCGTAGCTGCCGGTGATCCAGGTCTCGCCGCCCTTTCTGAAGATGTCGTCGAGGTCGCCCCAGGTGTCTCCCCCGGGCTCCCCGGCCTCGGCGATCGTATTGAACCGCCACACGAGCTCCCCGGTGTTGGCGTCATGCGCGCTGATGAAGCACCGGGACTCGGTATACCTGGCACACCCCGCCAGCCCGCTGATGACCTTACCGTCCGCGACGAGGGGCCCACTCGAATTCGAGTTGCCCTCCTGAATGTCGGTCTCCCAGACGAGCTCGCCGGTGCGTGCATCCAGTGCCACGATGCGCGCATCGGTCGTTCCCTGGATGATCATGTCCTGGTATATGGCGATCCCGCGCATGTCCTGGCTGTTATCGGGGCCCGTGGCGTGTTCCCAGATCAGATCCCCTGTCCTGCCATCCAGGGCCTGAATCACGTTGCCGGGATTGATCAGATAGATGACGCCGCCATACACGAGCGGAGCGGGTTCCGAGTTGCCGTCGTGCATGTTCCAAACCCACTCGAGCTGCAGTCCGCCGACGTTGCCCGCATTGATCTGGTCGAGCCGGCTGTAGCTCTGAGCGTGGTAATTGCCCCGCATCATGGGCCAGTCCGCTGGGTCCGGGTTCCGGAGCATTTCGTCCGTGACCGGGACGAATTCACGCATCAGATCCGCCACAGTGAGTGACTCCGACTCCATGTTGCCGGGTTCCTCGCCCAGATCAGCGACGTCGTAGATCCAGCCCCGCAGCTCGCCTTCCGGGTTCTCTTCGCTATGGATCTGGATGTAGAGAGACTGCGCCAGAAGTGCCGCGCTATCCTCGATGCTGAGCACCACCGACCCGGTAATGTCCCCCTCCGGCGACGCGCTCACCTCGAGCGGCCCGACCGCTGGTCCGCGCTCCCCCGCAGGAGCGATGTGCACGTGCGCCGCAGTCGCCGGTGATGCCAGCCCCTCGAACGTGCCCGTGATCGTCAGCCGGTCACCGGCCAACGTGGCCCTGACCTGGCCCACACCCGTGATGGTTCGAACCAATCGACCGTCGACGGGCAGCGGCGAGAGGCGAGCCCGGAACGAAACGTCCTGAGCGGATAGGTGGCCGGACGAGGACAACGCCGGGACCAACAGCGTCCCGACCAGGAGTGCGGAGAAGAGTACGGACTCTTTGCTGGTGCGAGCGCTCATGGAAGACCTCGGTCGTGGCCCGAATGCGTGCAGCGTACTATATCCGAGGGAGGCCGGTAGCGCCGCAGAGCCGTTGCTCAGGCGCCCGGTCGGAAGGTCCGCAGCAAGACGGAGGTAGCGCCATGAGTCCGACTCGTAATCGCTCAAACGGGATACGCTTCTCAGGTGTTGCGATCTTGGCCTGTCTACTGGCCGGTGGGCTGGGCGCCCCGGTGCCCGGTGCTGCCCAGGGACAGGGGAACGACGTCACGTACTCGCGCGACATCGCTCCGATCCTCCAGCGCAGCTGCGTGAAGTGCCACCGACCGAACTCGTTGGCGCCGATGCCGTTGCTGACGTACGACGATGTCAGACCCTACGCGCGGCGCATTCGGGAGCGCACGGCACTGCGCGACAAGCGGGGGGTCATGCCGCCCTGGTTCATCGAGCGCGACATCGGGATTCAACACTTCCGAAACGACGAAGCGCTCAGCGAGCAGGAGATCGAGACGATCGCGGCCTGGGCCTCGGCTGGTGCGCCTGAGGGCGATCCGAACGACTTGCCGGAACTGTCGGTGCCCACGTCCGGAGATGCTTGGGATATCGGGGAGCCGGACCTGGTAGTCGACCTCCCGCCCTACACCATGGAAGCGAATGCTCCGGACTGGTGGGGCATGATTCCCCACACCGCCAGTGGGCTGACCGAGGACCGTTACGTCGCCGCGATGCAGGTCCTGGAGATCAGCGACGTGGAGGGGGGCGCGGGCGGCAAATTCATCTACCACCACGCCATCATCGCATCGACCGACGAGAACGGCCGCATGAACGGGAACTGGCCTGTCCACGAGGTAGGGCGAAACGCCGAGCACTTCGACCCGCAGGCGTCGCCGATACTTCGGGCGGGTTCACAGTTCTTCATTCCCGGCGTGCACATACACGCGAACGAATGGACGACCACGGCCCACCTACGCCTCGGGCTCAAGTTCCACCCGCGGGACTACGAACCGACAAGGCGACGCTCGACCCTGACGTTCGGAAATGGCGAAATCGACCTACGCCCCTTGGTGGCCGGACAGGAAATCCACTTCTACCAGGAACTCACGCAGAACACGAAGCTGCCCACCTTCGAGCCGCACATGCACGCAGCCGGCGTCCGCATGTGCATGGACGCCATCTGGGCGGGTCGGACCGAGACCCTCACGTGCGCGGGCTACGACCACAACTGGGTGAAGGTCTATAACTACGACGAGGATCATGCTCCGCTGCTGCCAAAAGGCACGCTGCTGCACATCACCGCGTATTTCGACAACACGCCCGACAACACCAACGTGGTCGACGCCAGAAACTGGAGCGGCCTGGGCCACCGTTCGATCGACAACATGGCAATCGTGATCATGCCCACCATCGTTCTGAGCGATGAGGAGTTCGCGGAGGAAATGGCTACGCGTCGTGAGCGACTCGGGCTCGCGGAGGGCGAGGGCATGCTCGGATGCCCGCTGTGCGGCTTCATCGAGCTTCCCGGCGGACGAGACCGATGACGGTCGCGCGGCCGAACGATGTGAGGCTGGCCCCCGGGCTCATGCTGGCCTTGCTCGCAGCCATGGCCAGCCCACTGTACGCTAGCGCTCAATCTCGAGCGGCCGACCAGAACGTCGCGCTGGCCTACGAAGGGTTCACCGCGAACGGCGATGGCTCGCACGACCTTTGGTTCGGCTACTACAACCGCAACTGGGATCACGAGTTCGATGTGCCGATCGGGCCAGAGAACAACATCCAGCCAAACGGATCAGATCTGGGTCAGCCCACGCACTTCTTCCCGCGACGCAATCAATTCGTATTCAGCGTGCGTGTTCCGGCTGGTTTCGGAGATGACGACGAGCTCGTTTGGACGCTCACCACGAACGGAGTGACCGAAAGAGCGTACGGCATGCTACGGCCTGCTTACGCTGTCGACGAGGTCGTCATGAGCGCCAACTTCGGCGCAGGCGGTCAGACCGGATTCAACCCTAGGCTCGCCGGCAATCTGCCTCCCGAAGTGGTTCTCGAAGGAGCTGCAGAGGTGACCGCTCGGGTGGGGGAGGCAGTCACGCTGAGCGCGATTGCCACGGACGACGGGAAACCAGGGCGGCGCGCAATGTCACGGCGACTCGTCGGCCAGAGTCACTTCGTGCCCAACTCGGCGACCGGGCTCCGTCTCTCCTGGTACTGGTATCGGGGACCGGCAGCGGTCACGTTCGCACCGTCGCAGACCAAAGTCTGGGAGGACCGCCGTGACGGTGGCAACTCGCCCTGGTCGGCGGGATGGCAGACGCCCGAGGTCCCGGAGAACAACCGATGGTCGGTACGAGCGACGTTCACGGAACCCGGTACCTATGTCTTGAGAGCTCTCGCTCATGACGGCGGGCTGCTCGACTACGCGGACGTCACGGTCATTGTGAAGAGGTAGAACCCAATGAGAAAAATGATGCTAATCCTAGCAGCGGCAGCGCTCGTTCCCGGGACCGCGACGGCCCAAGAGATACGGCCGGGAGTTTACCGGACGCCCGACGCCCGTTTCGAGAATCTGCCCGGTTATGACTTTGCGCCGCACTACGAAGACATCCAGGGATACCGGGTTCACTATCTCGATGAGGGGCCGGCCGACGGCCAGCCGATCCTCTTGCTGCACGGCGAGCCGACCTGGTCCTACTTGTACCGAAAGATGATCCCGGTACTCACCGCGGCCGGCTACCGCACCATCGTGCCCGACCTGATCGGTTTCGGCCGTTCGGACAAGCCGGCGAGCATGGACGTTCATACCTACGAGTTTCACGTCGAAGCGATCACCGATTTGGTCGAAGCGCTCAACCTTCGTGACGCGACCTTCTTCGGCCAGGACTGGGGAGGCTTGATCGGGCTGAGGGTTGTCGCGGAAAACGAAGAGCGGTTCGCGCGCGTCGTCATCTCCAACACCGGCTTGCGCATCGGCACCCTGTCGGGGCCGGACGCTCTTCCCGAAGACAACGCATTCATGCAGTGGAAGCGCATGAACCAAGGCATGATCGACCGAGGCGACATCCCAACCGGCGCCATGGTATCGGGCAATGTGGGCGACCCATCGATCGCCGCCGCCTATGATGCTCCCTTTCCCGACCCGAGCTACAAGGCTGGCCCGCTGATCATGCCGCAGCGCGTGCCCGTCTTTGCGGACGATCCGGCCAATGACGCCAACCGCAGGGCATGGGAAGTCTTCAGCCGCTGGGAAAAGCCGTTCCTGACTGCATTCAGCGACGGCGACCCAATCACCCGCGGTGGCGAGGTCGTGTTCCAGCAGCGGGTCCCGGGCGCAAACGGTCAGCCGCACACGACCATCGAGGGCGCCGGACACTTCGTGCAGGAGCAAGCCGGCGAGGAATTGGCCAGAGTCATCGTCGAATTCATTGCCAATAATCCCTTGGGCCGGGAGCAACCAGCGCAGACTCCGGGCTTCGCCGACTCGGTGCTGGATTCGTACGAGGTTGGCGTGCAACCGAGCCCTGC
>DQPL01000035.1 GCA_015664885.1 Gemmatimonadota bacterium
CCCCCCCGCGCAGGGGATTAAGCGCTGCCATCAGGGACTGGGCAACCGGCCGATCGAAGGCGTTCCAAAACCCTCCGGAGGCGTCGTTCTGCGGCACGAGCGATTGGGGGGGCTCCTCAGCCATTACTACTGAGACGCAGCTTGAGTCCTCGTTCGAGTATTGGACCAGAACCCGATCCAGCGAGTCGTCGAGCGGCTATTGACAACCACCGACGCCGCCGATTTGTTGGAGGCGTTCCAGCGCCTTCCCACCATATCTTCCTCGAAAGGTGTGCTATGCGATTCGTCGGCATCGCTCTTGTACTGTTGCTCGCCGCGTGCGCGAGCGCGAGTACGGCGGGCCTGCCCGCTCCCGAACCCATGGGCAACCTTGCGCAGGTGATGCGGGGCATCCTGTTCACGAACTCCAACATCCTGTTCGACGTCCAGTCGAGCGATCCCGCTGCTCCGCCGGTAGAGGCCGCGTCAGGAGGCGGTGCCACGGCGAACTTCGCCGGGATTTACGGGGGATGGCAGAAGGTCGAGAACGCGGCGATCGCCTTGGGCGAGTCGGCCAACCTAATCACGATCCCCGGACGCCGTTGCGAGAATGGTCGGCCAGTGCCGTTGTCACAGCCCGACTGGGCCCAGTTCACACAGCAGCTAAAGGACGCGGCGGACGTCATGTTGGTCGCCGCGCGGGCCGAAGATCAAGAAGCCGCGAGTGATGCCACCAACGACGTCGCAGAAGCATGTTATGTCTGCCACGAGGTGTATCGCGATGTGGAACCACGCTGCACGCCATAACCGCTTGCCCAACGTCTCACCTCAGCGCCTGGTAGTCGGTGCCCGAACCGGCGGCGCTTGGCCACACCTCGCTGTGTGGATGAGCCCATGAGTCTGCGGACCTTGTTCGAGTGGGTGGACGCATTCCCAAGCAGCATCGCCATGCGCGAGTCGATCTTCGCCTTCCCGGTCTTGCTGACGGTCCACGTCGTTTCGCTGGTGATGTTCGCCGGGCTCGTCATGATGATGGACCTACGCCTGCTCGGCGCGGCGTACCGAGGCACTCCCTTCTCTGAAGTCCAGGCGCGGCTCTTTCCGTGGCAGATGGTGGGTATGGTCGTGACCTCCATCGCGGGACTTCTGCTCTTCTACAGCCAGCCGATGCGCTACTTCGGGAAGCTGCTGTACTGGATTAAGATGGGGTTGATCGTGCTGGCTGGCGTGAACGCAATGCTCTTTCACTTCACGACCTATCGCTCGATCGCCAAGTGGGATACCACCAGCCCGCCTCTCGGAGCGAAGGTGGCGGGCGTGCTGTCTCTGGCTATGTGGGCGTGTATCGTGGCCTTCGGCCGATTAACGGCCTACGACTACGACTGGGCGACCTTCGAGTAGGCCTGCGATCTCATGCTACTACCTCTCTTCCAGTGGTTGGAGGGCCTCCAGGTCAGCGGCTGGCTCAGTACTTCAACATATGTTGGGCCGCTGATCAACGTGTTCCACTTGCTGGCGCTGGTCATCGTGTTCGGCTCGCTGCTCATCGTCGACGTACGGCTACTCGGCCGGGGGATGACGCAGCAGCCGGTGGCGAAAGTGGCGCGAGATGCGCGTCCGTGGCTGATCGGAGCGCTCATCTGCATGCTGCTCACCGGCATTCCGCAGGTCCTGTCGATCCCCATCAGAGAGTATCACAGCCCGTTCTTCTGGATGAAGATGCGGCTCCTTCTGGTCGCGTTGATCTTCACCTTCACGCTCCGACACAAGGTGACCATGGCGGACGAGGCGAGGGTGGGGCCGGTCTGGGGCAAGGTCGTTGGGATCGTGTCCATAGGCCTCTGGACGTGGGTAGCCGTGGAAGGGCGCCTGATCGGACTGCTCTCGTAGTGGAAGACGGCGGCATGAACGAGCCCGAGGCAGAGGGGACGGGCGAACTCGCGGGTAAGGCGGGAGACAAACCCTTCAGCCGCCTCGCTTTGGTGTTCGGAGTAGGCTTCGCGAGCATTTGTCTCGCGTGGACGATCATGCGGACGATCTCGGAGGGATTCGGCTGGCCGTACTATGGCTGGCCGTACTGATGACGGACCGCTAATTCCCCGGTAGTTCGCTGGGCGGAATCGTCTCCAGCGCATAAGTGGCGTGGCAGGCGCTGCAAACGGCGTAGACCTCGGCGCCCGCGTCGAACACGGCGTCGGTGTTCTTGGCCTCTGCCGCTTCGATGGCCAACCGCCCGACCTGAACCATCGCCAGCGACATGGCGCGCCAAGCCTCATCGTTCGCGCCGCGACCTTCCATCATGAGCAAGTTGCCGGACTCCGCCATGACGTACGCGGCATTGCGCACCAACTCCCACTCTTCGTCGGAGCTCGGAGCGATCTCGAGCGTGCCGCTGAAGTCGATGATGGTGCCCACGGCATCCCAGTAGAAGTCAGCGGCAGGCTCCAGAATCGTGACCATCAACTGCCCGACATCCGCCACCGGCTCGAACGAAACGCCCTCCGCGGAGCCGGCATCGTCCGCCACGCAAGCGCCCAGGACCAGCGGTAGGACCAGCAAAATGCTTCGTGTCGTTTTCATGGCGCGCCAAGCTAGCTGGAACGCGACGGTCCCGCACTACTCGACCTGCAAAAATCTCCCGTGGCGGTCTCGGGAAAACCGCACGGGTGTGAGTACCGCCTGATTCCCAGCCGGCCCGGAGGTGACGACAGCGAAGCGAGGGACCGCGGTGTCGTTCATGGAGCAGCAATGGTGTGGACCCGTCCCCCCCCCGGTTCCTCCCCGACATGCCTCTTTCCATCCCACGTTCAGTTGGCCCGATCTCCCTAGTCGGCCGACGTTCATGAAGGCGTCCAGCGTGCCTTCTGGCTCGAGCAGCAAGTCCGTCGGACGCGCAGCGGCGTATGGTTGCTCGCGTTCGCGCTCCGCGGTCTGGCCGGGTGGATAAACACCTTCCAGCTCAGCGTCCTCACGCCAGAGACTCCTCTCTTCGTCTTCGGACGGCCACTGGTTCTGGTCGCGTTTTTGCGGCTAGGACCCCGTGCCGGCCTGGTAGCTGCGCTCACCGCGCTGTCCGTGCGCTTGCTCGACGTTTGGCAGGTGGGCCCCGGTGTAGCCTGTCGGCGGAGTCGTTTACGTGCTCGAGGCGCTCTGCGCTTGGTACCTCTACAAGCGTGTGCGGTCGCTGCTGCTGGCGGTGACGATTTATTGGGTCGCCATCGGGTGGATCCTGGATCTGGTGATCTACGTGGCCTGGGTGGGGCTCACGAGAGAGTACGTCGTCCTGCTGCTCGTCAAGCAGCAGGTTAACGGTTCGAGTCCTGCTGAGGACGCTTTGGTAAAGGACTGTACTACAAGCACTTACAAGCTTATGAGGCTTTCTCGTATCCCTCACGGAGGTATCTGTGCAAACAATGTGCAAACAGTAGGGCCCATTTCGAGGCTGATATCGACCTTTCCTGTCAGCCCCCCCTCATTGGCGGCCACGGGCCGGTACTGGTGCCGGACCGCACACATCGACGCCACTGAAACGCCGTTCCCCGAAAAATATTGGTAGCTGGGGTGGGTCCCTTTTCCAGATAAGCGAGACCCCAGTACCGGGTACCCCCCCTATTCCACGGTCACTGACGCTGAACCTATAAACAGTGTTTTGCGCGTCCTGAGTTGCGGGTCTGAGTGGGGCGGGGCAGCATTAGGGCATGAAAACGATCCTCGCTGAACTCGACCGGATGGCTACCAAGGGCCAACTGGGTAAGGGCAAGATTTTCGAGACAGTGGTGAAGAGGATTCTGGAGACTGCCCCAGAGTTCCAGTCACAGTATCGGAAGGTGTGGCTCTGGGATGACTACCC
>DQPL01000010.1 GCA_015664885.1 Gemmatimonadota bacterium
CTGCTTTGGCCGCGAGCGCATCGATCAGATCGGCCATCGAAGCGACGCTGGCCGGGCGGAGGTCCACGGTAGCGAGGGGGGACGCTTCTGGATACGTGGGCCGAGGATGCATATGCGCATCGATGAACCCAGGAGTGATGGTGCGTCCTTCGGCGTCGATGACTTTCGTAGATTCGCCCACCCAGCGGCGGATCTGGGACGTGGAACCAACTGCGATGAACTTGTCCGCCAGGACGGCGAAGGCCTCGGCTCTCGGACGCGTGGAGTCGACGGTGATGACGTTCGCATGCAACACCACGAGATCGGCCCAAACATCCGGACCCGATTGGCAGGCACCCAGAGCCAAGCAGATGCCCCACAAGCCGAGTTGACGCATTTCTTGCCTCAAAGCTAGAATATGGGCGCACCGAGAAAGTGGCCCTCAATGTGGAACTCGGAGCTTGGTGAAGCGAGAGTCCGGCATCGCCCTCTCTGCACGGACACGGTCAGGTCGCGCTGTGTCTTGCGGGATCGCATCCACCTGGTCACACTCTGCGGGAGGGCACCCAGATGATCGAAGTCCAGTGTCGGTCCTATGAGAAACACCCACGAGCCCTGACGCCGTGCGCCCGCGAGCGAGCCTCGATCGCCGGGCGGCTCGTCGCGTTGTGGCTCGTCCTGGCCATGCCTGTCGGCCTTTCCGCCCAGGCCCCGCTCGCGCTCCCGCCCAATGGCGCGGCCGCAGCCGCGTACCGTAGCGCCATTGCCGAGGCTAGACAGCTCCTGGTCGACCTCATGACCGAGCGCGCGATCCCGGGCCTATCGGTGGCGGTGGGCGTCGACGGCGGAGTCGTCTGGTCTGAGGGCATGGGTCTGGCGAGTCTCGAGCATGGCGTGCCTGTAACGCCGCTCACCAGGTTCCGGACCGGCAGCACCGCCAAGCCAATGACCGCGGCGGCTCTGGCGGTGTTGTACGAGCGCGGGCTCGTCGATCTGGACGCTGAGGTTGGGGAGTACGTGACCCGTTGGCCGGAGCAGCACCGTCCGATCACCATCCGTCAGCTCGCCGGCCACCTCTCGGGCATCCGCCACTACGACCCCGAAGGCCTTGAGTTCTTCAACTCGGTGCGCTATACGAACCTGCTAGACGCTCTCGAGATCTTCGACCGGGATGCGCTCCTATTCGAGCCCGGGACCCGGTACTCGTACTCGACGTACGGCTACAACCTCCTGGGCGCCGCACTTCAACAGGCGGCAGGCCGGCCCTTCGTGCAGCTCGTGCGGGAGGTGGTGTTCGAGCCGCTGGGCATGAGCTCTTCCGTGACCGATCACACCGACTCGATCATCGCCCACCGTACCAGCTTCTACGAGCGCTCCGGAGGTGGATCGTCTTACCACACACGACAATCGGGGTGGCAGTCGGCGACGCGCACGGTCCTGAACGGTCCCTACACGGACAACAGCAACAAGGCACCCGGTGGCGGCTTCCTCACCACGCCCACGGACCTCGTCCGCTTCGGATCGGCCCACCTGATGCCGGGGTTTCTGAAGGAGAGCACGCTGCAACTGCTCTTCGCGCCACAGCGCACCACCTCCGGCGAGGAAACGAGCTACGGTCTCGGGTGGCAGCTCGGTGAAGACTCGCAGGGACATCCTACCATCGGACACGGTGGGGGCGCGGTCGGGGGCACATCGCAGCTCCTCATGCACCCTGACCTCGGCCTCGTCGTCGCTCTGCAAGTGAACCTGACGGACGCAGGGATCGGCCGGGCCGCGCGCGAGGTCGCTGCAATCTTTCGGCGGGAGCTGGCTGCGAGGAACTAGCTGCGCTTGCCGGTTGAATATCACTGCCCCTATGGTGCCAGTCGGTCGGGCTCACGGGCCCCTCTTGAAACCCCGAGTGCTGGTATTTATCGGCACCGTTCATCCGTCGAGAGAGGTTTTCATGTCGTATGCGAGTCGAGTCGGTTTGATGTTGCTTTTCGTCGGCGCGGGCGTTGGCACGACCGCGGTTTCGTTGGACGCCCAGAACGCTGAGCCCAACCCGTACCGTACCCTGCCCGGGGTCTGGGCGCCGCTTCCCGACGGCCGAGAGTGGGGTTCGACCAGCCTGGTCGAGGTCTCCCCTGACGGCGAGACCATATGGGCCGTGGACCGCTGCGGAGAGAACAACTGTGTCGGTCACGACGACCTGGACGTGGTCTTTCAGTTCGACAAGCGCGGCCGCATCCTCACGCAGTTCGGAGCCGGAATGTTCGAGTGGCCCCACGGGATCGACGTGGACGACGACGGCAACATCTGGATCGCTGATGCTCGCGGGAACGAGGATCGCGCTCGAGGCCATCAGGTGATCAAGTTCAGCCCTACCGGCGAGGTCTTGATGCGGCTGGGCACGGCCGGTGTGGCGGGGCGGACCCAGACCACGCTCGACCAGCCCAACGACGTATTGGTCGCGCCCAACGGAGACATCTTCGTGGGCGACGGGCATCCCGGAAACGGAAACAACCGTATCGTCAAATACTCCAGTGACGGCACCTATCTCATGGAGTGGGGCGAGACGGGCTCCAACCCCGGGGAGTTCAGGACCCCCCACGCCCTAGCGATGGATCGCGACGGCCTGCTCTACGTTGGAGACCGCAGCAACCGGCGCATCCAGGTGTTCGAGCAGGATGGCACGTTTGTGCGCGACTTCTACAACATGGGCCGAGCCAGCGGCATTACGATTCACAACAACAAGCTCTATGTGGCAGACTCGGAGTCGAGCTTCGCCCGCAACCCGGGCTTCAGGCGTGGCATTCGCGTGATGGACCTCGACACCGGCTATGTCATCGCCTTCATCCCCGATCCGGAAACCGACCCAGGTAGAGCCGGAACGAGCGCCGCCGAGGGCGTCGCGGTGGACAACGATGGCAATGTCTACGGTGCGGAGGTTGGGCCTCGGATGCTTCGGAAGCATATCGCGCGGTAGGGGCTGGACGTCACAGCGTCGGTGGCCTCAATGAGGGCGGGTCGGGGATTCCGGCCCGCCCTCAATCTCCCAAGAGGTTCCTACTCGACGTCACGCGTACACCGTGCGCTCAAACCGCCTAAACAGCCACACCAACGCCATCCCCGGAACCACCACCCCCGGCACCAATATCCACCATTCCGCCTGACCCTCCGCTGCGGTCCAGAACAGACGCATGGGGTAATACGCCGGCCCAGGAACACTCGCGATCCAGTTCCACGGCTCAGGCACGAAGTAGAGCAAGGTGGGCAGCCCGCCCCAAATCTGCACCGGCTTCAACAACATCAGCGCCTGCACCTTGTTCTTGATGAAGGCCGCGTAGACCAGCGCAATGATGGGTATAGCCAGCGAGGCGAGCGCGGCTGATGCCACCAACTCCAGCCAGGAGACCGTCACTAGGTTCGCGAGCTCTATGCCGATCACCGTCAGCACGATGTTGAGCATCATAGCCGCTACGAGGCGGTAACCGAGGAAGATTCGCAACGAGAGGGGGCTGGACTGAAGCGCCAGCAGCGTACCTTCATCCCGCTCTTCGACGAAGAGTAGACCGACGACGAAGCCGAGCATCACGGGCTCCCCCGCGATCACGGCATTGGCCAGGATGAGGCCGTAATAGGGCTCGAGCTCCACCCACTGGGCCACCAGGCCTCCCACGTAGGGAGCCAGCCAGTGCAGGCCCAGCGCGGCGAGCGGCATGACGAAGATCAGGAAGCTCAGCAGGAAGCCATCTCGCCAAATCAAGCGCAGATCACTGGGCACGAGCACGCGAATGGCCCTGAACACTTGGGTGTTCATGCGGCGAGCTCTCCGCGCACGACGAAGCGATCGATGGAGCGCGACGCCCAGATCAAGGCGGCACCGACGACCAGCGCGCCGTATAAGAGGGCATAGACCAACTGTAGTGGCTCAACCTCCAGGAAAGCGGCCTTCGCGAGAAGCAAAGGCGGCATCGAGGGCCACAGGTAGAACAGCGGACTGGGCCAGAGCTCGAAGTACCAGATATTGGGCAGGTCGAACGCCAGGGAGAGGCCGATGGCCGGCACCAGAAATCGCGTGATTGAGCGGAAGCGCACACCAACAGCCACGCCCACGGCGACGCCCATGCTCGCGCGCATCACCACGGCCAACACGAACCAACCGAACGAGAAGCCGAGCCCATAGGCGACGACTGCCATGATGGCGCTCTCCACCAGCGCCAGCACGGTCAGCGTTATCAGCTTGGAAGCCAGGTACTCCGCCGGTCGCAGCGGCGAGACCATCACGACGCTGAGCGTGCCCTGGCTCCGCTCGATCAGTAGCAGCACCCCAACTAGAAAGACCGTCGTCATGCTCACGCCATACATGATCAGCACGGGCATGAAGAACTGCAGCTGATCAGGCGTGAGCAGCGCGTCGAACGCGAAAGGAAACGCGAAGGCGGCCACCCCGATGATCAGGTACACCTTGTTGCGTGCTTGCAGCTGCGCATCGAGCCGCAAGGTGCTGGTGAGCCTGCTCACGTGAGCTCCCGGCCGGTCACGCGTATAAAGATGTTCTCCAGCGACGTCTCCTGAGTGTGGACCGTCTCCAAGGTCGGCTGGCCCACCGCCCGTAGAAACGCATCGTTCTCGGCCAAGCCTTCCAACGGAAAGTCACGCACCTCCAGTGTACCGTTGACGCGGTATTCGACGCGTAGACGCCGCTCGCCATGGCGGACTTTCAGCTCGCGCGGAGCGTCGATGAGCGCGATGTGTCCGTCGAGAAGGAACGCCACGCGGTCGCAGATCTCATCGGCCGTCGACATGTCGTGGGTCGTGATGAACACCGTTGCGCCGCGATCGCGATGCTCCAGGATCAGGTCTTTGATTCGTCGCGCGCTGAGCGGATCGAGGCCGGTGGTGGGCTCGTCCAGGAAGAGCAGCCGTGGGCGGCATAGGATCGCGCGAGCGAAGCTGAGGCGCACCCGCATGCCCTTGGAGAACCGCTCGACACGCACGTCGGCTTGATCGAGCAGATCCACCCGCTCCAGCAAGTGGCCCACATCCTCGGTCTCGCCCTTATACAACGAGGCGAAGTAGTTGAGATTCTCGCGCGCGGTGAGGCGGCCGAAATGAACGGGGAGCTCGAAGCCGACCCCAACCTGTTCGTAGAGATCAGAGCCCCAGTCGCGCACCTCTCGTTCGAGAACGCTCACGTTGCCTCGGTAGTCGCGCAGCAAGCCGATCAGAACCTTCTGGGTGGTGCTCTTTCCCGCACCGTTCGGTCCCAGGAATCCGAAGATCTCGCCGTCCTCGACTCTGAACTCGAGATTGCTCACAGCCGGCTCCTTCGCGCCCGGATAAGCGAAGTCCAGCCCATTCACCTCGATCATGGCTCGTACCGGCCCTTGTGGTTTGGTTGCGGCGTCCCGATAGATGCGGAGACAGGATCACCCAGGACAAGCGTGACTTCCGACTGACGTCGGGGATGGGAGGGCAGGATGCGTCGAACGAGTCTTTTAGGGATGGTGACGGCCCTCGTGTTTCTGACACAGGCGGCGATCGGGGAGGCGCAGGTGCGAGACGCCGGAGACGCCGCGGCCGAATCGGCGGCCAAACAGGCGCTGGAAGTGTTCATCACCCAGTGGAACACCGCGGACAATGCCAACCTGCGCCGGGCCATGAACTTTCCCTTCGTCACAGTGCCGGGAGGCGGGGCGCTGCTCCTCAACAGCCGGCCTGAAGACTTTTCGGAGGGCTTCGACCAGATGAGGGCGCGTGAGGGATGGGACCGCAGCTCCTTCGATTTCGGCTTGTACAAGGTGATCAAGTCATCCCCCAACAAAGTACACGCTGAGATCGGTTTCAGCCGCTATCGGGCCGATGGAACAGCCTACCGAACTTCCCGAGTATTCTACGTTCTGACCAAGCGAGACGATCACTGGGGAGTGCAGCTTCGCACCAGCGCCGCGTCTCCCGCCGACCTTGGCGCAGAGGAGCGTGCCGAGATCGTTGATGCGGCCCGCCAGGCGGTCCTGGACTTCTTCACGGCCTTCATACACAAGCGACGCGGAAGGCGCGGTGGAGGTGTTGAACCACCCTCATGTCTTCATGACACCGGGCGGCGGCTTCTCGGTGGCCGCGGACGCTGGGGATGGGCCGCGGCCGAATTTCGACCAGATGCGGCAGCGCGAGAACTGGCACATGAGCACCATCGATGCGCTGGACGCGAGCCTCGTCACGCGCAACAAGGTGCACTTCGAGTTGACGTTCTCACGTTGGCACCCGGAAGGCAGGCGGTACTGGACGGTTCCCGCGCTCTGGATCGTGACCAAGGCGGGCGACCATTGGGGAATTCAGGTACGCTCGCTCATGGCACCGACGTTGGATACGAGGGGGAACTAGGATGAAGAAGCTTGCTACGACTCTGGTCGCATTGATGGCTGCTGCAGTGTCAGCAAGTGCCCAGTACGCTCCCCAGATTCCCACGGAGTCCGTACCGGACTTCTTCCGGCTTCCTAACGGAGTGAACTTCGGCGAGGTGCCGGCCGTGGCCGTCAACTCTCAGGGTCACATTTTCGTATACAGCCGCTCGAATCCCACAGGGGGCGGTCCTGCTTACGGCATTCACGCCGCCCAACTGTTCGAGTTCAGCCCATCGGGCGACTTCATCCGTGAGCACGGCAGAGGGCTCTACGCCTGGGCGTTCGCGCACGGGCTCAGGATCGATGCCAACGACAACATCTGGACGGTGGACAAGGGCTCGAACATGGTCGTGCGCATGAACCCCGAAGGCCGCGTCGTCTGGGTGTTCGGCCGCAAAGCGGAGTCGAGCTCCGAGGGCGCACGCCCGATCGAGCGTCAGAATCCTCCGCTGGCCCCACAAGACGGGCGATTTCGGGAGCCAACGGACCTGGCCTTCGACTCCCGCGGCAACATCTACATCAGCGACGGATACATAAACTCGCGCGTCGCCAAATACGACATGAACGGCGACTGGGTGATGTCGTGGGGTGAGCCCGGCACAGGCCCCGGCCAGCTGCGCACACCGCACAGCATCGCGATCGACCGGAACGACAACGTCTATGTCGGCGATCGCTCCAACGCTCGCATTCAGGTGTTTGACACAGACGGCAACTTCTTGCGCATGTTTAGCGTGGCCACACCGATCGCGCCGGGCTCCAAGGCCGTGAACGGCCGCACGCCGACCGACCTCAGCAACGTGGCCGGCAATGGCGCGCCCAACTCGCTCTGCATTCCGCCGGGCAGCGACGTCATCTACGTGGGCGAGAGCACGTTCCCGGGGCGAATCATCAAAGCGACCCTCCAAGGCGAGGTGCTCGGAGTCGTCGGCAACGCTGGGCGAATGCTTGGTGAGTTCTCAGGGGTGCATGGACTGGCCTGCCCCACGGAGGACCTGCTCTTTGCTGCGGAGACCTCGAACTCGCGCGTGCAGAAGCTGATTTTGAATCCGCGGCGTTAGGCGTCGCTGCGACCCCATTCTCGGAGAGCCATCATGCGTTTCGTCGTGCCGCCCCACGTAGTGTCTACGGCCCTGGTTTCCGCCCTGGCGTTGATTGGCGTAGAGGCCGCGTCAGCGCAGGAGTTCGCAGGTCGCGACAAGCTCTTCGCACACTCCAACGAGTTCCGCCGGGACGTGATCCAGGTCACCGACGGGGTCTATGTGGCCGTGGGCTTCGCGCTGGCCAACGTCATTCTCGTCGAAGGAGACGACGGTCTCCTCATTATCGACACCACCGAGGGCATGGGTGCTGCGCGCGAGGTTCGGGCCGAGTTCGACCGCATCTCGACCAAGCCCGTGCGCGCCATCATCTACACGCACAGCCATCCGGATCACGTGCGGGGATCACGTGCGTTCGTGGGCGATGTGGAGCCGGAGGTTTACGCCCATGAGAAGCAGCTGCGCGAGAATCTTCCGACCGCGGTGGGACGCGCGGGGCGCGACGGCGGCAACCAGTTCGGCCTGGCCTTGCCGGCGGAGAGTCGACCCAACGCTGGAATAGGTCCGAGCCTGGTGCTCGGCGGAGGGGATGGGTACATGCGCCCGACGCGGACCTTCTCGGGCGAGAGCTACAGCTTCGAGGTGGCCGGCGTGAAGGTTGTGCTCGGCTATGCGCCCGGTGAGACCGATGATCAGCTTTTCGTGTGGCTGCCGGAGAAGCGGACGCTCCTGCCCGGGGACAACTTCTACCGTGCCTTTCCCAACCTCTACGCAATCCGTGGTGTGCCGCTGCGGCGGGTCGATCATTGGCTGGAGAGCCTCAGCGACATGATCGCGCTCGAGCCGGAATACCTGGTCCCGAGCCACACAAGGCCGATCATGGGTCGTGCTGCAGTCGATGCGGCTCTGACCGGGTACCACGCGGGCGTGTCATCGGTCCTGCAGCAGACTCTGGCAGGGATGAATCGGGGGTTACGGCCGGACGAGCTCGTCGAGCAGGTCACGTTGCCGCCCGAGTTGGCCGACAACCCCTACCTGCAGGAGTTCTACGGGACGGTCGCGTGGTCCGTGCGCTCAATCTATACCTTCCATCTCGGTTGGTTCGACGGCAACGCCACCAGCCTTTTTCCGCTATCCAATCGGGATCGGGCAGCCAGGATCATTCGCTTGTCGGGAGGTGAGGCGGCAGTTCTAGAGGCTGGCCGTGCCGCTCTGGCCGCAGGCAACTTCCAGTGGGCTGCGGAACTGGCCGACTACGTGCTCGCGGGCGACAACGACCACGCCGAGGGACGGGAGCTGAAGGCCTCGGCGCTAGCGGAGCTGGGGGAGCGTCAGATCAGCGCCAACGCCCGGAACTACTATCTGTCGATGGCGCAGGCGCTGCGTCAGGGGAGGTAGCGCGTCGTTGCGGGGTACGACACCGGGCCCCACCGTGCACGCCCCGTTCCGTTCGTCTTTCGGAGTCCAACCGACATGCGTAAGCAATTCCTACCCATCGGGGCCCTCGCGGCCCTGCTCGTAGTGGCCACCTCGTCCCCCGCGGCAGCACAGGACCTCTTCGACCGGGTCGAGCACCACTACGCAGATTCGGACGGCACGTCCATCCACTATGTGACGGTGGGCGAGGGACCACTCGTGGTCATGATCCACGGCTTCCCGGACTTCTGGTATACGTGGCGCGAGCAGATGGTGGCGCTCACCGCGGCAGGCTATCGCGTCGCCGCCATGGACACGCGGGGCTACAACCGCAGTGACCAACCGGAGCGCGTCGAGGACTACGCCATGCCGCTTCTGGTGGGCGATGTCGCATCGGTGATTGCCGACCAGGGTGTAGAGCGGGCGATCGTCGTGGGCCACGACTGGGGCGGCATGATCGCATGGTATGTGGCGATGCTGCGGCCTGATGTCGTCGAGCGTCTCATCGTGCTGAACCTGCCCCACCCGAAGGGTTTGAGCCGGGAGCTGGCCAACAACCCCGAGCAGGAACAAAACAGTGCGTACGCCAGGAACTTCCAAGCCGAGGGCTCACATGAGAGCCTCGGTGCTGCAGGTCTCGCCTTCTGGGTCCGAGACGAGGCCGCGCGTGCACACTACGTCGAGGCCTTCGAGCGCTCGAGTCTTTACGGCATGATGGCCTATTACAAGGCCAACTATCCCCGTCCTCCTTACCAGGAGATTCCGGACGCAGAGGTCATCCGCATCGGCGCACCGGTTCTCCAGATCCACGGACTGGACGATCAATACCTGCTGCCTGGGGCGCTCAACGATACATGGAAGTGGCTCGACGCCGACTACTCACTCGTGACGCTTCCGGGCGTCAGTCACTTCGTGCAGTACGAAGCGTCGCAGGCGGTTACCGAGGCGATTCTGGCCTGGCTCGAGCGCTAGGTGCCTCGAGCGACAGACGAAGACCTTAGCGGCCGATCCCCCGTGGCATAGCCGTGACCAGGGTGGTCCCGCTCCTCCATCCGCGCACGTCAATGGTGCGCGAGCGTACCGCAGTCTGACGGCTGACCAGGTCTCTGACCGTAACCGTGAAGAGGTAACGCCCCTTGGGCAGGGCCGATGCCACACGGCGCAGCTCCGCCACGGAGCCGTCCTCGTCGGCTTCGGACTCTCCTGAGAACAGCGCGCGCACCGCTCGCTCGTCGCCGCCGGAGTCGTCGATCGGCTGGAAGGCGAACTCGGTCTCGTAGTTGTTGCCCGACGGGAGATTGTAGATCTCGTAGTAGACGTCGAAGGAGCTCTCGGGGAACTGACTCGTGGGCAAGAGGGCAAGCGTGGCGCCGCGCCGCGTCCAGCCGGTCTCCGAGCCGGGTAGCCCGAACGCGATATCGCTGAGCATCAGCTCGGTGCCGCTGTAGTCCGGTATGGGGAAGGGGGTGCTATAGAGTTGGCCCACCCCGGGCCGGGTCGCGTCGGTCACTACCACGCGCTGTAGCGTCGCCTTAGACGGTGGCGCCTCGACTTCGACGAAGGTGTGCAGCAGGTGCTGCCTCGCTAGCGCCCGCGGCATGCTGACGAAGACGGAGTCCTCTGTGTGAAATACTTCGAGGCGCGCGGTGTCGGCCAGCACGAACCGCAAGTCGAAGCGATAACGGACCCGGCGGTCTACCCTCTCCGCGCGCAGCCTCCTCACCGGCACAGCGACTGCGGCAACGACCGTGGTGCCGCCCCGGTCACCACGGAACGTGTAGAGGTCATAGAAGAACGGAAGAGATGCAGGGCTGGCGAGGACCGCCGGATCGGCCACCGCGCGGGCGCTCGCAGCCTCCGAAACCGCCCTGTGGGGGTCGGAGTCGCTTCCGTTCCCCGCTAGCGTTGCAGCCAGCATCCAGAGGATGGGTATGAGGCCTCGAAGCATCACTCCTCAGTTCTCCACAATGATCGGTCGGCTCGTCACCACCGGTGATCGACCGAAGAGATCGAGTTGCAGGTGAAGAGTGTACTCGCCCGGCTCCAAGTCGGGTAGTTCCAGCTCCATGGAGCGGAATACGGTCTGCACGCGGTCGGGGCCGGTCTCGTCGAACGTGATGTCCACTCGCTCTTCCGGTTTGAGCACGCCCAGGAATTCTCCCACCCTGGAGAGGAAGCCCGGGCGACCCTTGCTGAACCCGATGGTTACCTGCACCGGCTCCAAGATGCGAAGCCCGTAGACCTCCCAGATAACCGGGAATCGATCGCCGGCCTTGAGCCTCACCCCGGGGCGAACATTCGGCAGGGCTTCATCGAGGGACTCCGGCAGCGGCGTGCCTTCCTTCAGGATCATCAGATCCGATACGTCGACCAAACCCTCGACCATTGGAAGTTGCACCACGCCCTGCCGAGCCCGCCACGCCTGTCTCCTGTCCAGGTCCACGACCTCGAGGCCGCTCACGTACCGGCTTGGCAAGGCCTGAATGGTCAGGACGCCTTCAGGGTCGCTGCCTCGGACGGAGAGAGGTCGCTCTCCGTTCTCGGGAATCAGGAACAGCGCCGTGTGTGCGGGTCCCTCCAGACCACCATCGGGGCTCCATGCCGCGACCACCGCTCCGCCAGCGTCGCCCTCGGGAATCGTGGGCCGATAGGCACCCACGACCAACATCTGATCGCCCCGCCGGAAGCGGCCGACCTGCGTCTCCAATGCGCGCATGTCGGGGGCATAAGGCGGCGCGTACCAGGTCCTCGCTTCGCGCGGCGCCGTGATCCAACTCTCCGGCGGAATGTCCGAGGGCGACTCTAGGAAAGCCTCAGGGAAGAGGTACCCTCTGCTCTTCGGATGGTGATGCCCGACCATCCTGCGGGTGTCCTGCAGCCCACCCCCGAAGCTTCTCCCTGGGTTGTGCGTGCGGCTGTACCCGGTGTTCCTCCCGTAACGGATTAGGGTCTCTTCCATGTCCTCCTCCCACTCCAGCCCCAAGGGCACGCCGGAGTCCTCACGGTTCTTGGCCACGACCCAACGGGCGAAATGGTCCGTCAGGCGATCGTTGCCCTCGAACAGGAAGAGCGGATCCGACAGCCGCCAATAGAGCTCCCACTTCTGGTCACGCTCCGTCGGAGAAGCGCTATTGAATTCCCTTTCGGCATCTCTGCTGAAGATGTATCGCGGTGTCGTCCATTCCTCCCATTCCTCGTCCGGCATCGCAGCCAGCGCTTCACGAAAGGCGGCCTCCGCGGGCACATAGCGGGTCCACACATGGAGGACGTAGCCGAGAAGCGCCGAGCACCACCACGTTTCCTGGATTCCGCACTCCGTCGCGACCCGCTCCGCCTCCCCCATGTTGCGACTTTCGACGAGGTAGTTGACCCACTGCCCGATGATCCATCGATCACTGACTTGCTCAAAAGCATCGGACAAGGATCGGATCAACTCGATGCGGGCCTGCCCCACCTCGCGAAACTCACCAGGAAAGCCCTCCTCTTCTTCGCCACCGAACCAGATGCAGATGCGACCGATACGCTCGTCGCAGTATCCAGCACCGGCTCGCTCCATCTCGACGGGGATACGACTCTCGCGATAGCGCTCGAAATCTTCCTGCAGGTCATGCATCTGCTCGAGAACCTCGGTGGAGTCGAGGGGTGCGGATTGGGAGAGGACGCTCGCCGGCGCGAGTAGCAGAGCGAGAACGATCCCCGCGACCGCGATGACCTGAGCGTCACGGGGTCGAATGGAGGTTCGCATGGAGTCTCTTGGCCTAAGAGGGCGGCACGGTCCTGACACTGTGCTATGACGTGCGATACACCGCAAATCGCACGTGCGGTCCTGTACATCATCGCCCGCCGTCCCGAAACGATTTGAACTTCTACCGTGTAGTGGTCGGAGGATGGGCGAGGGCTCGAGAGCCGGGGCTGGATCGATGCGGAAGACCTTGAAGTGGGTGGCGCTGTTCGTGGTGATGTTGCCCGTCCACCTGATTGTGGTGTTGGCGGTTACCGGGGTGCCGATACCGCCGGCGATCACCGCTGAAGGCGTCGGGCGGGTGGCGTGGGGACCGGTCTGGACGATGCCGCCAGACTCTGGGAGTCCAGGGAATCGAAGAGCCTGGTCGCCTGGATGCCCGACGGCCCCGGCCTCTTGGTTCGCGGTAAGCGCATGATCCTCGATGAGCGGCTTCACACGCTGCCGAGTCCGGCGGCGAAATCCGTCTTCCTCCCGCAGATTCCGCGCAATGTCGCCGGGATGCACGGCGTCCCAGGTCGCGACTACATGGTACTGCAGTGGGATACCGATGGGGACGAGCAGCATCGCTTGTACCGCTGGGACCTGGGAGACTCGGGTCCCGTTCTGCTCACGTCGGAGTCCGAGCGTGCGCAGTTCGGCGCCTTTGAGCCAACCGGCCCGCGCATCGCATACTCGAGCACGCGGTGTAACGGCACGGACTTCGACGTCTACTTGATGGATCCGCTGGACCCGAGCTCGGACCGACTGCTGCTGGAGGTCGAGGGGATGTGGGGCGTTGCAGGCTGGTCTCCTGCCGCAGGCGAGCTCCTGCTCGTGCATGCCGTGTCGAACATGAAGGTCGAGCTCTACGTGCTGGACATCGTCAGCAGCTCTCTAAACCGAATCACCGACGATGCCGATGGCGCGCGGCACGGGGCTGCTCAGTGGAGTCGAGACGTTAGTGCACTGTACTATGCCAGCGATCGGGGGACCGAATTCTCCCACATGAGGCGGCTGGACCTGCGCACGGGCGAGGAAGCGATTCTTTCCGACGAGATCCCCTGGGATGTCACCTCGATCCAGCAGACCGGCGACGGCGAGTTGCTCCTGATCACGGTGAACGAGGACGGCGGGACGAGGCACTACACCAGCGACCCGCTCGGTGAGAACATTCAGCCCCTCGAGTTGTTCTCGTCGGGTGCCTTTTCGGCAGGGCTCCACGCCACGGAGCCGCTACTGTTGGTCAACCACATCGACGCGCTTGGGGTGAGCCGCGGCTATACCTACGATCTCCGCAACCAGGAGCTCACGCTTTGGGCGGGTGGCGAGAGCTCGGAGAGCGAGATTCCGGCCCCGCGTCTCACCCATTACCCGACGTTCGACTCGATCGATGGCGAGCCCCGCTTGATCCGTGCTTTCGTATATCCGGGGGTGGGCGAGGGTCCTCACCCTGTAGTCATCAACATTCACGGGGCCCCGGAAGCCCAAGCTCGACTCAGGACGGGGCAGGGTCCGACGGAAAAGGCCGGGATCACGTTGATCACGCCCAACGTGCGAGGCTCGACCGGTTACGGGCGAACGTACACGACGCTCGACGACTGGTACTTGCGGGAAGACGCCGTGCGGGACATCGGAGCCCTGCTCGACTGGATCGCAGAGCAGCCCGACATGGACGGGACCCGGGTGGCCGTAATGGGTGGCTCGTACGGAGGCTACATGGTGCTCGCTTCGCTCGTGCACTACAGCCCGCGAATCCACTGCGGCATCGACATTGTGGGCATTAGCAATTGGGTCACGTTCCTCGAGAGTACCGCCGATTACATGCGCGACTATGGACGCATTGAGTTCGGTGACGAGCGCATCCCGGAAATGCGGGAGTTCTTACAGTCGATTTCGCCGCTCAACAATGCCGAGCGCATCACGTCCCCGCTGATGGTGGTGCAGGGAGCGAACGTTCCGCGCGTGCCCGTGGGTGAGTCGCGACAGATCGTCGAGCGCGTACGCAACAACGGTCTCAATGTCTCCTATATGGAAGGCGCCAACGAAGGACACGGCTTTCGCCACCCGTGGAATTCGTTCTATGCCGGGCTAGCGCAGCAGGAGATGATCGGAGATTGCTTGCTGGGGGGTTAGTAGCCTTTCGCGCATTCAGGGGAACCGCCCTATCATTGATTGGGCACACGGGGCTGGATCGCCTGCTGTCACTCCCGTGGGCACTCTCGAATGGAGGTCGACATGACCGGTCGCGTTGCAGTGGCCCGCCCGGGCCTGAGGCTCACCGTCCTGCTCTCTGCGTTTCTTGCCGTAACCGCAACCCCCGGGGCGGTCTCGACTGGCGCAGCGCAGACCAATGGGGACTACGTGGTGCCTCGCACCGCCGACGGCCATCCAGACCTGCAAGGAAACTGGACCAACGTGACGCTCACTCCGTTCGAGCGGCGAGAGGGCACCGGGCCGGTGTTCACCAGGCAGGAGGTCGCGGACATCGAACAGATTGATGGCGATTGTCCCGCCAGCCCGGGCACCGTCGCGTGCGGGAGGGCCGAGAGGCCGGGTCAGAGCAACGAGGCTCGACTGTCCGGCCAGGAGTACAACGAGGTGTATTGGGACCGGGGTACCCGGGTGGCAATCGTCGGTGGCGAATACCGCGCGTCACTCGTGACCAATCCCTCCAACGGCCGCCGCCCGGCACTCACCGCCGAGGGCGAGCAGCGCCTCCGGGCGAGCAGGGAGTTTCGGAGCCAGTTCGGTCAGTACGATCACCCGGAGCTGCGACCGTTGGCGGAGCGGTGCGTCGTTTCGTTCGGCTCGAGCGCCGGACCACCGATGATGCCCAACACAGCCTACAACAACAATTACACCATCGTGCAGAACGCCGACCACGTGATGATCCTGGCCGAGATGGTGCACGACGTGCGCATCATCCGGCTGGGTGAACCCGATGAGTTGCCCGAACAGCTCCGTCCGTGGTTCGGTGACTCTTGGGGTCATTGGGACCGCAACACGCTCGTCGTCGAGACGACGAACTTCAATCCCCGCCACCCGTTCCGGGGCATCCCGCCGACGGACCAGCTGAAGGTGACCGAGCGCTTCACCCGAGTCAGCGCGGGCACGATCCTCTACGAGTTCACCGTCGATGACCCATCGACGTACACCGAGCCGTGGGGAGGCGAGATCCCGTTCAATAGGTTCAACGATCTCGTCTATGAGTACTCCTGCCACGAGGGTAACTACGCGCTCGGGAGCGTCTTGAGTGGCGCGCGCTACGAGGAGAGGGAGGCGGGGCGGAACCAGCACGACTAGCCGGTCGCGGGAGATCGTAGGGGTGCTGGCCGACGTTCGTGCCCAGGGGTTCGAGTCGCAACCACGGGCAGAGGTGTATGTCTCGCTGACCCAATCGCCCTCGGGCTCTATCACGTTTGTCGTCGAGACGGCAGGCGATCCGACGCTCCTGACCAGGGCCGTTCAAGAAACGATCTGGACGATTAATCCCTACCAGGCCATCTGGGCTTCGCGTCCGATGACCGAGTTGCTGGGGGGATTGGACCCGTCAACGACGTTTCAACACGGCGTTGCTCGTGGCGTTCGCGGCGCTCGCGTTGTCCCTCACCGCGATCGGCGTTTACGGGCTGATGTCGTTCTCCGTGGAGCAGCGGGTCAACGAGTTGGGCATCCGGCGCGCTCTCGGCGGTGATACCTCGGACATCATGGCAATCGTCCTGCGGCGGTGGCTGATGCTGGCTCTTGCAGGAGCCGCCTTGGGGTTGATGGGGTCGGTCGTGCTCACACGCCTGCTTCGTGGCATGCTCTTCGACGTGGCCCCCCTCGATCTGCTGACGTTCGGGGCGTTGTCGGTATTTGTGGTTGCCGTGGCGGTGGTCGCCGCTTTCCTGCCTGCGCGGCGTGCCACGCGAATCGATCCGATGGTGGCGTTGCGCGCGGAGTGACGTCTTCAGCTCTTACCCGCTGTGGCTACCTCGCGTCCGCTAGTTCCCACCTTCACGTTCTTGCGCCCGCGCCCCGCTCAACACCGCGGAGAGCGCGTAATTGCCCTCGTGGCACGAATACTCGTACACCTGCTCGGCGAGTGCCTTGAAGGGCACCTGGCCACTGAAGGGGCGCCTGAACGTGCCGGGATCGTCGACCGTGAACTCGTAGTTGATCGTATACTCATCGACTCGCGTGAGACGCTCGGTCACCTTGGCCCGCGCGGAAGGGCTGAACGTCGCGCCACCACCGACGATTCTCTGATCGGGATGCATGTTGGTCGTTTCCACGACGAGCGTCTCTCCCTCCCAGTGGCCCCACGAATCGCCCATCCAAGGACGAACGTTGTCGGGCAGGGGCCGGGGCGTGCCGAGTCGGATGATGCGAGTGTCGTGAACCATCTCGGTCATGATCATCACGTGGTCGGCGGTCTGCACGATGGTGTAGTTGTTGTTGTAGAAGTAGTTGGGCATCATCGGGGGCCCGGCGTTCGAGCCGAAGGACATGATGCAGCGCTCGGCTAGCGGCCGGTTCTCTGGATTGTCGTACTGCCCGAATTGCGCCAGGAACTCCCGACTCTCACGCAGGCGTCTCCCGGCCTCCTCCGTGTAGGCTGGTCTGCTGCCGTCGGGCGGATCCACGATCAACGAGCTACGAGCTTCGCCATTGTAGATCGCGATGTGGTCGCCGCCATCGATGTAGAACTGGTTGTACCCTCCCACCGCACCCGCGCCCGCGTCCCACCGAGCCTCTCCGGTGAGCTGGCCACCTACGGGTGGCGCGCCACGGTTGGGATCACTATCCACGAGATCTGCCTCGATGAACTCGGCCCGCCCGCCCTCGAGTGCCCGCACCTGCTCCGGATTGAGCACGGGCCCGACTCCGGCTGGGCGCACGACCGGCGTCAGCGTCGCATTCGACCAGTTGCCCTGCAGGTTGGGATGACCGTCGGCGGTTCGGGGAGCCACCCACTGGCGCGTGGTCTGTTGCGCCTCGACAATGGGGGCCCACGCTCCGGCGAGACCGATCGCCAGCAGGACGAACAGCGAGGCCCTACGACGAGGAAGCATCATCCGCGCCGTATCATCCGATGGGGATCTCACGAAGCGCTCCATAATCGACTCCTCTCCGAACTCGACACATTTTCCACTGGCCCAGATCATAATGCCCCGACTTCCGCGTGCGCTCAAGGACTCCTTCGATTCATGACCGATTTCCCCGCTTCACAAAAACGTCCCTCTCACGGGCCGTGCTTCGTATGCGGTCCTGACAATCCGTGCGGAATGGGCGTGCAATGGTACGTCTCCGGCGAACGGATCGGCACCCGCCTCACGTTCTCCGAGGCCCAACAGGAGCCCTCCCGGCCACGCGCATGGTGGCGCCGTCGCGGCCATCCTGGACGAGGCCATGGGCGCCGCGGTCTGGCTGGGCGGGCATCAGTCCGTAGCAGCCAACCTGAACGTCGACTTCGTCTCACCCATCCCGCTTGGCGTCGAGGTCGAAGTGGAGGCGTGGGTCACCCGAGTGGAGGGCCGCAAGTCGTCGGGGAAGGGGCGCATGGTGCTCGCGGCCGGCGGTAAGATTCTGGCCGAGGCGGCGAGCCTGTTCGTGGCGGTTCCGGAGTTCTTTGAGGGTCGCAGGGAGGGCTCGTAGGGCCGGATGTGTATAGGGGTCGTGGCCGTGCCCGGCCTTCTCAATACCCCTCGAGCTTCGGAAACAACTCGTCGTCCGGCAGCGGCTGCACCCCGAGCGCATTGAGCGTCATCGACACCATGCGATACCGCCCTACAGTTGCGGCCACGCTCATCATCTGGTGCGTGTCGTAGTGCTCGGACAGCCTCGCCCAGGTCTCATCCGCGATCATCGCATCGCGAAACATCTCGTCCGCGGCGTCGATGAGTGCCCTCTCGTAGTCGGACCAGCCGGGGGCATCCTTGCCCTGCGCGATCCAGAGAGGCTCGAGACCCCGATCACGGGCGCGCCCAACGCTGCCGACGTGCTTCGCCCATTCGTAGACCGCCTGCGCGTTCCATCCGGTGCGCAGGATGAGCAATTCCCGGTCGTGCGGGATCATTCGCGTGCGTTGGGGATTCATCACGTAGCTAGAGCCGCCAGCGTGCGCAGCCATCGCAGGATGCTGCTGGAAGGTGCGCGAGACACGCAATCCCCGGCCCTCCAAAGGCTCGACTCGAGGCACTGTGAGTCCTGGCTCCCGATCCGGCACGTCGATGAAGTACGCGACTTCGCCCATGGGGATGCGCGCCGTGGCGTCCTCGTCGGGCTGGATGCCGAGTGAGTTGAAGAGGATCGCGTGCGAGGTGGTCTCGTTCACGGTCGCGACGGCGTCCATGAGGTTGTGCATGTTGTACCGCGTCGAGAGTACCTGCCACGTCTCGTCGGTGACCGACGAGTTGATGAAGAGCTGGTCGGCCAGTCCGAGCAGATGCGACTCGAACTCACCCCAACCCGCGGCGGGCCCTTCGGCAAGGTGCAGCACTTCGTTAGCGGTCAAGTCTGAATCGTTTGCCCGACTCGCGTGGGTGGCCCAGAGGCTGGCGCTTTGGGCGAGCCAGGCGGTACGCAGAATCAGAATCGCACGGTGCCGCGGAGATAGCGTACTCTCCTGTGCGAGGTAACGCCCGAACGGCAGGATCTGATCGGCCAGAGCGGGCACGCGCACGATCGTGCGCAGCACATTGTCGGAGTGACCGTCGCCTTGGTGCCGCTCGAATGCCGCCCGCTGATCCTCGGTCCACTCGGCCTCGGGCAGCGGTGGCAGTCGCGGCTCCGTCAGGCGTCCGGCGGCCGCACTCGTGCTTGGCGGGGCGGTGATCGCGTTGGCCGGCTCGATGCGTAGCAGCGCTCCGTCGTCCTCGTCCGTCAGCAGGTAGAGATAGCCATCCGGCCCCTGCACGACCTCGCGGATGCGTTGCCTGAGGTCGGTCAGCAACCACTCACGCCCGACCTCCTCACCCCGTCGGTTGAAGATGATTCGCTCCAGGTGTCCCGTTCGTTGCATGCGCCCAACCATCATGGAGCCGACGAACAGGTCGCCTTGCCACTGCGGAAAGTGCTCTCCGGTATAGAAGGTCAGCCCGGTCGGGGCGATCGACGGCCACCAGAGGATTTCGGGCTGCTCGAATTCCGCGAGCCATGGCGTGTCGGTCACGGGGGCACCGTTGTATTGACGGCTGTAGGACGCGACCGGCCAGCCGTAGTTTCCGCCGGCTCGAATAATGTTGGTCTCGTCACCCCCCTGAGGCCCGTTCTCTGTGACCCACAGGTCTCCGGTCTCCGGATGGTACGCCAGCCCCATCTGATTCCGGTGCCCCAGCGAATAGATCTCGGGCAGATAGTCCGCGTCACCGAGGAACGGATTCCCTTCTGCGGGCCCACCATCTGCGTTTAGCCGCAGCAGCTTGCCGAAATGCGTGCTCGGGTCCTGTGCGTATTCTCCGGTGGAAGCGAACACGTAGGAGCCGCCGACGCTCATGAAGAGCGTCCCGTCCGGAGCGAAGTGCAGCTTGGACGCTGCGATGCCGAGGTCCCACCCGTCCGCCGTGAAGATGTCCTGAACATCGGTCAGTACGCCCCCCTCGAGGCGACCCCGGGCGAGCGCTACCGTCAGGCTATCTGATCCATCGCGCTCGAACGACTTGGTGTAGGTCAGGTACACGATGCGGTCGTCGTCAGGGTGGACCGCGATGTCCATCAGTCCGGCGCGAAGACTACGCGAGAACACTTCCGGCACACCCGTGATCTCCCGCTCCAGCAGCCGTCCGTCGCGAATCACGCGCACGGTGCCCCGGTCGCGTTCCGTCACCAGGATGTCGCCGTTGTCCCGGAACGCCATCCCCCATGGATGCGAGAGGCCGGTGGCGATGGGCACGACGCGAATACTGGCCTCGGCCGTTGGCAGCACTACTTGGTGGTCCAAAGCTGGTAGTGCCGGGACGCCATCACGCGCTTGGGCGGTGGCGGACCCGCCGAACAGGGCCAGGGCGAGTGGGAGCGCCAGCAGACGTCGGGCGCAAGTTGTGTAGCTCATGGCTCCTCCGATTGGGACCATCAACCTACGGCGCACGTCGCGGTGGCGCGCCTGGCCACGCCCCGCTTCCTGCCACGCCACGTTCTCCTTGTCTGCCACTAGCGCGCTTCCTACTGTGCCTGGAGTCTCGATGGGAGAAAAGATGAGCAGCCAACAGAAGTCTCGCCGGTCCTTTCTAATCGATTCGGTTTCCGGCATGGGGGGGGCTGGGTCGCGGCCAACTACCCCGCCATCCTTGCGGCCGAAGAGTTCGTGCTCGCGGGTGCCGAAGCGGAGGAGCCGGCGCAGAGCGGGGAGGTCTGACGCGTAGCGTGAGCACACCTCCCGAGCTTGAGCCGAAGCTGTGGTTGTCGCTCGAGGGGCGAATCACCAGACGGACGTTTTGGCTCTACTTCGTGGCACCGATCTGGGCCTTCGCGCTGCTGGCCGCCGGTCTGGATTTTGCGATGGGGGCTGCGCCCACAAACGCGCTCGCCGAGGCCATTCGCTCCAATTTCGGCGAGGCGGGCCTGGCCTTCAGTGCGTTTTCGGGGCCCGCCTCGAATGTCGCGGCACTCATCTATATATGGCCGGTGACGGTCGGATTCGTGAAGCGCCTCCACGATATCAACTTCTCCGGCTGGTTCTATGCGGCGGTCTTCTCCATCACTGCCGGTTCCTGGGCGTTTTTCTTGATGTCCGCTGGATCGGGCTGGTCCATCGCCATCGTGGTTTTGACCTATTTGGCGGCGGTTCCGCTCAGCATCGTAGTGTACGTCGTCAGGGGAACGGCGGGGCCGAACACCTACGGGCCTGATCCACTAGGGCGAAGCGCATCAGGCGATTCGCCGCCCGATCCGTCGTCGGCCCCGACCAGCTGAAGCCCGAAGCCCTCCCGACCCTCAGCGCAGGTCTACGTAGGCGGCCCTCACCCAGCGCTCCGTGCCGGCTCCCGGAGGTGCGAAGCCCTGCGTCGGATTAGCGGCGACGACTTCATCTTCCGACATCCCCTCTGCGATCTGACCGAGCATCCTGTCCCGGATGGTCACGAGCATCGAGCGATATTCGAGCAGATCCGTGCGCGTCGAGAGTTGGCCGTGGCCCGGGATAATCGTCGTATTGTCACTGATCAGACCGGCGACGCCCCACAGGACGTCGATCATCCCGCTGAGCTGACCTCCGTTGGGCCCATCGATGAACGGCAGCCCGTAGCGCACGAAGACGTCACCCGTGTGGATGACGTTCGCATCACGGAAAAACACCACGGCGTCGCCGTCCGTATGTGCCGGTCCGAAGTGCACGATGTCGATCGCGTTGTCGTTGTAGTGGAAGCGAACGGACTCCCCGAACGTGATCTTCGGCAATCCTTCCTTCGAGTAGGCCTCCTGCAGCCGGCCGTTCAGCGAAATGATCTGGCTCGTCTCCATGCGGCGTCGGCTGTTTTCGTGGGCAATGATCCGCGCCCCGGCCCGCCCGAAGTTTTCGTTTCCGTCGGTGTGGTCGTAGTGCCAGTGGCTGTTGACGACGAATTCGACGGGTTTATCGGTCAATTCAGCGATTGCGGCGACGATCTTGTCCGTTAGCGGCGCGAACTGGTCGTCGACGATGAACGTGCCGTCGTCCCCGATCGAGACGCCGATGTTTCCGCCGCTTCCCTGAAGAACATAGATCGACTCCGTCACCTGCAACGTGCGAATCTGGACGTTATCGAAGTTCTGGGCCGAACCCAGCGCGGGGTAGACCAGGAGCCCGCAGACTAGGAGCCCGAGCACGGCAGACGTCGTGCGCTTCATGATCATTTCTCCGGTTCGCACGTGTTCCTTCTCTCTCGCAGGGCAGCATAAGTGCGGCCCACCGGCATTCTGAGCTGCGATCCTAGTTGGCGCCAGGCGCGTGCGTGGTGGTCCGTGCGACTGCTCCTGTGTCTTTGCACTGATCCGAGCCGGCACCGTACGTTGCACACGTAGTACTCGACGGCGCTGATCTTCCCGGCGATGCCCAACTAATCGGCGCACCTAGCTGTCAGGATTATCGACCTCAAGCAGGCGATCCGGACCACGCAACCAAGACGATCATGACCAACGACAAGTGCTTACGCCCATGGCGTCTGTCCTCCTTCATCTCGCTCTCAGCGGCCCTCGGCGTACTGCTCTCGGTGCCGTCGGCAGTCGCTGCACAGGGACCGGGGACCGAAAACGCCGAGTGGACGTTCCTAGGCGGAGACGCGTGGCACACGCGCTACACGCCGGCGACCGAAATCACGGCCGACAACTTCGGGGATCTCGAAGTTCTCTGGGAGTGGAACGCGGAGAGCTTCGGTTCGAGCACATCACGTGCGACGCCGACCATGGTGGACGGCAAGCTGATCACGGTCACGGGATACCGCCGGCACGTCGTGGCTCTCGATCCTGCGACCGGCCGTCTCCTGTGGAGTTTCACGGAGCCCAATACGGCTCGCTGGGAATACTCCATGCGCGCCGGTTACGGAAAGGGCATCGCGTACGGAGAGATCGACGGCAGGGGCGTCGTCTACATCTCGACGCCTGGTTACTTCCTGCACGCGCTGGATGCGGAGACCGGTCACCCTTTGGAAGGCTGGGGCAAGAGCGTGCCGATCCCCGGTTTCCCCAAGTCCGGCAGCGTGGACATGCTCGCAGATCTGATCCAGGGCTGGGAGCCGTGGGAGAGCCTGAATCAGGAGTACGATCCCTACGAGGGCATTCCGTTGGAGATCGGGTACATCACCACTTCATCGCCGCCCATCGTGGTCAACGACGTCGTGATCGTCGGGAACTCGGCCGAGCAGGGCTACAACCAGACTCGGGTCGAGATGATCCCGGGTGACATTATGGCATACGACGCTCGCACCGGCGACCTCAAGTGGAAGTTCCACGTCATCCCGCGCCCGGGTGAGTTCGGCCACGAGACCTGGGAGAACGACGCCTGGGAGTGGACCGGCGACGTGTCGTCGTGGGCGCCCATGGCTGCCGACCCGGAGCTCGGACTCGTCTACATCCCGACCAACGGCGCCACCATGGACTTTTACGGTGGCTTCCGTCCGGGGGACAACCTCTTCAGCACGAGCCTTATCGCGCTGGACGTCGAGACCGGCGAACGGCGTTGGCACTACCAATTCGTGCATCACGACATCTGGAACTACGACACGCCCACGGCCCCGATCCTGATGGACGTCACGGTCGATGGCGAAGAGATCAAGGGACTGTTCCAGGCCACCAAGCAAGCCTTCCTCTACGCGCTCAACCGCGAGACCGGCGAGCCCATCTGGCCGATCGAAGAGCGAGCGGTGCCGCAGTCGAAAGTGCCGGGTGAGACGCTGGCGGCCACGCAGCCGTTCCCGACCAAGCCGGCTCCCTACGACCTGCAAGGACGGACCGAAGACCAGCTCATCGATTACACGCCCGAGATCCGACGACGGGCGCTAGAGATCGCGCAGAACGCCAACATGTTCGCGCCGTTCTTTAATCCACCGACTCATGTGGGCGATCCAGCCGGGCCTGGCCGGATCTGTCCCGGTGATACCGGTGGCGTGAACATCACCGGCCCTGCCGTGGCGGACCCCGTAGAGGGCGTGATCTTCATCACCTCGCACAGTGGATGTGGGTCTGTCACACTGGCCCCCGGCGTCGAGTCGCCATTGGACGGCCCCGAGCAGACGGGCGTGACCCATTCCGATTGGGCTCGGAGTCGCAGTGGTCGGGGTCGCGGTCGAGGGAGGGGTGGTGGCCCCCCGACGAGCCTCGACGGCCTTTCGGTCTTCAAGGGGCCCCTCGGGCGCATCAGCGCGATCGATCTGAACACCGGTGAGTACTTGTGGGTGATCCCCCACGGTGACGCTCCGGAGGATCAACAGGAGCGTATCCGCAATCACCCGCTGCTCCAGGGAGTCGAGGGCGTTCAGGCGAACCAGGGCAGGCGAGGGCACTCGGCGATGGTGGCGACGCCTACGCTGCTCTTGGCTTCAGGCCAGATCAGTGACGGCACGCCTAACCTGTTTGCCATCGACAAGCGCACAGGGGAGCGTGTCGGATCTGTGGAGCTGCCGGGTGGCACACGCTACGGCATGTCGAGCTGGGTTCACGAAGGCAAACAGTACGTGGTCATCCAGCTCAATGACGGCCTGGCGGTGATGGGCCTACCGGGCTCCTAACGGTGCGGTTCTAGGGGCGTTGGACTCTCCCAGCGCCCCTTTAGTTCCGCGCGATTTCGATGCCGAGCAGTCGGGCGCGAAGGTCGAGTTGGATCCGCAATGGGTAGACTTGCGATCGCTCCTCATCGAGTTCGCCGTGGACCTCGAGGGCGATGTCGGTAGGGACCTGGCAGAACATGTAGTGGCCTCTGGCGTCGGACGTCGTTTCCAGGCCGGACGAGTCGCCGCCGAAGAGCACGAGGCGGTTCACTGTGCGCAGCTGATAGTCCGTCCAAAGGACACGTACACTCGCCCCTGAGACCGGGCGGCCGCGGGCGTCGATTACGCGCCCGAGCAGCACCACCGAGGTTTCGGGACGCGGCTGTCCCCTGCAGGCGTCGAACAGGACGTCACCCACCGACGGCAGGTGATGGTCGAGCGTGGTCATCTCGCCTCGGATGACGTCACGCGCGAGCAGATCTGACGCGAAACCGTATTGCTCGAGCACCGGATCCACGAAACGCACCTGGAAGCGACCCGGGTTGAGCCCGGTGATGCTGTAGCGGCCCTCGGCGTTGGTGAAGACCTCCTGGCTGGAACCGACCACACCTACGCGAACCCCCCGCCTCGCCATGCCGAGGCTGTCGACTACCACGCCCTCGACACCGCCTGTCTGCACGCCCAGTGCGAGACTACGACCTCCGGCTTCTCGTGCCTCCAGGACGCGTCCCCCAGTCACATGGAAGCCGTTCACAGAGCGACGTGGGTTTCCCTGGAAGTCCGTGCCCAGCGCGACGACCGGCATGCGGATCCACCACTCGGGAACGATCCACATGCCACTCGGCATCCTCCGAAAATCCACACGGCCACCGACGTCGCTCGACGAGATGGCCCGATCGAGGTACTCGTAGTGGAAGTCGAGCCAACGCAGTTCGGCGGTCTCTCTGTCGATCCACATCGTGCCGGCGATGTCCACCACGCTCTTGTCGTCCCCGGTGGGTTCGAAGGCCAACCCGATCAGGCCTTCGCTCGTGCCGTCGTCGCGCGCCAATCGGAAGCAGTGCGAATCCAGAAAGGCGTCCGATAGCAGCACCGTTGCGTTGGGTGCGTAGTAGACCTGATCCCGACCATCGGCCTGGACGAAGCCGTTGTTCATAAGGTCTTCAGCCGGACGGCTGTCGAAGGGCGTACGCATATAGCCTTCGCGGTGCGTCTCTTGCTCGCTGAGGATCGTGTAGGTCGTATCGAGTCGACGGTCGTAAACCATCGTCTCGTAACGGTACGCGCCCTGCTCATCCGTAAAGGCTGCCGCGCTGAGTGCTTTGCGGGCCTCGTCCCACACGACAGCGATCGCCAGCCCTTCTTCCTGCGGATGTAGCGTGCAGCGTCCACCATCCAGCTCGACCGCGATGCCTTCGAGTTGGATCGCGCTCGACTCGAGGTTGATGTCCTGCGACACGGCCATGCCATCGGCCACCTCGAACACTTCGCTCTCGCCGGTCGTCATCCCGATCATCTCGACGCGCACTCGGTAGATCGCCGGCGGCATGCCGATGAAGAGTGCGCGGCCCCTCTCGTCGGTGAGTGCATTCTTAACGATGGAGCCGGACGAGTCGACGAGGTGGGTGAGCGCTCCGAACACGGGAGTGGCTCCCGGCCCGCGCACGCGGACTACGACGGTCTGGGCCGACACGGCCAGGGGCAGCAGCGAGAAGGCCGCGGCCAACACGTACAGCGCGCGCGATCGGTTCATTCCTGTACGGACCCGGCTGGTACCGGTCCTGTTCCCAAACGTGATGGCGCTCCCTATTCTTGCACGAAGAACCCCTGAGCGGCGTTCTCGTCGCAGGGGGATCAAGACGAGGTGGCAATGCGCTCACTCCCAACGTCCGTCGGGTTGATTCCGGCCGTGCTCTTGGCGGTCATGATCGTCATGACCACCGGTGCCGAAGCCCAGAGTCCCGCCGCTTTCACAAACGACATCCGTCCCATCATGGAACGGAGTTGCTGGGACTGTCACGGCGAGAGAATGCGCCGTTCCGGTCTCGATCTGCGCACGCGCGAGGCCGCGCTGAGAGGCGGCAGCTTGGGCGCGGCAATCGTGCCGGGCCGCGCCGAGGAAAGTCTCCTCTACCGTATGGTTGCCGGGCTCGAGGAACCCATCATGCCCAGGGACGGCGATCCGCTGACGGTGGCGGAGGTCGCGGCGGTTCGAGCGTGGATCGACGAAGGCGCTCACTGGGACGATGGGCCGACGGCCTTCGTGGACAACCCGTCGGACGTGCTCGCTGAGTCGGAGCTGCCGCCCGGAGCAAAGGACTACTGGGCGTTCAAACTCCCGGTGCAAGGCCCTGTGCCGGTCTTCGCGGACTTCGAACATCCGATCGATCGCTTCCTCGAGCAGACTCGACGCGCCAACGGCGTGACCGCGGCGCCGCGAGCCGATCGCAGCACGTTGCTCCGGCGCGCTCACCTCGACCTGACTGGGCTCCCGCCTACGCAGGAACAGACCGCAGCGTTTCTGGCGGACCCGGACCCCGGGGCGTGGGAACGACTGATTGATCAGCTGCTCGACTCACCCCACTACGGAGAGCGTTGGGGTCGACACTGGCTCGACGTGGCGCGCTACGCGGACTCCGACGGCTTCGAGCAGGACGTGGATCGGCCCAACGCGTGGCGCTATCGCGACTACGTTATCGACGCGTTCAATCAAGACAAGCCGTTCGATGAGTTCATTATCGAGCAGGTTGCGGGCGATGAGCTGGACGAGACCACCCACGAGACCCTGATCGCAACGGGTTTCCTGCGTGCTGGCCCGCGCGTCAACTTCCGCGAGAAGGACAATCCGGAACGGCGCTACGAGTACCTGGACGACGTCATCGCCACGCTCGGCCGCGGCATCCTGGGCCTGACCGTTCAGTGCGCGCGCTGTCACTTCCACAAGTTCGATCCGATTCCGCAGACGGACTACTACCGTCTGATGGCGTCGATCTATGGATACGTCGAGACCGAGGTTCCGCTGGTCCCCCCTGTGGAAGCTGAGGCGTACCAGAGGCGCATCACGGAGATCGATAACCAACAGCGCACGCTGAGGGACCAGGTCGCGGAGATCGAGGATCCCTACCGCGAGCGACTGCGGCTCGAACGCCTAGAACGTGACTTCCCACCGGACGTCCTGCGTGCGGTGCTGAAGCCGGAGACGGAGCGCACGCCCGGTGAGCAGTTGCTCGCTGCACAGGTGCTATCGCTTGGTGTGCCCAGGGCTCAGTTGACGGCGGCTCTTACGGCTGATGAGCTCTCTCGCAGGAAGGCGCTGATCGATCGCATCGCTGAAGTGGGCGAGCAGCGGCCAGAAAAGCCGCCCATGGCCGAGATCGTGACCGACGGAGACTACCGCTTCACCCCCGACGGAGCGGGCGACAATATCATCGGTTGTCCCGAGTGCCGAGTACCCCCGGACGTACAGGGCAGTTTCCTGCACGAGGGGCCCGGACGGTACGAAGTGCCGCCCAGCCACCTGCTCATCCGCGGTGATCCGTTCAGGCCGGGGCCCGAAATGTCCCCGGGGTTCATCTCGGTGGCGACCTATGGGGATCCGCCCACTGTGATCCCGCGGAGCGACGGTCGCACCTCCGGACGGCGTCTCGCGCTCGCGCAGTGGCTGGCGTCAGCGGAGAACCCGCTGCCCTCGCGCGTGATGATGAACAGGATCTGGCACCACCACTTCGGGCGCGGCATCGTCGCGACGCTCGACAACTTCGGGACGGTCGGCGACAAGCCAACCCATCCCGAGCTGCTGGACTGGCTCGCCGTCGAGTTCGTGAACCAGGGCTGGAGCATGAAGCAGATGCACCGGCTGATCATGACGTCGGATGCATACCAGATGGCATCGGCATACGAGGACGCCGACAACTTGGCTAGCGATCTGGAGAACCACTACCTGTGGCGCTACCGCACGCGGCGACTCGAGGCCGAGGCGTTACGTGACCTCATCATGGCCACGAGCGGCGGCATCGACCTCACGGTCGGAGGGCCGCCCGTGTTCCCGAACGTTCCGAAGGAGATTCTCGATTCGAGGCTCTTTGGCCGGTGGGACGTGCATCCCGATGGCCCGGACGTCTGGCGCCGCAGCGTTTACGTCTATCGCATGCGGTCGATCGTATTTCCGTTCTTCGAGACATTCGACCTTCCCGACCAGGGCGTCACCGCGGCCGCCCGCAATGTATCGACAGTGCCGACTCAGGCGTTGACGCTGCTCAACAATCCGTTCGTCGTCGGGCAGGCCGAGCTCTTTGCACAGCGGGTGCAGCAGGCCGCCCCGAACGACGTCAGCGGGCAGATCGACCTGATCTACCGCATCGCGTTGACGAGGCTGCCCACCGAGGAAGAAGCGGCGATCGCCCGCGAGCTCGTCGACGCGCGATCACTCGTCGACCTCGCACACGTGATGTTCAACCTGAACGAATTCCTGTACCTGAGGTGAGGGCATGAGTCACCATTGTCATGCATGTCACAAGCACGAGAGGACGTTCTGGTCCCGTCGTGACTTTCTCATGCAGTCCGGTGGCGGCATTGCCGGTCTGGCCCTTGCGCACCTGCTCGACCGTGAAGGGCTGTTGGCAGCCGAGCCGCAGTCGTGTAATGAGCCGTTCCCGGGTGCTCTCGGGCCGCGGCCACCGCATTTCCAGCCGCGCGCCACTGCGGTCATCTCGCTCTTCATGAGCGGAGGCGTCAGCCACGTCGACACCTTCGACCCCAAGCCGGCGCTCACGCGGTACGCCGGAGAGCCTCTGCACGGGAAGGTGGACGGAAACATCGCCGTGCGTCAGGGTTTGCCGGGTCCGTTGATGCCGAGCCCGTTTTCCTTCCAGAGATACGGGGAGAGCGGCATCGAGGTCTCCGAGCTCTTCCCGAATCTGGCGCAGCACGTCGACGAGATGGCCTTCATGCGCTCGGTCTTCGGGCGCTCGAATGACCACATCCAGGCAACCTACGAGATGCAGTCGGGCCAGATCCGCATGGGCTTCCCGAGCGTGGGTTCGTGGGTGACCTACGGTCTCGGAGCGCAGAGCTCCAGCTTGCCGGCGTTCGTGGTGATGACCGACCACAGAGGTGGACCGCTTGGCGGCCCCAACGACTGGAGCGCTGGTTTCATGCCCGCGACCTACCAGGGCACACGATTCCGCTCTTCGGGCGACCCCATCGTCGACCTGGAGCCGCCCGAGGGCATGACTGCAGAAGCGCAGCGCGCTCGGCTGGACGTACTGGCGAAGCTCAACGAGAAGGACATGGAGAAGTATCCCGGCAACTCGGAGTTCGCGGCGCGCATCTCGTCCTACGAGCTCGCGTACCGGATGCAGGGTTGTGCTCCGGAGGCGATCGACACGTCGTCAGAGTCCCAGCTGACCCAGAGGCTCTACGGTCTCGACAACGAAATCACGGAGCCGTTCGGCCGGCAATGCTTGATGGCGCGCCGGTTGATCGAGAGAGGCGTCCGCTTCGTGCAGCTTTTCCATGGCGGCGCGGGCAATCAGAATACCGACACGTGGGACGCGCACAGCGACCTCGTGGAGAACCATTCGCTGCACGCTAAGGAGTCCGATCTTCCCATCGCCGGACTCTTGACGGATCTGAAAGCGCGCGGCCTCCTGGACTCGACGCTCATCGTGTGGCACGGGGAATTCGGACGCATGCCGATTTCGCAGAGGGGCGTGGGTCGCGACCACAACCCCGGCGCCATGACGGCGTGGATGGCCGGCGCCGGAATCCGTGGCGGGCAAGTGATCGGCTCGACCGACGAGTTCGGGTACAAGGCGATGGAGCAGCCGATTTCCGCGCACGACTTGCACGCGACCATGCTGCACCTGCTCGGGATCGACCACGAGCGGCTTACGTACCGATTCAGTGGCCGCGACATGCGCCTCACTGATGTGGCCGGGACGCTGATTCCGCAGATCGTCGGCTGAGCGAGCGCGCTCTCAGCACGAGAGAGGACGGTGAGTGCGGCTTCTGTGGACTCGCTTATTCGGGTCGTGAACGAGCGGCTTGGCCCACCGATCGGCATCATCGGAGCCGGGCCCGGCGGCCTCTCCGTGGCGGCTGCTCTGCGGGCCCGAGGGATTCCGTTCGAGATTCTCGACGCCGGCTCCCGCGTCGGCGGGATCTGGGATATCGACCGGCCGGACTCGCCCATGTACGAGTCGGCACACTTTATCTCGTCCCGGACGCTCTCGGGGTTTCCGGGATTCCCGATGCCGGATTCCTACCCGGACTATCCGCGGCACGACCAGGTCCTGAGGTACATCCGGGACTTTGCCGGTCATCACGACCTCGAGCGCCACATCACGTTCGACACGCGCGTCGAGTCTGCGACGCGAACGGAGGGTGGGGGATGGGCTGTTAACCTCGACTCGGGCGAGGTTAACACCTACGACGGCCTCTGTGTCGCAACCGGCATGAACTGGCACCCGAGGGTCCCGGAGCTGCCGGGTGAGTGGGTCCGAGAGTCCTACCACTCGTCCCGTCATCGCTCAGCGGACGAGTTCCGAGGGAAGCGAGTGCTCATCGTCGGCGCCGGTAATTCGGGCTGCGACATCGCGTGCGACGCGGCGCGGAGCGCCGAGCGAGCCTTCATCAGCGTCCGGCGAGGATACCATTTCGTGCCGAAGTACGTGTTCGGCAAGCCGAGCGACGTGTTCGCACACACGGGCCCTGCGCTTCCCGCTTGGCTCGAGGAGCGCGTATTGGGGTTCCTGATGAATCGAGTCCTCGTCGGAGACCTGACACGCTACGGTCTGCCGGCGCCGGACCATCCGATCCTGCGTTCTCACCCGATCATGAACACCCAGGTTCTCCACCACCTGGGGCACGGTGATCTGGAGGCGCGACCTGATGTGCGCGCGCTCAGGCGGCATGAGGTCGAGTTCACGGACGGGTCCACGGAGGAGATCGACTTGATCGTGTGGGCTACTGGCTATGAGCGCGTCTACCCGTTTCTCGCGGCGGAGGATCTGGACCTGCGCGAAGGCGCTCTCGACTTCTACCTGAATGTCTTCCACCGCCGCTACCCCGACCTGTTCGTCATCGGGCTGTTCGAGACCGACGGGGCCGCGTACGGACTCTTCGGTGCGCAGGCGGAGCTCATTGCTGCGTATTTGGAGGTGCGGAGCGAGGGGACGGCGGATGTGTTCGACCGGCTACGTATCGAGGATCGTCCTGACCTCAGGGGTGGGAGGAAGTACCTGTCGAGCGCTCGGCACGCGTATTACGTGAAAGGCGACGTGTACGAGCGGGCCTTGCGGCGGGCGAGGTCGCGGCTGGAGTAGGGGCGGGGTCCTCTCGGCGCTCCCTTACATGTCACTGGCGCCTGCGGCACACTCCTTCTCACCACCGTCGTTCGGCTGCAGTATGCACCGCTCGCCTGATTGGTAACCAGACGCCCTACAACCCAGACAATGAGCGACCCTATGCAAGCCATTCGTTGCCACCGCTTTTCAGGACTGGACGAAGACGGGAAGCCGGTACCGACGCCAGACCCGCTCAGAGACGTGCTGTCGCTGGATGAACTACCAGCGCCCGAGTGTGGCGAAGGCGACGTCCTCGTTTCCGCACACTACGTGGGAGTCCAGTATCCCGATGCGCTCCAGGCGCAGGGCCTGTACCAGGTAAGACCACCGCTCCCCTATGTGCCGGGCATGGACCTGACGGGCACGGTGCTCGAAGTCGGCGAAGGCGTTGAACACCTGCAGGTGGGCGACAGAGTGATCGCACAAATGGGTATCGGCGCGATGGCTGAGGTCGTGAACTGTGATGCGCGCGCGGTTTGGAAGGCACCCGACAACGTCCCGTTGTCACACTGCGCGAATGTCGGCCGCAACTTCTTCGCGGCCTATCATTCGCTGAAGGTCATCGGCGAACTGGGTCCCGGGGACCTGGTGCTCATCGATGGCGCGTCGGGTGGCGTCGGCATGGCCGGAATCCAGCTTGCCAAGGCGATGGGCGCTCAGGTGATCGCGGGCGTCAGCGTGCCGGAGAAGCAGGAGTATCCGGCTGCCGCGGGCGCGGACAGGGTGCTCTGTTACGGTCGGGACCGAGAAAGCCATCGTGCCTTCAAGAAGGACGTCAAGGAAGCTGCACGCGAACTAGGGCACCCCGATGGTGTGGACTTGGTGCTCGACATGGTCCAGGGAGATCTCTTCGAGGGGGCGCTAGTGTCCTCCGTGAGACCGCTGGGCAGGATTGCTCTGGTGGGATTCACGGCAGGACAGAAGCCAATCCGACCAGGGATGCTGCTCATCAAGCAAGCGGCCGCCATCGGCAGCCTGTGGGGCCCGTGGGCCAACTCCAATCCGGACCGACACCAGGAGAACGTCGCCGAGATCCTCGGCTTCATGGCGTCGGGCGCCGTGGAGCCGCGCGCCGATCGCGTATTCCCGCTGGACCGATTCGTCGAAGCGTTCGAGCTCTTCGAGAACAACGAGGGGCGCGGCAATACGGTGGTGGCCATGAGGGAAGAGGAGGCCTAGCCAAGGAAGACGAGGCCTAGCACCCGAGTCGGATGCCCCGGCGCCTGCCGGGTGCTATGATGTGGAGTCGGACCAGTCCCGTTTCATCAGCATGCCGGCTGCGCCGGCCTAGGGGGATGTCATGTCACTGACGCGTCGCGGCTTCGCTCGCACGGTCGGCCTGGGTACGGCCGGCGTTCTGTCCAGCTCGTTCATCATCGGCAGGGGTCGGGAGGCGGCAGCCTTCGAGCCGGAGTTGGCGGACGATCCGGACGACGACGGCATCATCCGCATCAGCTCGAATGAGAACGCACGAGGTCCTGGCCCGAAGGCCATGGCGGCACTCCACCAGACCATCACAACGAGGACGGGCCGCGGATACCCGCCGGACCACACGAACGAACTGGTAGCCACGATCGCCGAGAAATACAGGGTCGAGGAGGCCAGCGTCGTTGTCGGTACGGGCTCGGGTGGGCTGCTCGAGGGCGCGGTCCGCGCGTTCTGTTCTGCGACCAAGCCGCTGGTTACGGCTGCGCCGACCTACGGCACGCCCGATCGCATGGCGAGACAGATCGGTGCACCAGTGAAGATGGTTCCGGTCGATGGCTCGCTGGCATTGGATCTCGATGCCATGGCCGATGCCGCCTCTGGGGCGGGCATGGTGTTCTTCTGCAATCCGAACAATCCGACTGGCACAGCACACTCGGCGAGCGCCGTGGAAGGCTTCGTGCGGCGGGTGATGCGTGACTCGCCCTCGACGAAGATCCTGATCGACGAGGCGTACATCGACTACACCTTCGACCCGGACGTGAAGACCGCCTCCCTGCTGACGCAGGAGTTTCCGAGCGTGTTCATCACCCGGTCGTTTTCGAAGGCGCACGGCATGGCGGGTCTACGCGTCGGCTACGGGATCGGGCACGAAGAAACGCTCGATGCGATAACCACGGCCTGGAATCTCGGCAGCATGAACACCCTGTCCGCCGCTGCCGCGATTGCGTCGTTCAAGGATACGGGGCACATCGACGACGAGCGGCGAGAGAACGCACGGATTCGTGACTTCACGCTCTCCGCGTTCCGGGACTTGGGATTCTCTGCTGCTGACTCCCACACCAACCACATCTTCGTCGATCTCAAGCGACCGGCGAGTGAGTTTCGCGATGCGTGTCTGGAACAGAGCGTGCGCGTGGGCCGGGATTTCCCGCCCATGGAGCACACCCACTGTCGGATTTCACTCGGCACGATGGAGGAGATGGAGACTGCTGTCGGCGTGTTCCGCGGCGTCTTGAGCTGAGGACGCCCTGCTCCCGTCGGTCCTTCATCAAGAAGGTGATCATCGCGGGACCGGTTGTCTCGGGAGCGGGCACTCTCGCTGGTGCGTCCGGGGGAGCGGCACAGCCGACCGGGGAGGCCGCGCCGCCGACTACTGCGGCGGCGCAGCAGGCCGGCGGCATAGGCGCACTCGACCACGTCGCGATCCCGATCCAGCGGGTCGAGCAGATGGTCGAGTTCTATCGGGCGTTGGGGTTCACCGTGAGCGAGGTCGGGCAGGGGATCTCCGTCCACTTTGGCGACCAGAAGATCAATTTCCACGTTCCGGCGCGGTGGCAGAACGAGAGATTCACGCTGCGGGCGGCCGAAGCGATCCCGCCCTGCGGCGACTTCTGCTGGGTGTGGGAAGGCACGCAGGAGGCACTGCGAGCTGTTGTGCAGGCGGCCGGGGCGGAGATCGAAGCGGAGGGCGAGCGGCGCGGAGGGCGTGACGGCGGAAGCGCGATCGGTCAGAGCGTGTATATCCGCGATCCCGACGGGAATCTGCTCGAATTCATCAGCTACCCGTAACAGCGCTGGGCGGGAAGCCCGCCGTTGGGTGACGGCGTCGTTTCTATTGCTTGCATCTCTCCCCGGCGTGTCGGATGTTAAGTGGACTGACCCGCCATCAAGGATATGCGGATGTCTCATTCGAGTGACTGTACCCGCCGTGGACTCGATCGTAGAGCGTTCCTACGGAGCGCCGGAGGAACCGCCATCCTGGGCGCTGTCGGCGTCAAGCCCGCTCTTGCGGCCAACGTTGTCGACAGTAAGCCAGCCCTTGGACCTCAAGTCTTCGACTTCGATGAGATCTACGACCGCGTAGGAACCGACAGCACCAAGTGGGACGGTGCCATCGCGTCGTACGGGGAGGGGATCGAGGTCGGGATGGGTGTTGCCGACCTGGACTTTCGCGCGGCGCCGTGCATCACCCGAGCTCTCGCAGAGCGCTGTGAGCACCAGAACTGGGGATATCTGCGACGGCCGGCAAAGTACGTCGATGCCGTGGTCGACTGGAACCAGAGACGTTACGGACTCGAGATCGATCCCGAGACGATCCAGTGGACGGCTGGCGTGCATCCCGCCATCATCGCGGGACTGCTCACCTTCGCCCCGCCGGGCACGAAGGTTCTGCTGACGACGCCCGCGTACAACGGCTTCTACAGCGACCTTCGTTTCACGAAGACTGTAGCCGAAGACTCCGAGATGAAGGTGGTCGATGGGCGGTATTCCATCGACTTCGAGGACTTCGAGACGCGTGCGGCCCGCGCCAACGTTTTCATTCTTTGCAACCCGCAGAACCCTACCGGCAACTGCTGGTCACCGGAGGATCTCACACGTATGGGTGAGATCTGCCTCAAGCATCGTGTCATCGTCTTCGCCGACGAGATCCACTGCGACTTCGTCATGAATGGCCAGACATACACGCCGTTCGCCAGCCTCCCCAATCGCGACATCGTCGACAACAGCGTCACGTTTAAGGCCGCAAGCAAGACCTTCAGCCTGGCCGCGATCAAGGTCGCTTGGTATTTCTCGACCAACCCGGACCTTCTGGAGCGGATGAAGGCCAACACACGCACGGACGTCACGACGCTGGGCATGGTGGCGAACCACGCGGGGCTCACCGAAGGCGAGGCATGGCTGGATCAGTGCCGCGCGTACATCGACGGCAATCATGACTTTGTGGAGTCCTACATCCGCGATCGCATACCGCTCTTGAAGTACAGGAAGGCGCAGGGCACCTACCTGGCCTGGCTCGACGTAAGCGCGGTCGTCGAGAGGGTCGGTGCGAAGCAGATGGCCGCTCACGAGAGCGAAGCCTCCGTCAGCCCGGTCACGCCCGAAAACGTCATGCAGCGCTGGTTTGCCGAGAATGCGCGAGTCTACCTCAATCCCGGATCGAGCTTCGGAACCGGGGGAGCGGGCCACATGCGCATGAACATCGGCACGCCCCGACGCATGCTAGAGCATGCGCTGGACAACCTGGCTGCTGCGCTGGAGCGTGTCTAAGGGCGTTCGCCTCTACGCTACCTCGATCGACCGGTAGAACAGCTCGTTGTTCTCCCAGCGAGTTCGTTTGAGGTCGAGGTGCTCGGGCTGAGTGCGTCCCGCGCTATCCGTAGCGCGTGACACCAGCGTGTGCTCTCCGGATGGCAGCGCCGGAATCTCGAGCGTGAACCACGTCCAACTGGTGGGATCGTCCGGCCGCTCCAGCTCAGCCGAGCGCCAGGCGCCGTCGCCTACTTGCACCTCGACCCGATCCAACGGAGTGCCGTCGCTCCAGGCCACCCCATGGATCGTGAAGTTGCTGCCGCTCCGAGTCACGCGGGCGATGGCGGACTTGGGCCGCTGGCGTGTGACCGACGTCTCGATCCACTCGGTGCCGCCGTCCACCTCGCGCCCCATGAGCGTGACGTAATCCTTGGCCATGAAGCGGGTCATCAGACGGTCTGCGCTCAATTCGATCTTGTTCATCCACTTCACCTGAGAGACCCCATACCATCCGGGCACGATCAGGCGCACGGGGAAGCCGTGCTCCAGAGTGAGAGGGTCGCCGTTCATCTCATACACGACGATCGGGTTGGTCTCTCTGATCGCCTGCATCGACATCGAGCGCGCGAAGTTCTGCTCGTACTCATTGCCGCGGATTTCCTCCGTGCCCGAATCCGCCGCCCAGAAGTGGACCTCCCTGGTGTCCTCTAGCGGGCCTGCTTCCTCAAGCAACGGTATGAGCTCGGTGCCCGTCCATTCGGCATTCCCCACCATGCCGTGGAAGATCCGGGACGAGTTTCCGCTGCACTCGAAGACCGTCGTGCGCTGCACCCGGGGGCGGGACTTGATTTGGTCGAGCGTAAGCGTCATGGGCCGTCGAACGAGTCCGGTCAACGCGAGCCGATACGTCGAGGCGTCCACCTCGGGGTAGCCGTAGTGCCCCACCTTGAAGAAGTCTTCGACCGGTGTCGTCCAAGACGAGAGGTTGCGCAGATCCTGTGCGACGCGGAGTCCTCCCCCAGCGCGGAGGCCGTCGAAGCTGTCTGGAACGTCGGTGAACGGGACGACCGCATCCTGTGAAAACCACGGCGCCGGCCACCCGGGCACGGGCGTTACCGCCAAGCCGACGGTCACGATGCCCATCTGACTCAGGGCCTTTCGGCGGGTCATGAATCCATCGTTCGTGGTCGACGAGCGACGTTCTTTCATCGGAGCCCTCACAGGGAGAGAGAAGGTGCGCAGGGTAGGATGGGGAGTCGTTCTCGGCCCACGCAAGGGCTGCCAAATCGGGGCGCGCCCGCGGGACGTTTCTCTTTGACTGCGGGCAGGGAAACAAACCCGGTAACTTCCTCGTCTGAGCATACATACACATCGATGGCAACTAGGACGCCGGAGCACCGCGGATGTTGATCGACGCACTGAGTTGGTACGCCCAAAGCATCTCCGCCTTCTGGGTCAGCCTGGCTGGTGGCGGACTTGTCAAAATGCTCATGATCTGGTGTTTCATATACTGGATCGTCTGCCGCCCGAGGCGGCGTGGGTTCCGATGGCGCTGGCGCCACCACCACCGTCACCACTGTTGTGGGTGGTATGGCGGTCACTGCGGCTGCCACACCGGGCACGGCGAACACGGCGCGCAGTGCGAGTGCACCTGTGGCGGGTGCGGATGCGGAGCTAGCGAGGCCGAAGAGGCGCCGGAGGCTGAGGAAGCCAAAGACGCGGAAGAGGCGCCAGCCGCGGGTTAGCCTACATTCCACGCGTGATCTACCTCATTCGCCACGGAGAGACTGCGCTCAACGCCGCCGCCGTGGTACAGCCGGCTGATACGCCCCTCAACGAGCGTGGAAAGCGTCAGGCGCAGCTGCTCGCGAACCGCCTGGCCGAGCTTGAAGTCACACACGTCGTGGCCAGCGACCTGGCGCGCGCAGCCATGACGGCCGAGCCGATCGTGCGTGCCACGTCTGCACAGATCGAACACACGCCGCTGCTGCAGGAACGGAATTTCGGTGACATTCACGGCACTCCGTACGCCCAGCTCGACTTCGACATTTTCGCGCGGGGCTACCAGCCGCCGAACGGCGAGGACGGGGACGCGTTCGACCGTCGTGTGCTCGAGGCTTGGAACCACGTCCTCGAGGCCAGGCGCCGACTGAAGGGAAACCTGGCCGTCGTCACCCACGGGCTGGTCTGCCGCTCGATCCTAGAGCAGTTCCTGGAGTTGCCGCCTGATATGCTCCCGCCCGAGCTCTTCTCCAACTCAGGCCTGACGATCGTGGAGCAGGCAGCCCCGCATCGCGTGCAGCTCATCAACTGTGTCGCGCACTTGGACCAGACGACGGCAAATGAAGGTTCGGTTTCGGCGCAGGTTTGAAGCGACATTAGCGCTGCCCTTCTCCCGCGGGTGCTTCTTCCGCTACTTTGTCCACTGCGGGATTCCTACCTAATGCTCCCGGTTCAGGGAGCCGATACTCGCTCTTAGATCTGCGCCAGCTTATCGAGCCGGATGTTCCGGCCGGCCTGCGGCGCGCTTACACACCGGACAATCAATTGGCTTTTTCTGCCCTAGAGTTACACCCGACCCTCCTGCGAGGCGTCGAAGATCTTGGTTTCGTACGACCTACTCCTATTCAGTCGCATACAATCCCTCACGCTCTCGAAGGCCGGGACCTACTGGCCTGTGCGGCCACGGGAAGCGGCAAGACGGCGGCGTTCATCCTGCCCATCCTTCACCATCTGATGGATCGATCACGGGGCACGACCCGCGCGCTGGTCTTGGCTCCCACCAGGGAGCTGGCGCTCCAGATTCGGGACGACTTCATCGGGCTCGCGCGGCACACCAAGCTCAGCGCGGCCGCAGTGCACGGAGGCGTGGCGATGGGCCCGCAGGAGCGGGCGTTTCGGAAGGGTGCCGACGTCATCATCGCCACTCCAGGGAGGCTCCTGGACCACTTCCAGTATGGCTACGCGGCCTTGTCGGGGCTCGAGTACCTGGTCCTGGACGAGGCCGACCGCATGCTGGACATGGGCTTCCTGCCCGACATTCGCCGGATCTTGCGACACGTGCCTTCCCCGAAGCAGACGTTCTTCTTCAGCGCCACCATGCCGCCTTCGATCGAGGCGCTGACTCGCCAGATCCTCCGGGATCCGGCGAAGATCGCCCTGCAGCGTCGGGCAGCTCCGGCCGAGGGTGTGAAGCAGGCTGTTTACCCGGTGCCCACGAGCCTGAAAGGTGCACTGTTGGTGGAGCTCCTCAACAACGGTCACGTGGATGATGCCCTCGTCTTCACCCGTACCAAGCACCGGGCAAACCGTTTGGCCACGCTCCTGAATCGCAAGGGCATCAAGACCGAGCGCATCCACGGGAACCGGTCTCAGGCCCAACGCACCAAAGTCTTGGCGGGCTTCAAGGCAGGGGAGTTTCGGGTCCTGGTGGCCACGGACATCGCCGCCCGAGGCATCGATGTCGAGGCCCTGGGCCATGTCGTGAACTTCGACGTGCCGGCCGTCCCGGACGACTACATCCACCGTGTGGGACGCACGGCGCGCGCAGAGTTGACCGGGGAAGCTTTCACACTAGTTGCGCCGGAGGACGAGGGTGACCTCAAGCGTATCGAGCGGGCTCTCGGGTCGAGGATTCCCCGGGTCCGCCTGGAGGACTTCGCCTACGATGCGACGCCTGATGCGCCTCTGGAGGTGCCGCGCGGCCAGCGTATTGCAGCGATCCGTGCCAGGAAGGCCGAGGATCGGGCCCGCGCGGCCGCGAAGGCCGCCAGGAAGGCCACAGAGAGCGGAGGCGGTAGCGAGAAGACCAGCTCCCGGCCGCGCCGCCGCCGTTACGGGAGGCGTCCTAGCCGCTAGTCGGTCCGGTGTCCCGACTTGCGACTCAGTCCGTGGTCAGGACAGGACACCGGCCGGATCCGCCCCGGTCGCGGTGATGGCAGGTCGAGCGAGAGCACTCGCCGCAGGAAGCCACCTACCGCAACGAGTTCTTCCATGCAGACCTCGTGCCGCATCGGGTAGGTCGACCACTCGAGGTTGTAGCCCGCAGCCGCCAGCTGGTCGCGGCACGCCTCGCCGCGCTGGACCTCCACCACCGGATCCAGACTACCGTGCACCTGGAAGATCGGAGTGCCAGTGTTCGCCGCAGACCGCTCCTCGTCGAGGGTGTGTTCGAGCACCAGATAAGTCGATAAGGCGATGACGCCGGCCAATTGCTCCACGTGGCGTAACCCGACGTGCAAAGCGATCGCGCCGCCCTGAGAGAACCCGGCGAGCACGATGCGCTCGGCGGGGATGCCGCGCTCCTTTTCCCGCGCGAGCAACCCCTCGATCTGCCGGGCCGAGAGCCGGATGCCGCCCTCATCGTGCCGCGTCGAGAGGTCGCCAGCGCGGATGTCGTACCACGCGGGCATCACCATGCCGCTGTTGATCGTCACCGGGATCGCAGGGGCGTTCGGAAACACAAAGCGAGTCGCCAACCCGTTGAGATTCAGATAGGGCAGTACTGGAATGAAGTCATTCCCGTCGGCGCCGAGGCCGTGCAGCCAGATCACGGAGAACGATGGATCACCGTTCCCGGCCACGTGCTCTTCACAGGAAAGGATGTTGTTCATGGGGAAGGCGATCTCAGCGATACGACGTCCTAGTCACCAGTCGGTTCGATGGCTGGTTCGATGCGCACCGGACACACCTTCAACTCCGCTGTGTCGGTCACGGGGTCGTAGCCCGAACCGGTAAGGACATTCACAGGCACGTCGTTGAACGAAAACGAGCTGAACACGGTGCCGCGAGGGGAGCGCGTGGTCGACTCGATCCTAATGCGGACCGAGCCTCGGCGGCTCGACATGTTCACCCACCCGCCATCGCTGGCACCCCAGGCGGCGACGTCGTCCGGGTGGACTTCGAGCGTCTCGTGAGGCCGCAGATAATCGAGGCCCTCCGACCTGCCCGTTTGCGTCCGTGAGTGGTAGTGCGCCAGGCGTCTGCCGGTGGTGAGCCAGACAGGGTAGTCGTCGTCGATGGTCTCGGCCGGGTCACGGTAGCGGATGAGCTTGAAGATGCCGCGGCCGTTGATGAAGCGGTCCTCGTGGAGCCGAGGCGTCCCGGGATGTCCCTCTTCGGGCACCGGCCACTGGTATTCACCGAACTCCACACGGTCCCAGTTTAGGCCGGCATACGTGCCCGAGAGCGAGCATAACTCGTTGAAGACCTCATCGGCCCCGGAGTACTCGAAGCCCTTGAAGTTCATTCGTTGCGCGAGCCGTGAGATGATCCACCAATCGGGTTTCGCCTCGCCCGGGGGTGGCACAGCCTTTCTCAGCCGCTGCACCCGTCGTTCGGTGTTCGTCTGCGTGCCGTCGGTCTCGCCGAATCCGGTGGCGGGGAATACGACGTCGGCGAACTCGGCGGTCTCGGTCATGAAGAGATCGCACACCACGAGGAAGTCGAGGGACTCCAGCGCTCGTTCGCAGTGCTCGCGATCGGGGTCGGTCACGACGGTGTTCTCGCCGTCGATGAACATCGCCCTGATCTGTTCGCCGGCCTGCTCGAGCGCGCGCACTTTGGTGATGCCGTTCTCGTGGTCGATCTCACGGCCCCACGCCTTCGAGAACTTCGCCTGGTTGGCAGGATCCGTGACGGCTTGGAATCCTGGATAGTTGTTCGGGATCGCGCCGACGTCGCCGGCGCCCTGGATGTTGTTTTGCCCGCGCATCGGATTGATGCCGGTGCCCTCGCGGCCGATGTTGCCGGTCATGAGCGCGAGGTTGCACAGGCCCTGCACGTTGTCGACTCCACAGATGTGCTCCGTGATGCCGAGCGTGTAGTAGATGGCGCCACGCTCCGCGCGTCCGTAGAGTAGCGCGGCCTCTTCGATGAGCTCGGGCGCGATGCCGGTGACTTCTGAGGCCCACTCAGGCGTGAACTCCTCGATGTGCTTCAGGAACGCCTCGGCTTCGGTGGTGCGGTCCAGCATGAAGCCTTCGTCGACCAGGCCCTCGCGGTGGATGACGTGCGCCATCCCCAGCAGCAACGCCGAGTCCGATCCCACCCTGAGCTGGAGATTGATGTCGGCCAACTTGGTGAGACCGATCTCTCGGGGGTCGGCGACGATCATCTTGGCCCCGTTCGCGATCGCCTTCTTCAGGCGGGTCGCGGCCACGGGGTGACACTCCGTCATGTTGGTCCCGATGCAGAAGATCACATCGGGCTTTTCCATGTCCTTGAGTGGGTTCGACATGGCGCCCCTACCGATGGTTGCCGCCAGACCGGCGACTGTGGGGGCGTGTCAGGCACGGCTGCAGTTGTCGATGTACGAGGTGCCCAGCCCCGCCCTCACCAGCTTCTGCATGAGGAAGCCGGCCTCGTTGGGCGCGCGTCCCGAGGCGACGGCGTACAGGCTGTGGCGCCCATGCTCGTTGACGGCCGCCAGGAGTCCTGCCGCGGCCTTGTCCAGCGCCTCGTCCCAACTGGCGGGCACGAGCTGCCCATGATCGTTCCGAACGAACGGTGTCTTTAGGCGATCGGGATGGTGCACGAAGTCGAACGCGAACTGGCCCTTGACGCAGAGCGCGCCTTCGTTGGCCGGGCCGTCCATGGCCGGCTGGATGCCGACGATCCGGTCTCCCTTCGTCATGATGTCGACGGCGCAGCCAACCCCGCAGTACGGGCAGATCGAGCGTGTCTTTTCGACGGGTTCTTCGACGTCCTTGGCCCGAAGCGCCTTGATGTCCGCTAGCGCCCCCGTGGGGCAGGTCTGAATGCACTGTCCGCAGAAGGTGCAGGCGGAGTCCACGAGTAGCCCGCCGAACTCGGTCGTGATCTGTGTGTCGAAGCCGCGATTCATGACCGAGATCGCATAGTCGCCTTCCTGCTCGGCGCATACGCGCACGCAGCGATAGCACGAGATGCACTGCTCGTAGTCGCGCAGAATGAACGGATTGGGGTCGTCGGCGCGCGAGGTACCGGACTTACCTCCGGCAAAGCGACCCGTGCGTGCATCGTAGCGGTCGACGAGGGTCGTCATTTCCTGAGATGCGTAGCCCGCCAGCTCGTTTACGTCGACCTCACGGTTCTCCGACACGACCATCTCGAGCAGTACCCGGCGGTGCATCTCGAGGCGTCCACTCTTGCTCGTGACACGCATCCCCGGCTCGGCCTTGGTCGTGCAAGAAGCGACCGGATAGCGCGCGCCTTCGAGCTCCACGATGCACAGACGGCACGCGCCGAACGCCTCCAGTCGCTCGTCGTAGCAGAGCGTGGGGATGTCCTTTTGGTGCCGCTCCGAGACCTGGAAGATCGATTCGCCACGTGTGAAGCCGACCTCTTCGCCGTCCAGGAAGAGCGTGAGTCCGCTGTTGTCACTCATCGTCAAGCCGTCCTGCCACGTGGGCGCGCACCACTTCAGGGAAGTAACGTACCAAACTCTCGGTGATGAGCGGGGCGGCCTGACCGAGGCCACACGCCGATGTCTCTTTCATAGTCAGGTTGAGGTCGGCGACCTCGTCCAGCCACATCGTGAAGTCCGCCGGCCCGGCGTCGCCTGCCAGTCGCTCGGTGAGGCGTTGGGTCCCGATCCTACACGGGAAGCACTTTCCGCAGGACTCTTCGGCGAAGAACTCCATGGCCGAATGGGCTACTTCGATCATATGGCGGGTTTCGTCGAAGACCATGATGCCGCCGGCTCCCAGGAACGAGCCCTTCGAGCGAATCGACGCCTCGTCCAGTGTCACGTCAAGGTCGTCCCCAGCGAGGAATCCTCCGGAGAGACCCGCCATCGTCACTGCTTGGATGGCATACCCGTTGCGGATGCCGCCTGCCCACTGCTCGATGAGCTCCGAAAGCGGCAGGCCGAGAGGCACTTCGTAGTTACCCGGCCGGTTCACGTCGCCGGACAGGGAAATCACCTTGGTGCCCGCGTGCTCACCCATGCCGAGGTCGCGATACCACTCGGCCCCGTTCGCGACGATAGGGGGCAGAGACGAGAGCGTCTCGACGTTGTTCACTGCGGTCGGGGTGCCCTCGTAGCCGTGCGTTACCGGGTAGGGGGGGCGATTGCGTGGGAAGGGGTGGGCGCCCTCGAGCGAATTGAGAAGCGACGTCTCCTCTCCACAGATGTAGGCGCCGGCGCCGCGGCGAAGGTAGATCTTGATCCGACGTCCGGATCCGAAGGCGTCGTCGCCCAGGATGCCGGCGGCTTCCGTTTCGGCGATCGCGACCGCTAGCCCGGCGTCGGTCTCCGGGTACTCGTATCGCAGGTAAATGAACGCCCGCTCGGCGCCGGTCGCGACACATGCGAGCGCCATGCCCTCGAGCAGCGCGTGCGGGTCGTGGTCCATGAGCGCCCGATCCTTGAAACAGCCAGGCTCGCCCTCGTCGGCGTTGCAGACGACGGTCTTGGGCCCACCCTCGGCATCCAGGACCGCTCGGAGTTTCCGACCGGTGGGGAAGCCGGCGCCTCCGCGGCCGGCCAGGCCACTGTCATCGATGACGCTGATCAGCTCCTCCGGGGTCATCGCACGCACGGCCCTTTCCAGAGCCACGTATCCGCCGGTAGCGCGGTAGCCCTCGAGCGTCTTTCGAGCCGGGTCACGGATGTGCGCGAAAACACACTCCTCGACACCGTCGGCCGATGGCGGTGGTACGGGAGTGTCGCGAGGCTCGAGCGCGTCGGCGCTTGTTCCGACCAGCGTCTGCTTGCCGCGTAGCACCGGGATCGGTTCGTCGCAGCGGCCGCTGCACGGCATTCCCGTCGCGCCGTCCAGGCTCTCCAGCAGCTCTTCGGCGCCGTTCATGCGGCAGATGAAGCCTGTGCAGACGCGTGGCGCCAGGTGTCCGCCAGGCTCGCGCGCGAAGTGGTGATAGAACGTGACCGTACCGAAGAGCTCCGCTATTGGGATTTTCAGGCCGTCGGAGGTCGCGCGCAGCGCTTCCTCGCTCAGGTAGCCGTCCCGTTCGTGGAACGCGTGGAGTAGGGGCAGGAGGGGGGCCTCCTGACTCGCGTACTCGGCGATGAGTTGTTGGTTGGTCTGCGCCAATTCAGTCCCTGCTGTCCGCTGCGCTCAGAAGTAATGAAGTACGTAGGGAGGTCGGACCGCGGTCAAGCCGGGCCGGAAAGAGACCGTCGTGGGGCGTGGCTCCTCGCTGTTGGGATCTTCCCAGCTGACGCGGTGTCTGCGTCTCGGCATTCCTGGTTGTTCGTCGGTCGGACAACGCCCGAGGCCGGAGCAAGGCGCACGATGAGATATGAAGGCAAGCTCTACAGACCACCCTCCGAGGCGCGGTCGTATATCCTTCAAGCCACCATCGGGTGCTCGCACAACCTGTGCACCTACTGCGACATGTACCGGGACAGGACGTTCCGCGAACGAGAGTTGGCGGCGGTGCTCGAGGATGTCGCGGAGGCCGGTCGAGTGATGCCCGGCACCGAGAGGGTCTTCGTGGCCGACGGGGACGCGCTCATCATGGACGTGCCGCGATGGCTCACGTCGGGATCGCTCCGAGCGCCTGCGCGTGCTGGACTGCCTGCGCGAGTCGCTGACCCTCTGTAGCCAGCACGGATCGGCCCAACTCGGTCAGCGCGTAATAGCGGCGTCGCGGGTCGGAGCTCTCCCCGCGCTCGGCTCCCTCCGTTTCCTCAACGAGTCGGTCGTCGAGCAGACGCTTCAGGTGCCGATAGAGTGGCCCGGTCTCGAGCTTCAGACGTCCCTCTGACCGAGTGCGTACGTCGTGCAGGATCGCGTACCCATGCCGCTCCTGTTCGGCGAGACTCATCATGATGCCGAATACCACGGGCTTGAGCGGGATGAAGCGGTCGGCTTGAGGGTCGAGGTCGCGTTTCATGGCGGTGTCGTCGTTCTGGGAGCGAGGTCGAGCGTCGGCCAACTGTGTACGGATTGTATGTATACGTTGTGTTGGGATCAACGAGGCTGGGATATGGTTGCCTCGCCGCTTTCACCTCAGCCGATAACGCTGGATCTTCCCGGTCGCGGTCTTGGGCAGCTCATCGACGAACTCGACCCACCGCGGCCGCTTGTAGGCCGCCATCCGCTCGACGCAGTGATCGATCAGCTCCTGAGCCAGCTTGTCTCCAGCGGCGTCCCGGGAGCCTTCTTTTAGCACCACCAGCGCCTTTGGCTTCACGAGCTCCGCGTCGTCCACCGCCCCTACCACCGCGCACTCGAGCACCGATTCGTGCTCGACCAGGACGCTCTCGACCTCCACTGGCGAAACCCAGATCCCACCGACTTTCAGCATGTCGTCCGACCGCCCAGCGTGCCAGTAATAGCCGTCCTCATCGACCGTGTATTTGTCGCCGGTGTTCAGCCATTCCCCCAGGAAGGTCTGCCGGCTTCGCTCGGAGTCGTGCAGGTAGAACAGGGCAGCGGTCTCGCCCTTCACATGCAGGTTGCCGACTTTTCCGGGCGATACGGCCTTTCCCTCGGTGTCCACGATGCGGCACTCGTAGCCGGCCACAGGCTTCCCGCTGCTGCCGGGACGCACGTCGCCCGGCCGGTTCGACACGAAGATATGGAAGTTCTCGGTCGACCCGATGCCATCGAGCAACTCGACCCCCGTCTGCTCTTTGAACCGGTGCCAGAGCGGAGCGGGCAGGGCCTCGCCGGCCGAAACCCCCAGCCGGAGAGACGAGAGGTCGTAGCGCTCCGAAAATGCCTCGACTGCGAGGATCGACGCGTATCCAGTGGGCGCGTTGAAGAGGATGGTGGGCTTGAATCGGTCGATGACGCCGAGCACGTCGGTCGCGACGCGGGGGCTGCCCGAGTACAGCACGGCCGAGCCCCCGACGTACCAGGGGAAGACGAGGTTGCCGCCGAGGCCGTAGGCGAAGAAGAGCTTCGCGACCGAGAAGGTGAGGTCGTCTGCCTGCAGTCCGAGCACGTCCACGCCCCAAAGCTGAGCAGTCAGCGCGAGGTCGGCGTGGGTGTGGTAGATGCCCTTCGGCTCTCCAGTCGTGCCGCTGGAGAAGTTGAGCGTGGCGAAGTCCTCACGGTGGGTGTCCGTGGCCTCGAGCGTGGATGGCTCGTCCGCGATCCAGGTGACCCAGTCGTGGATCGTCGGTCCGCCGATGGTCGGCGCTGTGGCGGTCCCTGCGCTGGTTGCCGTGTTTGCCTGGCCGCCACCGGCCGTCGTGTGCGCTCCTCCACCCACCACGACCACGTGCTCGACGAAACTCGGATCCTCTGGCGAAGGCAGTGCTCCGGCCAACAGCGTGTGGTGCACCACCAGCACTCGCGCACGCGACTCTCGCAGGATCTGCGCGAGCTCACGGGGCGTGAGTAGCGTATTGATCCCAACCGCAACTGTTCCGGTCTTCAGGCACGCGAAGAACGTCGTCGCCCACTCCGTGGTGTCAGGGAGCAGGATGGCTACGCTCTCTCCGGGCTGCAAACCGACGCCGAGCAGAGCGTTGCCGACTCGGTTCACCTCGTCCGACACGTTGCGGAAGGTCGAGTCCCGGTCGGGCGTCAGCACCGCGGTCTTGTCCGCACGATCCTCCAGGTTGTGCTCGAGGATCGATATGGCGTTGTAGCGCAGCGCAAGGTCGGCTGCCCGCCGGTGTGGCTTCATGACGGAGAGACGCCTGTCGCTACAGGTCAGCCATGTGCTGTCGCATGCGCCGCTTGGTCGCTTCGTCCGGCAGGCGTCCGAAGCCGCCCTCGATGTTCTCTTCCATGTGCTCGGGGTTGGTCGTCTCGGTCAGCACGCACGTGACGGCAGGATGCCCGAGGATGTATTTCAGCGAGAACTGTGACCACGCCGCGCAGTCGAAGTCGGCCGCCCAATCGGGCAAATCTTTACCACTAACGCGCCCGAAATACGTGCCGTTCATGAAGGGTCGGTTGATGATGACGGCCATGCCCAGGTCCTGCGCGAGCGGTAAGAGCCGCTCTTCGGCACGTGTCTCCACCACGGAATAGTTGATGTGCACGAAATCGGGCGATTCCACCCTCATGAACGACTCGAGGCGATCGAAGTTGCGATACGAGGAGACCGTGACGCCGATGTAGCGCGTCTGACCCGACTCCTTCCATTCGAGCAGCCGCGGCCAGTGGTCCGCTAGACCCCGCAGGCTCTCGACCTGCACGAGATCGAAGGGACGATCGGGGAACAGCCTCTGCGTCTGAAGCATCTGCGCGATTCCGAGCTCGGCGTCCGGCGTGTTGATCTTGGTCGCGAGGAAGATGCTGTCGCGGATATCCGGTTCCGCCAGAACGCGCCCGAACTCCGCGTCGATCGCCTCGGGTCGGATCGACGTATCGACAACGCGTCCCCCCCGCTCTAGCAGCATCCTGATCACGGCGGCCACGGGCTCCGTGCCCTCGGTGGGGATTTCCAGGACCGGTTTCGACGATCCGAGGCCGATGATTGGCAGTGACTCGTTGGTGCCCGGGATCATCCTGGCGGGCAGTTTCTCCTGCCCGAGTAGCCTCGGCGGCCGGGTGAGCATGACGCCGAGCCCACCGAGCTGGACCAGAAATTCGCGTCGAGTCGTTTCGCGGATCGCTGACATGTTGCCTCGCTTCCGGCGTCACCGGTGTGTGTGCCTTATGACATGCATCCGCCCAGAGAATGCGCGGCGCTGAGCGTTCTGGGCAAGGTCGCCATGCGCTCAGTGCGACGCCGTTGAAGCACCCCGCTCATCGATTTCCCACCTCCACTCGACGATCCGCTTCCACGAGGCTTCCCCGTCCAGCGTGATCTCTCGGATGCGCCGACGCTAGTGCAGATATCCTCAGCGCCACGTAGAGTGGATACATCGCGTAGCCATCATGCCCCCGAGTACTACGACGATGACAAGGTCAGTCGGTTGAATTGCTGACGTCACTTCAAATCGAAGGTCGGTATGAGTGAATCCGTGATGACGAAGATCATCGGGACAGCGCCTGGAATCCTCAAACCGCTGGGGCTCTACAAGGTGAATGATGTTTACCTTGCTCCGGTCAACGAGAAGCTCTCCGCTTCGGCGGAGGAAGCGGATGCCGTGAAGCAGGATGTGCACGAATGCGGGAAGATCGTGGAGGCCATCAACGCCGGTGACAACGACGAGGCGGTGGGGCTCGTTCTAGAGTATTTCGAGATCGACGACGAGGTGGCGGAACACAATGACATCCGCTCCAGCGTCGAGTCGGGTGAGGTCCTCTCGGCTGCGGTCTCCGCGAAAGACAGTCCCGCCTTGATCGAGGAAATGGTTCGCTCGACCCGCTCCTGCCTCGAAGAAGCAATCACTATGACCGATCAACTGCTCCAGACCCTGGTGGAGACGTCTGAGCTCGCGATGAGGAAGGTCAAGGAGTTGCCCGCAGTGGCTCTGGGGGATGGTCCCTCGCCGAGCGGCTGGGAACGCCGGAAGCCCTACAGAACACGGCGGAAAAGGCCAAAGAGGTCTAGGAACACGGCCGCTAGCTCAAGGCGGAACTGGAAAGCCTGACAAAGGGAGTCGGGGAAATCCCGACCACGGGCAAAGCTCGCGAGGTTGGTGGGAGTTGATCGGACGGGCAGGCTGCCGCCTTTAGCGTGGCCAGCGTGTGGCGAGCCTCTGTCCGGAGCTCAGCCTCCCTTCAGCGTCATGCCCGCATAAAAGCGAATCCGATCTACGCTGCCGGCCGCCCTGCCAGCCTGTGGAGTATCGTGTACCAATGCTCCAGGGCTCTATAGAACCCGCGTACTGGAACGCGCTCATTCAGCCCATGCGCGAATTGGTCGCTGTCCTTGATGAACAATCCCATCACCCCGTACGTCGGGATGCCCCCAGCGCGGATTTCCTTTCCGTCCGTCCCGTAGGGTGCCATGTAGGGGATCACCGGAACGTCCGGGTATTGTGCATGGACCGCGGCGCTCACGGCTTCGAGCACATCGTCCCGAAGAGGTGAGGCGGGGCTAGCCATCGGCTCGGCCAGAACCTGGATCTCCAGTTGGGGCGTTGCAGCCACGCGCAGCAGTGTGGCGTAGACTGCCGCGACCTGCACGCCGGGAAAGATGCGACAGTTGACCGTCGCTGTTGCCGATTGCGGCAGCGCGTTCTCTGCGTGGCCTGCGCGTAGCATCGTCGCCACGCAGGTCGTGCGCGTTATCCCCACGATTTCCGGTTCGTGCCAAAGCACGTCGGCCGCCTGCGCGTCGTCAGGATTGTCCGCGAGCCGAGCCATGGCGTCTCCCACCTCACCGGGCATGACCTCGGCAGCGCCCTTCAGGTACAGGCGTGTAGCCTCGTTCACCATGACGGGGAAGCGATACGCTTCGATGTTCTTCAGCGCGGCGGCCAGATCGTAAATCGCGTTGTCGGTCCGGGGCGTCGAGCTGTGCCCTCCGGGATTCGTGACCGTCAGCTCGAACGTGGCGTACGTCTTCTCGGAGGTCTGGATCACGTAGCTGACGGCCTCGCCGTCTTCGCCGAGCCGGCCACCACCACCGTCCGCGTTGAGCGCGAACTCGGCGTCCGTCAGCTCACGGTGCGTCGTCACCATGCGGCGCGCCGACATCATTCCCGTTTCCTCGTCTCCGGTAAACGCGATGACGAGGTCGCGCGTCGGGACGAAGCCTTCAGCTTTCAACCGCAGGAACGTGGTGGTCAGCATCGTAATGCCGAACTTGTCATCGAAGCTGCCTCGCCCGAAGAAGTATCCGTCCTCTTCGATGAGCGTGAAGGGATCCCGCTCCCAGTCCTGCGGAAGGGCATCGACTACGTCCATGTGGGCCAAGAGCAGAATCGGACGCTCTCCGGACGATCCGTCGCCACGGTAGCGCACGATGAGCCCGGCCGTTTCCTCTCCGCCAGGAACCTGAAACGGGAGGACCTGCACGTCCTCTTCCGGGAATCCGCCCGCTTGAAACCGATCTGCCAGATAGGCGGCGACTTCGGGCACCCGGCCATGTGTTGCGGCAGACCGGTATCCGATGATGCTGCGATAGATATCCAGGGCTTCCAGCTGGTAGGGCTCGGTGTAGTCTGCGCTCGAGTTTTGGGCGGACATGCCCGCAGGAAGCAGGAGCAAGCTGAGGGCGACTGGAAATCTGTGCATCGCTTGGAGGCTCCGTGGAGTCATTGTGGACCCAGCAAGGTACGGGGACCCGGTGCGATCGTCATGCTTGCCAGCCACCCGCGCGTATCGGACGTTGCCTCGCGCCCGACTCTCCGATCCGCGAAGTGCCACGGCCTGCAGTGAGCCCGTTTGCGCATCCCCAGCCGACCGCTATGGTATGCCCGATATGGCCCGCTTAGCGCTCCCGCGCCTACTCCTGATCCTGAGCATCTCCGCGCCGCTCTCTGTGAGCGCGCAGGGCGGGAACCCGTATGAGGGCGACCGTACCGCGATGCGCGCCGGCGCGGCCCTGTTCGGCACCCGCTGCGCCGAATGTCACGGTGCGGACGCCAAGGGCATCAGCGGTCCCGATCTGACCCTCATGTGGGCGGCTGGCACGAGTGACGACCGGGTCTTCCAAGTGATCCAGCGGGGCATCTCGGGCAGCATCATGCCCTCCAGCTCTGCGCCGGACCGCGAGATCTGGGCGATCGTCGCTCATGTGAAGGGCCTCAGCACGGTTTCGCCGTTCGAGAACGACACCGGGGATGCTGAACGCGGCCAGGAGGTCTTTTCCGGGACCTGCGTCCGCTGTCATACGGTGAACGGGCGCGGCGGGCATCTGGGCCCTGATCTGACACGCATCACCGTCGTCCGATCTCGCGACATGCTGATCCGGTCGATTCGCGACCCCAGTGCTTCGGTCGCGGCGGGCTACCGTACGGTGACATTCGTCACACAAGATGGTCAGCGCGTCCGTGGCGTGACCAAGAGCGAGGACGTGTTCTCGATTCAGGTCGTGGATACGCGCGAGCGGCTCCAGGGATATCTCAAGGCGGATCTGCAGGAACTCACGCGAGTAGATCGCTCGCTAATGCCGCAATTCGGCTCAGACCGTCTCAGCGACAGCGATCTCGACGACCTGCTGCGATATCTCGGTACGCTGCGAGACGCTGACTCAAATGGCCGGTAGAGAGGTGCAATCAATGCTGCTCGGAAGATTTGTCAGAGGACTGGCCAGAAGCCTGACATGCGCCGCTGCCATGATCGCGCTGACAGGCCTCGGCACTTCGAGTCTGGTCGCACAGGACGGCGACCCCGGCGTCACCTATGCCGACATTCTCCAAGGATTCTCCGACCCCTCGAGCTGGCTGACTTTCTCCGGCGATTACAGCGGCCGACGCCACAGCCCGCTCACCCAGGTCACGCCCGAAAACGTGCACCGCCTCACACCGATTTGGACCTTCCAAACCGGTACGACGACCCGAGGCCGAGGCTTCGAGACCACCCCACTCGTATTGGACGGCGTGCTCTACGTCACCGGGTCGAACAACTTGGCGTGGGCGCTCGACGCCCGGACCGGACGCCAGTTCTGGCAGTATCGGCGCAACCTGCCGAACGATCTCACCTATGGCGCGAGCGCGCCCGTCAATCGTGGGTTCGGTATGCTCGGCGAGAGCCTCTTCATGGTGACGCTCGATGCGCACCTCGTGTCGCTCGACAGAAAGACCGGGAGCGTGCTCTGGGATATCGAGCTCGCGGACTACCACGTCGGTTATGCCGCGACCATGGCGCCGCTGGTCATCGACGGAAAAGTGATTGTCGGGATCTCGGGCGGCGAGTATGCGACGCGCGGCTTCGTCGACGCGTACGATCCGGAGACGGGCGAACGCATCTGGCGGTTCCACACGATCCCTGGGCCTGGCGAGCCCGGCAGTGAGACTTGGCCGCAGGACGCGGAAATCTTGGCCCGAGGCGGCGGTGGCACCTGGATGACTGGGAGCTACGATCCGGAGCTCGATCTCATCTATTGGGGCACCGGAAATCCGAATCCCGACTACTACGGCGACGACCGGCTGGGGGACAACCTCTATACGAACTCGCTCGTGGCGCTCGACGCCCAAACGGGCACACTGCGTTGGCATTACCAGTTCACGCCGCACGACCTGCACGACTGGGACTCCAACCATGTGCCTGTGCAGGCGGACATCATGTTTGGTGGCGAGCAGCGCAAGGTGGTCATGGTGGCCAACCGGAACGGGTTCTTCTATGTGCTCGACCGCACGACGGGTGAGCTTTTGCTCGGCAAGCCGTTCACGGAAACGACCTGGGCGCGCGAGATCGGGCCCGATGGGCGGCCCATAATCCTCAACGACGGTAGTGAAGGGTGTCTGCCGGACCCCTGGGGCAGCACCAACTTCATGCCGCCGTCGTTCAATCCCGATCTCGGCCTCTTCTTCGTCACCGCGCGCGAGACCTGCGCCACCTTCGCGCCTCAGGAGCCCGAGTTCGTCGAGGGTCGCAGCTCGTTCGGCGGCGTCGTCTGGATCGACCGCGACCATTGGTACAGCGCTCTGCGCGCGATCGACGTACAGACCGGCGAGCGTAAGTGGGAGTTCCGCTACCCGTCCGCCACCATGGCGGGGGTGATGAGCACGGCGTCCGGGCTCGTCTTCGCGGGTGACCACGAGGGAAATTTCATGGCGTTCGAGGCCAGCACCGGCCAGAACCTGTGGCATTACCAGACCGGCTCCCGCATCTGGGGCGCCGCGGCGATGACCCACATGCTCGATGGACGGCAGCACGTGCTGATTCCTTCAGGGACGACGCTGGTGGCTTTTGCGCTTCCGGAGAGCCGGCCGTAGCAGTTCCGCAGTTATGATTTATGGTTGAGACGCTTGCGATGAGCACGCAACTGCCGCATCGTAGCTCAAGGCTTGTGCACGTTGCCAAGGGGAGTGTTCGATGAATGCCAGACGGTTCGCTTTTTCGGTCTTAGCCCTTCTTGCGTTGCCGGTCGCGGTGAGCGCTCAATCGCACGATGCGAGTGTCGCTAACCACGAGCTGCATCTGTACGCTGCAGCCGACTTCGGCATCAATCCAGCCACGGTCACGTACTCGCGAGACATCGCGCCCATCCTCGAGCGCAGTTGCGTAAGCTGCCACCGCGCAGGTGGTGGCGCACCCATGTCGCTCAGGAGCTACGACGAAGTACGGCCAATGGCCCGGAGGATTCGGAACCGCACCGCCATCAGGGATCGCATGGGCGCGATGCCCCCGTGGTTCGTGGAGAAGGACATCGGCATCCACTCCGCCTTCAAGGACGACTATTCGCTCAGCAGCGAAGAGCTGGCCAAGATTCAGGCATGGGCGGACAACGGAGCTCCTGAAGGCAACCGGGCGGACATGCCAGCGCCGCGGGATTTTGCCGATTCCGGAGCATGGACGATCGGAACGCCAGATCTCGTCCTGCGCTCGGTTGACAAGACGATGCCGCCCGTGGGACCCGATCGCTGGGGAGATATCGGCCTGGTGCCGACGGGACTGACCGAAGACCGTTACGTCATGGCCGTGGAGGTCCGCGAAGTCAACGACATCCCGGCGGAGAACGAGAGCAGCACCGTCGGTGGCCGCTACGTCTTCCACCACATGACCTATACGAGTGGCGTGCTGAGTGAGGACGGCACCGAGGTGGTCGGTCAAAGGACGAGCTGGCCCATCCACGAGGTCGGGCGCAATGCGGACGTGTTCCCGGACAAGGCTGGCAGGCTGCTGCGCGCGGGTTCGGCGCTACACCTCGGTGCGTCGCATCTGCACGCGAACGGCCGTGAGACGACCGGGCACCTCGAGTTCGGCTTCAAGTTCTTCCCGCCGGACTACGAGCCCGAGTACATGAACCGGGGCCCGCGTCTTGGCAACGGCGTCGACATCGACGTGGCGCCGAACAAAGCGAACCAGGAATTCCATTCCTACCAGGTACTGCAGCAGCACACCAAGATCGTCGCATTCGAACCGCATCTACATGCACCGGGTGTACGGATGTGCATGGAGGCGATCTGGGGCCACAACCAGTTCACGCTCAGCTGCGTTGGCTACTCTCACAATTGGGTCAAGCAGTACGTCTTCGAGGACGACGCCGCGCCGTTGTTGCCCAAAGGCACGATCCTGCACGTCATCGGCTTCCTCGACACCACGGAAGCCAATCCGAACGTCGCGGACTCGAGAAACTGGGCTGGAGGCGGTCGGCGCTCGGTCTCCAACATGTTCATCGACCTCGGCTACTCGGTCACGCTCACCGAAGAGCAGTTCCAGGCGGAAATGGCGGCTCGACGCGCGATGATGAAGGACAGGAACGACTACGACGTCGGGTGTCCGCTGTGTTGGGCTCCCGTCGTGACCGACATGGAGGAGGGACCGACGGGAGGAAGGGAGAACCAGTGATACGCGGCAGCGCTCTGTCGTCTACTGGCCGGGGGCTGTTGTTAGCACTGCTTTCGGTCCTTTTCCTGGTTCCGGCGGCTGAAGGTCAGACGCGGTTTATGCACCTGACCGACCAGACCGTGGCGCCTGCCTTCGAGGGCTGGTGGCCTAACGACGACGGGACGTACACGCTGTTCATGGGGTACATGAACTCCAATTGGGAGCAGGAATTCGATATCCCGGTTGGTCCGGACAACTACTTTACGTTTACAGAGGCCGCGGGGCTGGACGATCTCGAGCGGGAGGCGTACGACGCTTCCTCCGCCGACCAGGGCCAGCCGACGCATTTCTATCCGCGACGGAACCCCTTCCTGTTCACCATTCGCGTGCCCGGGGACTTCGGCTCCACGGAGCTGGTCTGGACGCTCAACACGCGAGGGATGACACTGCGCGCGTTTGCCTCGCTGGCACCGGACTACCGGATCGACCCGCAGGTGATCTCCACTGAAGTTGGGGGGAATTTCGGAAGCCTCAGCGACGCGCTCCGCACCAACATTCCTCCTGAGCTCGAGATCCAGGGGGATGACCATGTCAGCATCGGAGTCGGTCAGGCGCTGACCGTGGTCGCGAAGGCTCACGACCCCGACAACCTCCCCGCCAGACGCAATCGAGGCGGACCGCCATCGACTCTGGCCCAACTGTACCGGCCTCCTTCGTCCATCGTAGTGCTCAGTGGACCGGGCATGCGGCTGTCGTGGATCGTGTACCGCGGTAATGCCGAACAAGTGACTTTTTCGCCAACGCAGATGAAGACGTGGACGGACTCGCGGGTGTGGGGCAACTCTCCGTGGTCGCCGCCCTGGATCATCCCCGAGCCGCCTGAGGATGGCAGGTGGGTCGCCGAAGCGACCTTCACGGAGCCGGGCAACTACGTGCTGCGCGCGGTCGCCAGCGACGGTTCGATGTTCACGTACAAGGACCTCATGGTCACGGTGACCCCGATCTCAGACTTGGACCAAGGGAAGTGACATGAAAGCATGGAACGGAAAGTCGATGCACATCGTGCTCGCGCTGGCGCTCATCGGGGTGGGAGTCTTCGGGTTCTCGTTGCTCACGAACCCTACTGAGTCGATGGCGCAGCAGCAGAGCCGTTTCATGGGTGGCAACCCGTCCGTGGTGGACAGTGAAGATGTGAACACGCTGCGTCTGCTCTTCCCGGCCGGCAGCCGCTCGAACTGGCACTCGCATTCCTGGGGCCAGCTCTTGATGGTGGAGGAAGGCGGAGGCCGGACGCAGGTGCGTGGGCAGTCGCTAGAGATCATGGAGCCGGGCCAGCCGTGGTGGACGGACGCGGGCGTCGAGCACTGGCACGGCGCCGGGCTCGATGAAGACGCGCTTCAAATGACGATTTACAGCGGCACCGTGGATTGGTTGGAGCCCGTGAGCGACGACGTGTACCGGGCGGCTCCCGGCAGGTAGGTCAGTTCTCGAAGAACCTCCTCAGGTTCTCGTCGGTGAGGGCCGGGACGAACTTCTCACGGTCGGCCCAGATCTGCTTCAGGGTGATGTCGATTCCTGCCGAAGCCGTGTAGGCCGCAGCCAGTGCCACGGTGCGTTCGGTCGGGATCGGCGCCGCCGAAGCGTACTCCGCGAGGTCATCGTAGCCGGCGTTCTCCGACGCGATCCACAGGGCGAGCTGCTCGACGGTCGGCGCGATCTGTGGGTGAAGGCCCGTCCCTTGGAACAGCCACGTCACGTTCCGAGTGGCGCGGTGCTCGTCGGCCGATCGGATTTCCAGTCGATCCCCCGCCTCAGGTACGGGTAGGGTGCGATGCGCCTTGCGCACCATGACCGACCAGGACTGGGGACCGTCCTCGGTGAGGAGGATGACTCCGTCTCTGCTCGCCACCATGTCACTGCTGCCACCGGCGGATTCGAAGTATGTGCCGACTGGGAACGTGATCACCATCGATTCGGACCGGGTCCGGTTGATCGTCAGGCTGAGCGTCTCCGGCCCCTGACCTGACGTGCTGACTTCGATATGGCCGCCGCGGATCGCATCGAGCACGTCATAGTCCGCGATCACCGTTCGGGGCTCGATGCCTGGGGCGCCGTCCCAGTCGGTGGACTGAAAGATGAACATGTGCTGACCGGGCAGGAACTCGTGCAGCTCGACGAGCTCGAATCCTGCCGGATTCCACTCGCTCAGAACCTGTCGGACCGACATTCGGTGGTCGGCTTTGATGTGGTCGCCCGTCCCGTCCTCAACACGATATTCGACTAGTGCCACGCGCCCGTCGGGCTTGAGCGACTGCCGCAGCTTGGTGAGCACGGTCACGGGGTCGGAGAGCTCGTGATACACGTCGACGATCAGGATCCAGTCGATCTCACCCTCGGGCAGCTTCGGGTCGTCGGGTTCGCTCAGCACGGGAACGATGCCGGTGAGTCCTTCGCGTTCGATGTGACCTCGCAGGATGTCCAGCATTTCGGACTGGATGTCCACGCCGTAGACCGTCCCGGTCGGAGCCACGAGCCTGGCCATCCTACGCGCGTGGTATCCGGATCCGACTCCCAGGTCCGCAACCACGTCTCCGTCTCCGAGGCCCATCGCCGCCAGCATGTCGTCGGGCATTTCCTCCGCGACGCGCTCAGGACGCTCGAGCCACGGTGCCCCCAGGTACGACATGAACTGTGCCGGGACGCGCTCGGGAAGCTCTAGAGGCAGCTCCTGTGTGGAGGCTGAACTCGGCGCGAGGCCGAGCAGGAGGCCTACACATCCGCATACTGCGGTCTTCATTCTTAGCATTGCCAGCTCCGGTGACGCATGGCTCGTGGAGGGACGATGATATCGCCACAACGTGGACCTGCGCCAAGGCGGACGAGTACGGGCGTTGCGCCCGGTCCTCCCCGTGTCCCATCCTGAAGCACCAGGTCGCCCGAGCGTGGGGCACCCTGGTGACCCAGGTGTATTACACGTTCCGACCGATCGGGAGGGCCAATTCGATGTCCACCAGACTTTCGAGTTTTGTCGTCGTAGCGACACTGATCGGCGTTCCGTCCGCCGCTCAGGAGCTGCCACCGGGCTACCTCGACCCTGCTCCAGTATTGCAGGCTGCCGCCGAGGCGATCGGCGTCGCCAACCTTCGCTGCGTGACGATCTCGGGCAGTGCCTATGCGGGCATGGTGGGCCAGCAGCGGCTGAACGGCTACGAAGTGGATTGGCCGCGCGGCGAACGGCTGACCAATTTCCGCCGCACGATGAACTGGGAGGCCGGCACGTCGGTGGAAGCGTTCGATCGTGAACCTGGCCTCAATCCAGCGTCGTGGAAGTGGGGGCTCGGGTGGCGAGGCGGAACACCGCTGCAGCGCAACAGTCGCCAACTCTTCGCGGTAAACGGCACGCATGCATGGCACGTGGACGGGCAGGGTAGCGCGCCCGTGGCGGCGCCGCCCGAGGACGCCGAACGCTGGCAGCTCGACATGTGGCTCAATCCGCACGGCTTCCTCAAGGCGGCCATGATGCCGGGTGCCGACCCGCGCGCCACCTGGCGCTGGGAGCTCGGCGAGATGGGTCGGGACGGCGCGACGGTATCGCCCGAAAAAGTGACGATCGTGTCGATCACCGTGCTGGGGAAGTACAGGGTGGACGCCACCATCAACAGTGAGAATCTGCTGCAGCGCATCCACACCTGGGTGCCCGATCCCGTGCTTGGAGACATGAACTACGAGCATGAATTCACCAACGCGAGCTATGTGGATCTAGGCGACGGCATTCGTTTTCCCGCCGGCTGGCATCACCATCAGGGCTGGGACGACAACTACCAGGCGCAGAGCGTCAACGCCGGCCACAATGCGTTCGGCGGAACGCTTGCGGACATCCGAGCCAACGACTGCGACGACCCCGTCACGGTTCCCGACGCGGTTCTGCGGGCCGACTTCCCGGTCGAGGTCACGACGCTCGAGGTAGCCGACGGCGTGTGGCTGCTCGGCGGGTCGTCTCACAACAGCGTGGCCATCGAGTTCGACGACTACATCACGGTCGTGGAGGCCCCTCTCGACGAGCGGCGTAGCCTCGCGGTCATCGATGAGATCGTTCGGCTCGTGCCTGACAAGCCGATCCGCTTCCTCATCAACACGCACCAGCACCACGATCACATCGGCGGGCTGCGCACGTATATGCATGTCGGCGCCACCATCGTCACGCATTGGAAGAACTACGAGTTCTACACACGCGACGTGCTCAATTACGCGCCCCGTACGCTGGCCCCGGACATGCTGGCGCTATGGCCGCCGACGGAGCTCGCTGAGGGCTACCAGTACGAGACGGTGCGTGAGAACTACTGGCTGAGCGGAGGGGAGCGTTCGATGCACGTCTCCTATGTACACCCGCTGCCCCATGTCGAGGGGATGCTGGTCGCCTATCTGCCGAACGAGAAGATCCTGATCGAGGCTGACCTTTCGGATAGCCGGACCCTATTGGGCCACGTGCAACGACTCGGGCTGGACGTCGAGACGATCGTGCCGATCCACGGGCTACCCGTTGCGTGGTCGGACTTCGTGGAACAGCTCGATTCCGGACGATAGCTTAACCGGAGACCGGGAAGTCGAGGCGTCGGGCCCACGAACTGCCAAATGGGAGAGCAACACAATGCAGCATGCCCAGCGAACAAGCGTGAGCACCCTTGTCGGTTTGGTGTTGTTGGGTGTCGCTTGGGGCGGGACATTGACCGCCCAGACGTCCACGACCAACCCGTACCGCGCCACCTTTGGCTGGGAGAAGCTGCCCGAAGGAAGAAGCCTTGGGGTCATCAGCGGGGTCATCCCCGACCCCGACGGAGTGCACCTGTGGATTCTGGACCGGTGCGGCGGCAATGGGTGCGCCGGCACCGACCTGGACCCGATCCTGAAGTTCGACCTCGACGGCAACCTGGTGGACAGCTTCGGGGCCGGCATGTTTGCCTTTCCGCACGGCTTCGCTCTGGACCGCGATGGCTTTCTGTGGGTCACCGAAGGCGGCTCGCACGGCGACGCTCGAGCCACGCTGGGTGAGAGCATGGGCATCGGGCATCAGGTCCTGAAGCTCACCAAGCAGGGAGAGGTGGTGATGCGGTTGGGTGAAGCCGCAGTCTGGGGGGACGACGAAAATCACTTCAATGGCCCGTCGGGCGTCGCGATCGCTGCCAACGGTGACATCTGGGTCTCGGATGGGCACAGGGGTGGGAACAACCGCATCGTCAAGTTCACTCGCGACGGGATGTTCGTGCTCGCGGTGGGGGGCGGTGTCGGATCGGAGAGCCGGGAGCCGAGTCGGTTCAGTGACGCCCACGACATCAAGATCGATTCCCAGGACCGCGTTCTGGTCGCTGATCGCGGCAACAGCCGCATCCAGGTCTTCGATCAGGACGGCGAGCTGCTCTATATCTGGACGCACTACGGCAAGCCGAGCGGGCTCTTCATCGATCGCAACGACATTCTTTATGCGGGCGATGGCCTCTCGGGCCAGCTACGGACCGGGCCGCCCGACCCGTGGCGCAGCAACTTCGGCTGGGAGAAGGGCATCCGGATCGGGGACTTGAAGACCGAACAGGCGTGGGTCACACACTTCATTCCCCAACACGACGTGGACGTCGGCGCCGGTATCGAGTTCCTCGGTGTGGACTTCGACGGAAACATCTACGCGGGTGAGGTCACGCGCGCGCGGCTGGTGAGGTACGTGCCCTTCAGGCCGCCGGAGATCCGGTGAGGAATGGTGCTGTGTGATTCGATACCGAGGCGGGAGTGACTCGGTCGTGAGGCCCTGGAGCAGGCTCCGCTGGCTGGTCCCGGCATTCTGGCTGACCACCACGCTTGTCGCGTGTGACGCCTCGACGCCGACCGACCCGGCATCCCCGACCGGCACCGAGCCATCGGTCGACCTGGGTGTCGAGCTTCATGAGCCGGAGTCGGTTGGCATGTCCACTGCGGGCCTTGCGCGGCTGAAGGGCGGCATGCAGGAGCTGATCAATCAGGGACGCTTGGCTGGCATGACCACGATGTTGGCGCGACACGGCAAGATCGTGCATTTCGCGACCTACGGCGCGCGAGACCGCGAGGCCGGACGCGCGATGCCGCCGGACGCCATCTTCCGCATCTACTCGATGACCAAGCCCATCATCGGCGTGGGCCTGATGACGCTCTACGAGGAGGGCAGGTTCCAGCTCTCCGATCCCGTGGCGATGTATATCCCGGAGTTCGCCGACCTCGAGGTCGCATCAGGCGTGGGTGCCAGCGGCCCGCTCGTCGAGGAAGCCGACCACCTCATGACGATCCGGGAATTGATGACCCACACGGCGGGCTTCACCTACGGCGTCTTCTCGAATTCCCAGGTCGACGTGATCTATCGCGACGTCGACGTGCTCGACCGCGGTGGCACCCTCTCGGACATGATCACGAAGCTCTCGCACATCCCGTTGTGGGGGCAGCCCGGGGCTCAGTGGCACTACAGCGTCGCTGTGGACGTGCAGGGGTATCTGATCGAAGTGCTCTCGGGTCAGCCGCTCGACACCTTCCTACAGGATCGCGTCCTGGGCCCCCTCGGCATGGTGGACAGCGGCTTCCATGTGCATGCGGACAAGGCGGACCGCTTCACCCAGGTATACACCTACGACCTGCTGGGCAATCTCACCGTGGGTGAGACCGCCTCGAGGGCCAGCGAGTGGAAGCAACCGGCGACATTCTTCTCAGGCGGTGGGGGATTCGTCTCCACGACGCTGGACTACATGCGCTTCTGTCTCATGCTGCTCAACGATGGAGAGCTGGACGGCGTGAGGGTCCTCTCGCAGGAGACCGTCTCGCTCATGCGCAGCGACCATCTTCCGGCGGGGGTCAGTTTCTCAGGTGGCCGGGAGGGGTTCGGTTTGGACTTCGCGGTCGTTTTGGATCCGTCACAGGGCGACGGCGTCTCCGCGGGAACCTACTACTGGGGTGGAGCCGCCGGCACGTGGTTCTGGATCGATCCGAAGGAAGACCTGGCATTCGTAGGCATGATCCAACAATTCGGCAATCGGCCTGATGTGCGCGGGTCTTCGCGACAGTACGTGTACGACGCGATTACTGTGCGCGCGAACTGATGTGGAGCGTGAGCATTTGCTGGAGACGGCTCCGATCCCGGGCGGCAGTAGCGGGCTCGGACTCTACCAGCGCGGCTCAGACTATCTGATCAAGATCGTGGGCGGCCAGGGCCTCATGAGCACCCGCGCACATGGATCAGAGGAGGCTCTGGGCGAAATCTCGTGCGCCGAGTTCGCTCAGCGGGAAGGCGCCCGGATACTGATCGGCGGCCTGGGCGTGGGCTTCACGTTGTCCTCTGCACTGAGGCAACTCGGGCCCGACACCGAGGTCATCGTGGCCGAATTGGTGCCGGCGGTCGTCGCATGGAACCGGGGTCGTCTGGGTGAATTCGCGAGTCACCCGCTGCGGGACGATCGTGTGCGTGTACGCGAAGGCGACGTCTCGCTAATCCTCGGGGAAGCGGCCTCGGTGCTCGACGCCATCGTTTTGGACGTGGACAACGGCCCGGAGGGACTGACGCGCAAGGCCAACCTGGAGTTGACCTGGTTTGGTGGACACCTGATCTCTCAAGGAGAAAGGGGTCCAAATACCAAGAACGAGACCGGCGTATGGGCCGGAGTTTCGAC
>DQPL01000007.1 GCA_015664885.1 Gemmatimonadota bacterium
GAGAATGGGCAGTTACAGCAGACTGGCACCTACAGCGGTGGTGAACTCGACGGCCCGTATGAGACCTACGACGAGAACGGTCAGTTGCGGTTCAAGGGCACCTACAACATGGGTGAGCGGTGCGGTGAGTGGATTCAGGACGGCGAGACCGTGACCTACGACCCCTGTACCCCTGCCTAGAAGACGGCAACCCCTGGCCCCTCCGTGGCATCCAGCCCCGTCTCCAGCTATCCAGCACTGTTCTGCGCGTCCTGGGTTGCGGGTGTGAGTGGGGCAGGGCAGAATCAGAGCATGGCGATCACACAGTGTTCGGGATGTGGCGGTAAGGTCTCGCCGTGATACTCGGTGATACTCCGCGTATATACTGCTATCTAACTCTTAATCAGTAGGTTCGGGGTTCGAGTCCCTGGCGGGGCACTGCCGGAAGGCCGCTAACGACGCGGGCTTCCGGCTTTGTTGTATCTGGAGGCCCGAGAGGGGTTGGGGCAAAACGCGCCCAACTAGCTGATGATCCTGACGCCGCCCAACCGCCGCTCCCGCTTCTCCAGGTACGGGACCCCATCCGTCATCCACTTCTTGGCGGGCTCGCCCTTCAGGTGATGATCGAAGAAGTCGAAGTAGCGCATGGTGAGGTCGCGGCGGTTGGCTAGACCCCTCAACCCGTGGCCCTCCTCCGGATAAGCGAGCATGATGGCCTCTTTTCCGTTGTAGCGTAGGGCGTTGTAGAAGTTCATGCCCTCGCTGAAGGCGACCGTGGGGTCGGCGGTGCCGTGCATGATCAGGAACGGGGCCACCGCCTCGCTGACATGGGTGATCCCACTCTCGGCTCGGTAGCGTTCTGGATCGTCGAAGGGCGTCGTGCCCCAACGTCCCTGGCCGAACAGGTAGTAGCTGCTCCCCTGTTGGCCGCTCCCTCCCTGGACCTGGTATGACCATCCCCAGCTCTGACTGAAGTCGGACCAGAGGTCGGTCACGCCCGCGCCCATGCCGACTGCCGCGAACATCTTCGAGACCGTGCCGATATACGCGGCGCCTTCGCCCCCGTAGCTATGTCCGTGCACGCCGATCTGGTCGGGGTCGGCGTAGCCCAGATCGATCACCTTCTGGGTCGCGGCTTCTACGCTCTCGAGCATGTCACTGTGTGACGACCCGGTTCGGAAATGCACGTCGGCCAGCAGGGTGATGTATCCGCGGCTGTGTGCCTCGACGGTGAGCGACCCCATTCCCGTCATGTACCTCGGCGCCGGGTACCGGTGCAGGTTCTGTGAGTTCTTTTCGTAGAAGCTCACGATCATCGGGCGGCGTTCGGCCTCCTGGTAGTCGTTCGGTAGGGCGAGGACCCCCTGGAGCCGGACACCGTCTCGGTTCTCGTAGTCGATCAGAACCGTGTGCCCCCACTCGAACTCCGACTGCTGCGGGTTCGCCTCGCTGATCTTTGTCATATCGTCGAACCCAAGGCCGGATACTTGTAAATCCGGGAACTCCTCATACGTCTGCCGCGTCAGGAGCATCCGATCGGCCTGTTCCGCCCGCACCGGATTGCCGAAGCGGGCGTCGGCGAAGATCATCTGATTTAGCTCACCGCCATCCAGCTGGTAGAACCCAGCCTTTTTGGTCCATTGTCCGTAGGCCGAGAGGGTCATGGGCCCACTCAGGTCGAACTCGCTTCTCGTTCGCACTCGGCGCGGGGCATCAATGTCGATGGGCTCCGTCTGAACGAGTTGGAAGCGGATCTCGCTACGCTCGCCTTCGCCTCCGGTGAGGTTCGTGGCGGTCTGACCCTCGAAGGGGAGGAGCCATAGGTCGTAGCGGCCCCGGACGATCACCCCGCTTCCGTCGCTCGCGAACCCCTGGACGCCATAGGCGGGTCTCGGTCCGACGTAGTCCCACTCCATGTTCAAGAACTCGCCGTTTTCGCCGCCCGGAAGCGTCCGCGATTCGCCCGTCTCGAAGTCGTACGCCTGGTAGCGGTCGTCGTCCCAATACAAGAAGCGGCGGCCATCGGGGCTGATGCCGAATTCGTGGGCACCGACCAGCTGTCCCTCCAGCATCAACGTACGCTCGCCCGTCGCCGTATCGAGTCGGTAGATGTCCGCGCGCGCGCGCGCCGTATCTGCGATGTAGGCGCGGTTGTCCAATCCTACGGCCCAGCGACCCGCCGGTGAGATCTCGACTTGCCGCATTGCCGAATCAGTGAGTGCGATGAAGCGACCGCTAGCGACGTCCAGAGCGTGGCGGAAGGTGAAGTTGAGGTCCCGCTGGGCCTGGATCATCTGGACCGATTGGATTCGCTCGTCCTGCGACAGCCAGATATCGACGTTGGGCACCGAATCACGACTGGGCGCGTCCTTGGGGTCGAGCTCAGGCCGCTGCGAGATGACACCGAAGAATACGCGACTTCCGTCTTCGCTCCACGAGAGCGCTGCCCGTTCGCTGATCACGAAACCCGCTCCTGGGAAGCCAGGGGCTGAGGCGTCGAGGGTGGTCGGCGTGGTGTTGCCGCCGTCGATCGCGGCACGAACGTTCGTGAATGCCACCAAGGTGTTGGCGCGCTCCCGCTTGTCGTCGACGGGGCGACCCTTGAGCGCCGCTATACCGTCGCCGTCGTCGCTCCATTCAAGGCTACCATAAACCAGCGTGTCATTGTCTATCGGACGCATGCGGTCCGTCGCGAGCTCCATCAGGAAGAGCCCGTTGACTTCGTTGCTCTCAGCGTCGACGCCATAGGCCAGGAGGTCGCCTTGCCGGTTGAAAGCGGCTTCGCTCACGCTACCGAGCAGCAGGCTGGTCCCGTCGACCAGGTCGTGGAGAAGGTGGTCGGCGCCCCGCGAGGAATCGTCGTCCCCACCGCCACCACCGCCGCCACCTCCACCTCCTCGGCCTCTCCCTCGTCCGCCGGAGGCCGGCCGTTTGCTGAGAAGGAGGTGGGTGGAGGTGTGGTTGAAGGTGACCGACTGGATCCTATCCCACGACCTTGTCTGGCCGGTAGCGAGATTCCGGAGCACGATGCGTGGGGGCGTGCTGGTCGGCTCGGTCGAGTCCCCGGATGCGTCCTCGGAAGGGTCCGGCGGATCGGAGGCCCGGCTCCCGCGCGGTGCCGGGATCGAGTCGACCTCGTACACGATCCACCGTGAGTCGCGACTGAACTGCCCGTCGTGCGCATTATCGATCTCAACGTCCCGACCGTTCTCGAGGTCGTGGAGCACGAGGACGGGCTTCTCGTCAGCCGGCAGGACGTTGGTGTACTGAAGAGTGTACGCCACCCAGCGGCCATTCCCGGAGATCTGTTGGTCGCCGATGGACCGCCACGCCGAGTAGTCGCGGAGCGTGAGCGGCTTTTTCTGATCCACTTGGGCGGATAGACGTTCGGCCGATCCAACAGAAAGCAGGAGAAGGGCACAAGCAGTCTGGGCGTACTTCGAGAGAGGTCGCACAGTCATGATGTCGTCCGACAAAGAGCATCGATAATGGGGGCAGCATACCGGACCGTTTTAATGGTCGCCAGTTTGCTGGGTGCCGGCTGCGGACGGGGAGACTCTTCAGCCGGCGTGATATACGTCCCGTATGACACCTAGGACAGCTCCCGCCAGCACGAGCCCCTTGCTCACCATGTCCCCAAGAATCAGGTGAACAATGTGCTCGGGAACGCCGCTCTTCCCACTACCCGTGGCGGTCGTAGGCGCCCGCAACACTGTTGTCTACGTGCCCGAGCGCCTTTGCCATACGGCGCTTGCTGAAGCCGGCAGCGGACCCTACGGCCCTCGGTGCTTCGACCGGATAAATACGGAGGACGGATTATGACACGCTGCGAAATACTGATGCGCGCGTTCCAGTCTTTGCTTGCCGCCGCAATGGCGATGTTCGCCATCGCCGCCGCGGTTGCGGTGCTCGGCGCGACTCCGGGAGGGGCCCTCGCCATCGCCTTTTGGGCTATCGCGGCGGCGCTGCTCGCTCTCGCGTTGTTGTTCTTGATCTTTGTGATCCTCTGCCAGGCAGAGGCGGATGCCGAGGCCCGGGATGGTGAGCGGGCCGACCCGCCTCCCGCGACGGTCCGGAGGGGAGCTGGGACAGTGAACGAGGGTGGTCGGGGGCCGGTACCCCCCGCTGCGACGGCGGGCTGATGCCACGCTGATGGAGAATCGTCACTTCGTTGAATTCGAGCCCGCCCCTTCGATTACCTGGCCCTCGCCTAAAACGTCCCGTCCGCCATCAAATCCGCAGCGTAGTCCGCCGCCCGCGCACTAAACGCCATGTACGTCAGAGACGGGTTCTGACAGGCCGAAGACGCCATGAACGAGCCGTCGGTCACGAACAGGTTGTCGATATCGTGGGCCTGACACCTGCCGTTCAGCACAGACGTACCCGGGTCGCGACCCATGCGCGCGCTACCCATCTCGTGAATTCGGTTGCCGGGCCTGGTCAAATTCACGTCTCCGGAAGTGATATCCGTGCAGCCGGCCGCCTCCAACATGGCGATCGCGTCCTTGCGTGCCTCTTCCATCATGATGCGTTCGTTGTCCCCATACGTGACGTTCAACACCGCCACCGGATTGCCCCACTGGTCGAGCCGGGAGGGATGCAGCGTGACCCGGTTGTCGGGACTGGGGAGCTGTTCCCCGAAGGCACCGATCGAGACACTCCATGGGCCGTGCGCCCGATGTGCTTCCTTGAAGCTGCGCCCGATCCCTGGACCGTTGGTGGATGAGACGGGTCTCGCGCCGCCCTGGTACCCGAAGCCGCGCAGGTAGGGCTTATCGGTCTCGGTGATGTTCGCGTACCGGGGGATATAGATGCCGCCCGGGCGACGACCGAAGACCGTCTTGTCTTCGAAGCCACTCATCAGCCCCCTGGCCCCGGCACCGCTGATATGGTCCATCAGGTTCCGGCCGACCTGATCCGACCGGTTGGCCAACCCATTCGGAAACGTCTCCGAGGTAGACTGCAGCAGGATCATCGCCGACGCGATGGTCGAGGCATTGAGGAAGACGACTCTCGATGTATACACGCGAGTTTGCTTGGTCTCCGCGTCGATCACGCGTATGCCGGTCACCCGAGCCGTCGCCGGATCGTATTCGAGCGATTGAACGATGGCGTTATGCACCATCGTGAGGTTGCCGGTGCGCTGAGCCGCCGGCAGAGTGGCGTTGATTGAGGAGAAGTACGCCCTGTAAATGCAACCGTGTTCGCAGCGGTTGCGTACCCGGCAATTGCTGCGTCCCAGGGCCCTCTGTTCCTCCGTGGCGTCGGTGAGATGCGCGACGCGCGCCGCGATGACATTGCGACCCGGGAATGCGGCTTCGACCTTGGACTTGAAGTCCTCCTCCGCGCATGTGAGCGCGAACGCTGGTTGGAAGACACCATCGGGTAGCTGAGAAAGGCCGTCGGCATTGCCCGCGATGCCAGCGAATCGCTCCACGTAGTCGTACCACGGCGCGATGTCATCGTAGCGAACCGGCCAGTCGACGCCGATACCTTCCCTTTGATTCGCCTCGAAGTCCTGGGGCCCGAGTCTATAGGTTTGCCGACTCCACATGATGGAGCGACCACCGGTGTGGTAGCCGCGCAGCCAGTCGTAGCGGGTGCCTTCGGCTTCCTCATAAGGATGTTCGCTGTCCTTCACCCAAAAGTGTTTGGTCGTTTCCTTGATCGCATAGGCGACGCCCCCGTACTGCTTGGGGTAGTGCTCCGCGATCTCATCCTGAGGAATGCGGTCGAGGTTGGGGCGATCCCAGGGCAGGACGCGATCGGTGTAATCGCGTTCCGGAACGATCTCCGGTCCTCGTTCGAGCACGAGCACCTTCAGGCCACGCTCGGTGAGTTCCTTAGCGCTCCAGCCTCCGCTCATTCCTGACCCGATCACGATCGCATCAAAATCAGCCAAGGCGACATCTCCCTGTAACGAGACTCAGTGGGTGCTTCATGATCGATCGAGGCACGGTTCCCAACGTCCGGGAACGGCAACCCACTGCTGTTCATCCACGGCGCCTGCCTCCGTGGCGAAATACGCCTGCGTGATCAGCCCTTTGAGAGCCCGGTACCCCTGGAGCGGTTCGTCGGCGTAAGCCGCGGCGTCCACCGCGGCGAGCGCTTGCTCGGCGACCGAGTCGGTCCCCTCGAGAAAATCGCCACCCGAGCTCGCCTGCAATCGCGTGTCGAGGGCCGCGAGCACCGCACGGTGTGAGGCCTGCGTTTCGCTACTGGCCCACTCCGCCATCAACTGGTCGAGCAATGCGGGGACATGCGCGTCCAGGGCACCGGGGGTCTCAGTGCGGGGCAGGAGCAGATCGCTCACCCGCGACAGCACGGCCATTTCGCGCTCACTGTAAAAGCGAGGCGAGGCGCTGGGCGTCAGAACAGCGAGGACCCCCCGACCGCCGCAGGCACTGAACAAGGCAGAGCCGCCCACGGAGATGACCAGGCTCTTGATTGCGTGACGTCGGCTAATCATGGCGAAGCGGTCTCCTCGTTGTGGCGCTCGCTCGCGAAGGCGGAAGGTGCGGACAAAATAGGTGGGTCGTGCACTTTCGCCACGGCTTGTGGAGTCCCGTGGACATTTCCGAGATTCCACCGCCCGGGTTGGACGCTCGATTGACCGAATCGGACGGGCACCCTTAAGCTCTAAGCAGTCGTGGACGGCGGCCTCGCCGCGAGAGCTCCTCCCGCCTGAGGCGCCGTCCGGTTCAGCAGGTCATCAGTGGAGGAATGATGGAGCGCTCGAAGAACACCGACCGCCGCAGGTCTGCCGTACTCTTGCTCGTTCCGGCGCTGGCGCTAGTCACGTCGGTACTCGTGGCAGCCGGCGACGCGGCCGCCCAGGGGGCTCCGGCCCCAACCGTCCCGCTGCTGGAGGCAGTCACCGGCGATTACACCCGGACGATCGACACCGACGCGCCGCTCGCGCAGGCCTACTTCGATCAGGGCATGCAGATGGTGTATGCCTTCACGCTTCCCGTGGCGATCCGGTCGTTCGAAGAGGCGCAACGCCAAGATCCAGATTGTGCTGTGTGCTTCTGGGGTGAGGCGAAAGCCCGCGGCCCCTTCCTGAATGGCCGGCTGACCAACGCCAACGCCGGCCCCGCCTATGAGGCCGCCCAACGCGCGCTCTCGCTGATCGAGCGGACCGACGACCCGATGGAGAAAGCGCTCATTCGGGCAATGTCGATCCGCTACACCCCGGAGCATGATCCCGATACGCGAGCGGCGCTGGACAGCGCCTACACTCGGGCGATGTCGGAGGTCTACTCGTTGTATCCGGAGGACCTGGATGTCGGCACGCTGTATGCGGAGGCTCTGATGCTCTTGAATACGCGGAGGGGCGCCTACGAAGCGTCCGACCCGTACGTCCAGAGCTTCCACACGGTGCTCGAGGACGTCCTCGAAAAGGACATCAACCACCCAGGCGCGTGTCACCTCTACATCCACGCGACCGAGGCAACCGAGGTGGCGTACAAGGCGGAGGCATGCGCGGACCTTCTCATGACCGCGGTGCCGGGGTCGAGCCATCTCAACCACATGCCGTCGCACACCTACAACGTGATCGGGCGCTGGGGAAAGGCGGTGCGCTCAAACGCGATGGCTTGGCGTTCCGACGACCGGACCGCGTACGGCGAGGGGGTCTCGTACGGGGGCACGCATAACCTCCACATGCTCTTCTTCGCAGGATCGATGGACGGCCAGAGCAAGGTCTCACGCGCGGCAGCCGAGGAGTACGCGCGGCAAGTGAACGGCGGCGTGTTCTACCAGGCACTGGTGTTGTTCCGCTTCGGCGAGTTCAGAGAGATCCTCGAGCTGACTGAGGTGCCGGAGCGGCCGCTGCGACTCGGGCTATGGGAGTTCACCCGAGGATACGCCCACTTGCGGACCGGCTCGGCCGACAGCGCGGCAGCTTACCTGGCGAGTGTCGACGAAAAGGCGAGCACGCTGCCGGACAACGTCACGGAACGGAACAACCGTGGCAGCGACCTACTCAGCATCACTGGCAACATCCTGCGCGGTGAGATGCTTCGCTCCGAGGGCAAGCTAGACGAGGCCATCGCCGTGTTGGAGCTGGCCGTCGAGACGCACGACGGCCTCGAATACGCCGAGCCCGAGGCGCTCAACTTCTCAGCGCGGCACTGGCTCGGCGCCGCCCTACTCGAGGCCGGAAGATACTCCGACGCTGAGCGCGTCTATGTCGGCGCTCTGGAGCAGCATCCGAACAACGGTTGGTCATACTTCGGTCTCGAACGGGCCTTGAGGGCACAGGACAAGATCCCCGAGGCCGATCGCATCAAAGCGGAGTTCAATCGTGTGTGGCAGCGCGCCGACATCATCATCCGTTCTTCGAGGTTCTGATCGGCAGGGTCGGGCGCCGGGCGCGGACTGCCACGCTCCTCCTCTTCCTGGGGGGGGTGGCTGGGTGCGCATCAGCGTCGCACGCCACGCCGGGGCCCGCCGACCCTTCAACGGGCTCGGCGGAGACCGCTTCCGCCCAGCCGGCGCCGGCGGTTTTCACTGCGGAGCAGGCGCAGCGGGGTCAGCGCGTGTTCTCGACCGTCTGCTCGGTCTGTCACGGGCGCAACGAGTTCCGCGGTCCGATCTTCGCCTTCACATGGATGGCCGAGCCGGTCGGACACCTGTTCGAACACATCAGCACGAACATGCCCCAGGACCGGCCCGGGAGCCTCTCTGCTGAGGAGTACGCGGCCATCGTGGCCTATTTTCTTCAGCTCAATGGACGTCAGGCCGGCGACAGCGAGCTTCCGGCGGATGCGGAGCTACTCGGCAGGAGGCGGTGGTGAGCCCTCCTCCATCTTCCACACCGCCAAGCCGCCCGGCTGGTAATGGAGCTCGGTACTCGCCACGATCGCTCTCGCGTTCAGGTCCACCACATCGACCGTCCCTCGCGTCGCCCCCACAGCCTCGTTCGACACAAAGGCGTACCGCCCGTCTGGGGTGATTGCCACGCCGTGCGTGATCGGCCGTGACGTCTCCACGCGGGTTTCTTCCCCCGTCGACAAGTCGATGATCGCCACGGCTTGATCGCCCTTGAGCGTCACGACCAGCTTCGAGCCATCCGGTGTAATGTCGGCGTTGTACGGACCGCGCCCGGTCGGGAAACGACGGAGTACCTCCAGCGATTCGGCGTCGATCTCGAGCACGTCACCCCGACCATTGCACGGCACGTAGATGCGGCTGTCGTCGGGTGAGAGGAGAACCCACGTCGGCTTGCAGACCCCCTCGGCGTCCATGTCGAGCGCGCCCATGTCGTGGCCGTCGCCCGTGGATTCGACGTGCTCCGCATCCATGACGTGTTCGCGTCCCGCCGTGAGCACCATCCTGCGTGAGACGCCCAGGCCATGGACTGTGGTCTCCACCAACTGATCGGACATCATGCACGTCGAGTAGTGGCGCATGCCGTCGTGGCTCACGCGGCTGCCGTGCGGCATGACGCACGTTTCGATCTGGCTGATCTCCTCCATCATCGGCGTGAAGACGGCGGATACGGAACTGGCCGTGTGATCGCCGTGCAGGTTGAAGTTCACGACGAAGAGGGTCGACCCGTCGGGAGTCGTCGACATGGTCGCCGGAAATAGGCCGACCAGCGCAGAATCGACGAACTGATCCGTTCCTGTCTCCATCTGCCAGATCTGACCATACGGCTGTCCGTGTGCGATCGAGACGTACCAATAGTCACCCGTCGGGGCGACGGCGATGCCGTGCGCTCCGTCGAGATCCGCGGGATGGAACCCGACGTCGATCGCCTTTTCTTCTACCACCTCGCGGCCGTCGAAGCGCACCAGCGAGACGATATCCGATGACTCGTTGGCGACGTACGCCCAGTAGGTCGCGCTCGACTGCACGGCCGCGGGACTCACCGTGAGCGCAGTGGCCACGAGCAGGCTCGCCGCGAGAGCAGCCCCCGCGGCGAGCTTGTCCTTCATGTGCGTCATCAGAACGTGACGGGCCTCGGCCGCGCATGCTTGACCACCCACAGGCCGCTTGTCATGTCGCTCACGAACAGGTTGCCCTTGAAAATCTGGGGCCCCCATGCGTTCGCGCTGTTGGCCTGGAGTCCCTCGCCCGGGGCGGCCTCGGTGCGGAAGAAGCCGATCTCGCGGCCCTGACGGTACAGATCGCCGCGGAGCGTGCCGCTGACGTCGACGATCCTGAGGCCCCCCTGGTAGTAGGCGATGTACATCACGTCGTCTTCGATCCAGAGGTTGTGCGCACCGGCTTCGGGTAAGTCGTACTTGGCGACCTCGTGCGGGTTCTCGATGTCACTCACGTCGATGACGTGGATGAAGCCGCGCATTCCGTCCGACGTCCCGATCTCATCGCCCAGGAAAACGTAGTCGCGGCTGCGCCAGGCGACGTGCGTATTGCCTTGGGGATAGCTGATGCTCGACACGAAGACAGGCTCCGTCGGGGTGCCGCCGTGCGTGCCGGCGCCCACATCGACGATGACCAGTCCGTCATCCCAATAGGATAGATACGCATACCCGTCCTCAGCCCAGACGTCGTGGAGTGACTTGTTCGTCTGGCCCGGCTTGATCTCGAAGCGGCCCGCGTGCGTCGGGTTTCGGGGGTCGCTCATGTCGATGATGCTCATGGCGTTCGTACCGTTATTCACAGCATACACGATGTCGCCCATGATCCAGACGTTGTGGATGCCACCCGTGAGCTCGTCGGTCAACTCGGCCATGATGCTCGGGTGTGCCGGATCGGCCAGGTCGAGCACCACGATTCCGTTCCGGCGTGTGCTCGCGCCCTCGCGCGTGATGATCGCCCAGGTCGCGTCATCGCTGACCTTCACGTCGTTGACGACGCGGGCGTCGACTACGATCGAGTCCAGTAGCTCGACGTTCGTCGGATCGGTGACTCGCCAGACGAACATCCGCTCGCCACCACCCCGCGAGTGCGTGCCCGTATAGGCGTAGTCTTCACCGTCGACCCCCTCGAAGACCCACAGGTCACTCGTCGCCACCTCGGCCCGCACGCCGTGATCGAGGAACTCGACCGTGACCGGATCCGGCCGCGCGTCCACCTCGACGATGGCCACGGCCGACGCGGAGCCTGTGCTCGCGATGACACGGTAGGCGCCTGTCTCCTCCGCGACGAAGGTGCCGTCGGCAAAGACGAACCCGCCCGTGCCCTCGAGGCCCGAGACCGCGAGGTCGAGCGCAATGTCGTCGACCACACCACCGCTGGCTGTGCGTGCGACGATATCGAACTCGACGACGTCACCGCGCCGAGTTTGCGCGGACGTCGGTGAAATGGATATCGATGCCACCGGGTTCAGCGTCACGTCCACCGCGTATTCGGCCGAGACACCGTCTTGGGTCTGCGCGGTGAGCGTCGTGCTTCCCGCGGAGACACCTGTCAGTATGCCCCTGCCCGTGACCATGGCCACGGATGGGTTGTCGGAGCGCCATGAAATCGATGCGGTCGCGTGCTCGTCACCGTGAGAAGTCATCACGCGGCCGGACATCTGGACGGACGTGCCCGTGTAGACCGTGTAGTCGGGGTCCTCGATATCGATGGACTCGGCGGGATAGTCGAGTACCGTGACCGAAATCTGCCCGAGTTGGCGCGCGCCAGCTGTCCCGCGCACGCTGCCCTGATCGGCAGGCACCATGACGACGGCCGTGAGCGTCCCCTGGCCCTGCTGCTGGCCGGTCAACTCGACCTGCTGGCCCATGATGTTGCTGAATCGGGGGCCTACAGCACCGCGTGCCATGATTACGGCCACAGCGCCCTCGACGGCGTTTCCGCTGGCGTCGTAGAGCCCCGTGGTCAGGGTGACGGTCTCGCCGCGCGGGATGGTCAATTCCTCGGAGCCGAAACGGATCTCGGTGACCCTCGCACCGGCTTCACGCTGCTCGTCCGTTGCGGGAGGGAATTGAGCAGCGGCCGGGGCCGCGAAGAGGGCGAAGAGCGCGAGTCCGATGAGCGCCGATGTGGTGGTGCGGGCCATGCGTGACCTTCCTGGTGTGCGGTATTGCAAGCGAGCGAGGAAGTTAGGGGGGGCGGTGGGACAGGTCGAGATCTTGCAGGAGAGGGCAGCGGCCACGCCCCACTCGTCTTGCAGTTCGCACGCCGCGCGAGCAATCTGAATCGAAGTGATCTACGCCCGTTCTTGGAGATGTCCTCATGCGCCTGCGCGTCGCTGTCTTGTCAGCCTCTTTCGTCGTCTTGCTCACCTCGACTCTGTGGGCGCAGGGACTCCCGACTGTCGCGCCCGAGGATGTGGGACTGTCAAGCGACCGCCTGACCCGCCTTGAGCATGTGATGCAGGCGTACGTCGACCGGGGTCAGATCTCGGGCGCAGTCACGCTCGTCGCGCGCCGCGGCGGGGAGGCGCATATCCAGGCCTACGGCGCGGCGGACATGGGCGACAGCAGGCCGATGGAGGTGGATGCGATCTTCCGCATCGCATCGATGACGAAGCCCATCACGAGCCTCGCGGTCATGATGCTGTACGAGGAGGGCCGCTTCCGCCTCAACGACCCGGTGGGCATGTATCTTCCCGAGCTCGCCTCTTTGGATGTGCTCGAAGTGACCGACTCTGAGAACGGGACGTTCAGTCGCGTTCCGAGCCAGCGCCCCGTGACCATCCGACACCTGCTGACGCACACATCGGGCATCACCTACCGATTCCTGGGCGCTGCCGCTTTCGGGCCCCTATACGAGCAGAGACTCCTCTCCGGCCTGTATGGTGAAGCCGGCATTGTAGACGGCCTCTCGGAGCACACGGGTACCATCGAGGATCTGGTGACGAAGCTCGGGTCACTACCGTTGCTGCACCAGCCGGGTGCGGCGTTCTCGTACGGCCTGAACATTGACGTGCTGGGCCGCCTGGTCGAAGTCTTGTCGGGCCTTTCGTTCGATGAGTTCCTACGTACTCGCATCTTCGAACCGCTGGGCATGGAGGACACGTACTTCTACCTGCCGAGCGCTAAGTCGGGACGTCTCGCGGCGCTCTATTCGCCGTCGCCCACAGGCGGCATCGTCGAAGTCGAGGGAACGGTGGACGACGGCTACCTCACCTTTTCCGCAACGTATTCAGCCGGCGACCGGCGCACGAACTTCCCTGGTGGCGCGGGCCTCTCGTCGACCGCGCGTGACTACTCCCGCTTCCTCCAGATGATGCTGAACGGTGGAGAGCTGGATGGAGCTCGGCTTCTCAGTCCCACTACGGTCCGGCTCATGACATCGAACCATATTGGCGAGCTCGCCTCCAGCGGCCCAGTGCCACCGGGATTGGGCGGCTTCGGGCTGGGCTTTGCGATCGATGGCGCGCCCACCGCGGAAGGAGAACTGGGCTCAGAGGGCGTCTACCGCTGGGGCGGGATCTTCAACACCCTGTTCTGGGTCGATCCGGAGCGACATCTGATTGGCATCATGATGACTCAGCTCTTTCCGAACACGACAGACATCCAGGACAAGTTCCGCATCATGACCTATCAGACCATCGTGGAGCGTTAGCTCTCCTACTCCTCTCTCAGCGCACGACGCCGGCGCGCCCCTAGGAGGCCCCTCGGCGGACCACGCCCTGCTCGACGCTGAGCTCCTCGACGGCAACTGCCTCGAAGTCGATCGGCCACAAACCGTCACTTCCATTCGCCAAACGAACGAAACGCACGCCTGTGAGATCGAGCGGTGCACCTGCGGCCAGCACTACGGGCTCTTTGACTTGGTATATCCACGCAGATCCGCCTCCTGTGGTCGACACGCTGTAGCGACCCTGATCGATGACGAGCGCCACCCCTTCGTCCAAGCCAACGCCCACGACCGACGCAAGGCCTCGCTCCGTCAGGAATCGGGCGAGGAAAGTCAGCAGCCGACCCTCACGGGAGCGTTCCGTGAAATGGCTGTCCACCAAAGCGCCGTTGAGCTCAGGTTGGGCGAAGCGCGGATAGCTGAGGCTGACGTCCGATCGCAACGGGTCCGAGAGCGCCTCGGCTGACGAGACACCGCCGAACTGGGCGTCGAATGCCGCCTCACCAAGGGACATGGCTCCGGCGCTAGTGCCCCCGACTGCGGCGCCGCGGCCCGCGAGTTGGGAAAGAGCTGCGTGTACGGTGTCCGGCCAGCGGCCGAGATAGTCCCATTGACTCCCTCCGGCTAGCCATACCGCCTCCGCGCGATTGATCCAGCACAAGACGGCGGGGTCCGAAGCGGTGCCTGGGATAGCCGTCAAGAGAGTCACTGCGCTTGACGGTCTTGGCTGAGGCGTGAGGCTGGTGGTGAAGTACGTCGGATAGCTACTCAAGGAACCGGACGCTCGCAGAATCACCAAATCGCCACCCCCGGCCCCCTCAGCGAACAGGGTAGCAGCGGCGTCGTCCTCCGCGCCCCCGCCCATGAGGACCAGGCGGCGGGTAGGACTCGCGACCACGTCGTCCTGACTGCCCGAATCGCCGCCGATGCTCACTCCGACTCCAGGACTCGGGCAGCGATTACCGTCAGCCTCGCTCGGTGGCTGGGAGGGGCTGGAGGGATCCAGGCAGGCAGTCGCGAACAACAACATGCTGCCCGCCACCAGTCGGTGCCCTGGGACAGACCGCCGAGACATCAGTCGGCGAGCCTTCTAGCCCTCGATCCGACTCTCCGCATTGTTGCCGTACTCGGCCCACGAGCCGTCGTAGTTACGCACGCTTGGATAACCCAGAAGCTC
>DQPL01000118.1 GCA_015664885.1 Gemmatimonadota bacterium
CGAGCCTTCTAGCCCTCGATCCGACTCTCCGCATTGTTGCCGTACTCGGCCCACGAGCCGTCGTAGTTACGCACGCTTGGATAACCCAGAAGCTCACTCAGGACGAACCACGTATGTGCGCCCCGAGTGCCGCTCTGGCAGTAGGTGACGATCTGCTTGTCCGCGGTGAAGCCCGCTCCGGCGTATAGCGCGGAAAGTTCTTGGAACGACTTGAAGGTTCCGTCCGAATCGACCGCCGCGGTCCACTCCACGTTGATCGATCCCGGGATGTGTCCCCCGCGGGCCGCTCGCACGTCTCGGCCCAAGTGCTCATCCGGGCCTCGCACATCACAGAAGAGCGTCGACGGGTCGTCGGTATGGTCCATGACGTACTGCCAGGTCGTGCGCATCTCCGGGTCTGCGGGGCCGGCTTGATAACTCGACAGCTCGAATTCCGCCACTTCCGTGCTGAGTGCCTGACCGCCCTCTGTCCAGTTGCCCGCGCCGCCGTTGTAGATGCGGACTTCGGCATGCTGATAGTACTTCAGCGCCCAATAGGCCCTGGCTGCGAATAGGTTGTTCCGCCGGTCGTACAAGACGATGGTCTGGTCTCGTGCCACACCTACGGCCGCGAGGGCCGCGGACATCTGATCCTCGGTAGCGATCTGGCCGCGAATGGGATCGTCCGGGTTCGACAGCTGGCGCATGGATAGAAACGACGCGCCCGGGAGGTGTCCCTCCGTGAATGCCTCGTCGTTGCCCCCGAGCTCCAAAAGGCGCACAGAGGCATCGTCCATGTGGGTTGCGACCCACGCCGCATCGACCAGGACGTCTTTGGCGTAGCCCTGCTGGACGACCTCAGCGGCTTCGTTCGCGCATGCGGCCACTGTGGCGCTCAGGAGAATGATCCAGAGGAATTTCCTCGGTATGGTTCGGTAGTAGGTCATGCTCCGTCCTCCCCTTCAATGCGTGTAAGCACGATGAGCCACTCGGATGCGCCCTTCTCCTCAACCTCGGTCCGGAAACCGAGGCGGGCAGCTTGGGTCGGGATCGTCTGCAACGCTGGCGGGTGGTCGGTGACCACCTCCAGCGCCCTCTCGTCCCCTTGCAACTTCTTCAGGGCGCTGACCGTCCGCATCATCGGGTACGGACAGATCTCACCTCTCACATCCAGCGTCTTGACCGAGGCTTCCGGCGTCTTTGTCATCCGTCCTCCTCTACTCGATCCGCTGGATCATTTGAGTGCCGAGCCACGCGCCGAGCGCGAGGAATGCCCCGAACACCCACCCGTTCACCGCCAGGGAGGGGATCGCCGAAAACAGCGCTCCGATCGTGCATCCCATGGCGATTCCAGCACCATATCCCATGAGCACCCCGCCGCCGAGCGACTGCGCGTATCGCACAGTTCGCCTCGGCACACGGAGCTTGAATTCCCCGGCACCGAGGGCAGCGGCGAAGGATCCGAAAAGCATGCCACACACCAGAAAGAGCATGTGGTTGAAGAAGAGTCCGTCCGAGGGGACGAGGACGCAACCGGGCAGCTCTTCCACGCCGGCGAGGGGCCCGGGCGCAGCGTTGACGAGCGATGCCATGCCGACCGACCAGCGCGATACCTCACCCGTAAACCCCCACGGTTCCTGGGCGGTGAAGAGCAACACGTTGAGGCCGCCCAGCACCGCCCCGGCCGGGAGCACGGGCCATGCTTTCACGAACAAGCTGTGTGCTACCGATCGGAGATCGTCGGAGACGCTCTCGGGTTGTGAGTGGCTTCGCGACAGCGGGGGGACCACAATGCCGGCGCGGTGTTCTATCGACAGCACCCACACGTAGACGCCGGCCAACGCGAGCAGCGTGACCAGCAACGCACCCGGATGCCCGATCCAATGCGGAAGCCAGATGCGCGGCGCGTCGGCGATGTGGATGTCCCACCACCAATTCCACGTGTACGCGGACACCAGCAGACCGCCCATCACCCCAGCGAAGGCCACCCAAGAGGCGACATATCCCTCGCCCATTCGGTAGATACTGCCCGATACACACCCACCCGCCAGCACCATCCCCATGCCGAAGAGGAGGCCGCCGAGCCCTGTGTGGATTCCGAGCGGCAACACATTGGCGGACGGTGGATACACGCCCAACGAGGTCATCGGCACCTGTTGGCTCATGACCAGCCCGAACCCGACCGACGCCACCGCGAGGCCCAGCAGCAACCCCCTCATGTTGCGGGAGTGGCCCATCAGGAAGATGTCTCGGAATGCCGACGCGAAGCAGAAACGGGCACGCTGAAGCACGAATCCGAACGCGAGGCCGAACACCCAGAACATCGAGAACCCGGTGTCGGCTGCGTGAGCGGCCATGTACACCACCACCGCCGCCGCCCAGGCCGTCAGCGCCAAGGCGGTATTCCTAGCTACGGGCGTTCGCACCGGAGTCTCTATAGGTCGTCCCCCTTCGCGGGATCGGGCTCCCTTCGCATGCTCCACTCCTGCCAAGAACCGTCGTACAAGCGCACGCGCGGGAAGCCGGCGTGCCGCAACACCACATACGTGTGCGCCGCCCTCATTCCCGACCTACAGTAGGCTACGATCTCGTCGCTGGGATGAACTCCTAGCTCTGCCAGCTCCGACCGAAGTTCGTCAGGGTCCCGGGAGCAGTTCCAGGATCCGTCGGGGACCGCGTTGAACCAATCCCAGCATGTCGCCCCCGGCAAGTGCCCCTCATCGAACTCGGCCTGGGTGCGTGTATCCAACAGGCGGACGTCGCCGCGAGCCACGGTGGCGGAGATCCACTCGTAGTCGGCAGACACCGCAGGGTCCGCCCCCGCCTTGAACCCGGCAGGGGTCTCTGGCGGGAGCTCCGCCGTAGAGGGCCGGCCCTCCTCCTGCCATCGGTCCCAGCCGCCGTTCAGGACAACCGCGGCCTGGTGCCCATAATGGTGTAGGGCCCAGACGAGCCGAGCCGAAGCCAGCCCCCATTGCTCGTCGTACGCCACCACCGTGTCTCGGTCGGTGATGCCGAGTCGGGCCATGAGGGCCTTGAAAGAGGCAGGGGGCAATAGCACATTCTCGCACCCGCCCCGGCTTTCGCCCAGATCCTCCAGGTCCAGCTGGACGGCCCCAGGGATGTGACGGTCGGCAAACGCGTCCCTATCCCGGAGATCCACCGTGCGCACGCTCCGATCATGGATGCGCTCGACCAACCACTCGGGATCGACGATGAGGTTGGGCGTTTTGATCACGTTGGGTCGCGCAATTCGCGTTTCTGTTGTCGTCGTCGAACGGGGCGGAGATTTGATTCACCAGAATCGCCTGAAGCGCGCGAAGTCGAAAGCGCATGGCGTGTCAGCCTCGTCCATGTGTCTCGTACATAGCGGGGAGGAGCCGCGCCTGTGCCGAGGTGTCGAGACCGGAATGCCAAAGCTCAGACGATCATTGTTGGGTGCAGCCGTACTGTTGCTCGCTTCAGCGAGCCTCGCGTCGGCAGCAACGCCTGCTTGGAAGTGCAGTGGGCGTACCATGCCGGGATATGGCGGCAACGAACCGGTCATGATCCTGGACGGCGTGGTCACGGAGAAAGAGCACCTGACAGAGATCTTCGCGTCGTCGGACATCGATAGTCTCGAAGTGACGTGTTGGAACCCGGACAACGGGAAGTTTCGGATCGCACCAGGCGTGCCGGCCATCCTGATCTGGACGAAGAGCTTCGTGGAGGCTTCCGAGCACCCCGCAGAAGCTCGTCAGGCCGCGGAGGCGAAGGCGAGCTGGGAGTTGCAGGTGCTCTGGGAAGCGGGCGGCAACGAGACGCGTTGAGCGCGACTGCGCGAAAAGAGGCGTGCCCCCGACTAGGAGCGCTGCGAGGCGCTCTAGGATCGAAGTAGTGCGGAGCATTTGGCGTTGTCCTGGCGAGCACCGAGGCGTATGGTCGGACCCGATCGATAATCCCTTGTCGCACCACGTTTCGTCGAGACCATTGCTATGCCTATCAGAGTTCTATCCCTCGCCGCTGTAGCGCCGATCGCCGTGGCCGGCGCCCTCGCCCTCAGCGGACTCGCCGTCCCGATGCCCGCCACCGCCACGCTGATTCAGGAAGACGAGGACGACGCGACCCAGGTCCTCGTCAGCCGCCTCACCCTCGACAACTACAAGACGACGCTCAAGGGGCTCACCCAGTTCGGTGACCGCCGCCAGGGGACCCAGCGTAATCGCGACGCGGTTGACTGGATCGAGGCCCAGCTCCAAGCCGTCGGTTGCGATAACACCGAGCGAATCACGTACGAGTACAACCCGGAGCCCCGCGAGAACCGCGGTGGCCGGGGGCGTCGCGTCGCGGCCGAGCCGCCCGATCTGACGACACCGACCGGTGGCATTGTGGGCCGCAACGGCAACGGCCCCGGTGGCAGTTCGGTCTACGGCTACCGTGCGCGTACCGGCGTCAACCGTGACCTCGACGCGCAGCCCGACGAGCGCATCCGGGAGCTCAACCGTGAAGAGCCGGTCAACGGGATGCGCACCGAAGTCTATTGCACCAAGATCGGCACGACTCGGCCCAACGAGATGTACATCATTGGCGCCCACATGGACGGTCACGGTGTCAACGAGGCGGTCAACGACGACGGCTCGGGTACCGCTCTGGTGATGGAGCTGGCGCGCGTCCTCAATGCCCCTGATGTGGAGACCGAGGTGTCGATTCGTTTCGCGCTCTGGAACAACGAAGAGACCGGTACGAACGGCGCGGAGGCCTACGTCGAACAAAGGCGGGCGCTGCAAGGCATCGAGAGCCCTGCGGGGTCCGGCCAATACCCGGAGCCCACGTGGCTCGGCATGATCCAGCACGACATGATGATGTGGGATCATGGAGCGCCGCGCGCCGACGGCACCGTGAGTCGCGATCAGCGGCCTGAGGCCGACGTCAACATCGAGTTTCAGTCCGATTCCGATATGGCTGAAGAATCGATGAAGCTCGCCTTCGTCTTCAAGGCCGCCGCCGACGCCTACAACACCGACTACCCGGCGACGGTCGGCCCACACATGACGAATACGGATTCGCGGCAGTTCCAGGACATCGTGCCGTCCATCAGCTTGCGCGAAAACGAGCGCGGCGCGCACACCGGGGGTGGCTGGAACCCGACGTGGCATACGCCGCTCGACGTGTGGACGACGTTTACCGACGATGATTTCAGACTCGGTCTCAATGCCGCGCAGACGACCTTGGCGGCGCTCTCGCAGCTGACTGGCGCGACGGTTGGGGGGCCGATCTCACAGTGAGGTGACCGCAGTCCATCAGCGGAAGTTGGGGGGAGAGGAGGATGATGAGAAGGCTGCTTCTGCTGAGCGTGATTTGGCTTCTTGCCGCTCAGGAGAGGGCCGTCTTCAACTCCTATCCCAGCTGGTCGCCGGACGGATCGCACATCGTCTTCAGCTCCGATCGGGGCGGGAACACTGATCTCTATGTCATCGGCGCTGACGGAAGGGGGCTTCGCCAACTTACGGTCCATGACAGCATCGACGCTCACCCCACCTGGTCTCAAGATGGCTCGCTGATCGCGTTCGACTCGCACCGAGACGGCAACCGTGAGATCTACTTAGTCGCCGTGGACGGTACCGAGCTTCGACGCCTGACCCGCGACAGCGCCTGGGATGGCACCCCGTCGTGGTCCCCGGACGCTTCCCGGCTCGTGTTCTACTCCGAGCGGGATGGGAATGCCGAACTCTATGAGGTCGACGTCAGAGGAGGTGCACCGCAACGGCTCCTACGGACTCCGGCCAACGAACACTACGGGTCCTGGTCACCCGACGGCTCCGAGCTGGTCATGGAGTCGGACGCGGATGGCGACCGTGATATCGTGGTGATGACCGTGACCGGGCAACGCCGCACCTGGCTGACCGTGAACCACGCCCGTGATCACCTTCCTTCCTGGTCACCGGACGGTGCAGAGATCGTGTTCGCGTCGCGAAGGGATGGCAACGACGAGATCTACGTAATCGACCGGGACGGCGAAGGCCTTCGAAATCTCACGAACGACCCGGGAGTCGACGTGATGGCCAGGTTCTTACCGGACGGCCGCAGTATCGTCTTCGTGTCGAACCGAGGCGGTGCTTTTGATCTCTACCTCATGAGCGCCAGCGGTCGTGACGTTCGGAAGCTGGAAGGCGTTAGGTGAGCGGACCTATCGCCCAGACCTCTCGTCGTCCCGACTCACGCGATCCCAACGCCCAGCGAGGCCAGCCGCCGCGCCGGAGGGTGCCCAGATGACCAAGGCGCGGGTTGGCGGCCCGTCCGCATCTGTGATGTGGTTAACGAAATCCGGTGGCTCGACAAAGCCGAACATGCCTGGTCCCAGGATGGTACTCTCCCCGTTCACGACGTGCTCGAGGGCTCCCTCCAGGACGAAGAAGAGTTCGGTCTGAGCGTGCTGGTGGTCTCCGGAGTTCGTACCCGCGGGAAAGGTGAGTATGCCGACGTCGACGGGTACGTCCCGAGCCGCACCGTCGTAGAGCACCTCTAGTGATGTGCCGCCGGGTGAGCTCTGAAAGAGGCCACCTTCCAGTGACTCCTGGGCGATCAGACCTGCCCCGAATGATGCTGCGCACGCCATTACGACGGCACCGCCAAAAACGATGTAGCGAGTACGTCTCTTCATCCCGTCCTCCTCTTCAATGCTCGATCGCGCAAACTTGGCCGGTCGCTTCGACGGTTGCAATCGGGGGGGCGCGAGCCCGGGAGAATCACCAGGCGTGGAACACATCGAGAGGTTCTGGTGCCCGACTACCACGAGCGAGTGACGCTCTACTGGCTGATGGTGCTTCTCACGCTGGGCGCGTTGGCCGCCTACGTAGGTGATGCCATACGGAACGCGGGAACCCAGAACGCGTTCGTATTCGTTGTTGTTCCGCTGGCGTCCTGGGTCCTCATCGTACTGGTTCTCACGATCGCGGCCTTCGCAGCACGCAGGGCTTCACGGCGGGACGAGGGCGCCTAGGTCGAGGCTCTCACTTGCGCATACGGCGGGTGCACGTCGAAACTGCGAACGCCCATCCCATACTGCAGGAATAATTGATGACTAGAATCATGCGAAGTCTGGCGAAGTTGATGGTGGTCCTGATGGTTGCCGCACCGGCGCAGGTACTTGTTGCGCAGGACGCAGAGACCGGCCCTGTCGGACCCAGCCCCTACAACATCGTCTCAGGCTGGCACACGCCGTTTGCCGGAGCGGGTTACGCCTTCGGAGGCAACTCAGGCGTGTTCGCCGAATCGCCAGACCGCATCTTCATCGCGCAGCGTGGCGAGACCCGTCTGCCGGACCCGATTCCGCCGGAGTTCGGTGGGCATGCAGGTACGCTCGGTATCAACGTGTTGCGTGCCACGGATCGGCGCGTTTGGCAGAACTGCCTGTACACGCTCGATGGTGGCGGGGATGTCATCGAGGTCTGGAACCAGTGGGACCACCTGTGCGCAGGATCGGACGGGCCTGGGCCCCACAGGCTCCGCATCAGCCCGTACGACCCCGAACACCGGGTGTGGCTCGTCAACGAGACCTTTCATCAGATCTATGTGTTCTCCAACGACGGCTCGCAGCTGCTGATGACCCTGGGCGAGAAAGGCGTCTCTGGGGATGACGAGATGCACTTCGGTCGCCCGCAGGACGTGGCCTTCTTGCCCGACGGCAGAATTCTGGTAGCCGATGGCCTCGACAATCATCGCGTCATCATCCTGGATAGCGACGGCAAGTACATCTCGGAGTTTGGCGCCGCTGGTGAAGGACCCGGTCAGTTCAATGGCATTCATGCGCTCGGCATCGGACCTGATGGTTTGATCTTCGCTCTGGATCGCTCCGGTGGTCGAATCAACGTGTTCAGGACTACGGACGATCCGGCGAAGGTGGATTTCGTCGACGTGTGGTCGGGCTTTACTCTGCCGTTGGACATCATCGTCAACGACGAATCTCTCTGGATCACCGACCTGGGACCGCTGCGGTTCATCAAGATGGACTTCGAGGGAAATCACCTCTACACTTGGAACGTGCCGCGCGAATTGCCGGACGGGTATCTCGAGGTCCACACTTTTTCGGTCGACTCCGATGGCAATCTCTACGGCGGAGACAACCAGTACGGCCGTACTCAGAAGTTCGTACCCAAGCCCGACGCCGACCCGGCACTGTTGATTGGCCCGCCCTGGGTCGCTCGATGACCTCCTGCCAAGGAGAACCGATGAAGTCGTTCCGCCTGCTTGCTTGCCTTGCGATTGGCGTCCTCTTGCCCGTCAGCGTCGACGCCCAACAATCGAGGCCGCTCAGTCCCCGAGGTGAAGCCGCTACGCAGGTCGGTGGCGCGTACAACGGCCAAGGGCAGTACGAGGGTGGCTCGTGGATTGTGGTGACCTACGGGCGACCGCTGCTGCGCGGCCGCGACCTCTTCGGCTCGGGCGATGCCTACGGCCAAGCGTTCCTCCGAGGCGCCCCCAACTGGCGCATCGGTGCGGACCAGTCCACGCGGTTCATGACCGAAGTCGATCTGACGTTCGGTGGCCAGCGCCTCCCGGCGGGGGAGTACAGCATCTTCGCCGAGCTTAGCGAGGGCGAATGGACTCTGATCTTCGCTGACTGGGGGGTGAAGGACGACTTCCGGGAGGACAAGCCGGGCGCGCTGTGGGGCTCATATGGATACACGCCCGAGAACGACGTTCTGCGCACGACCATGGAGGTGACCACTGTCGGCGTGGCGGCCGATCAGCTGGTGATCGTCTTTACCGACATGACGAGCGCAGGTGGGCAATTCACCGTCTGGTGGGACGATCAAGTCGGCTCTACGGCGTTTCAGGTGGCGCGATAGGGTCTACCGTCCCGCGACCCTCCGCCCCAGATCGACCGTCGCGAAGCCCGACTCACCCCAGCCCATCACGAACACGCTGAAGCCCTGCTGCATGCGCATCTCGATGTCGCTGGCGTTGGCGGGGTAGCCGCAGGGTATGTCGAACTCTTTGCACGCAGCGAGAACGGTCTGGATCGAGTTTTCCCAGGCTTCTACGTCGAGCGTTCGCTCGCCTGCGGCGTTGGTGCTCGAGAAGAGCCCGCGTAGTGTGCCCGCACCGGGCCAGAGCACACCGATGCCTTCAACCGCGGCGATCTCACGCACGTGCGCGAGGCCCTCGTGGCTCTCGACGATGGTCCAGTTGAGCAGCTCACCCTCCGGGTTGAGCGGCCACAGGTCGGCTTTCCGCCGATACTCGGCGTCGCTCACACCCCAATAGGCGGGTGCCCGACCGACGGCATCCGGTCGTGTGCCTCCGTTTGAGGCGAAGCGCATCGCGGCGAGACCCTGCCGGACTTCCTCCGCGCTTTCGACACCCACGAACATGATCGTGCTCACGCCAGCGTCGAGCTGCTTGGCGATCGCCGCCCGGGCGGCGTCGTAGTCGGTACCGATCTCCTGCATCTTCACCACGAGTGGATTCGAGCGCGTGCTAGCACCAGCGGCTTGCATCGCGCCGACAAGACCGGCAAACGCGGAGAGCGCGTCGTCGACGCTCCTCTCCATCGATCCGTCGAAGACGAAGTCGCTGGATCCGTAGCCAAGGATCTCGCTCGCGAGCTCCGCGCGAGACTTTGGCTGCCCTGCGGTGGCTCCGCCTCCTCGCCGTCCGCGTGCCGTCCGTGCTCGCGGCGCGTAGAGCCCGAACACAGGCATGCCCTGCTCGTGTAACGTGATCATGGGGTTGAGGCGTTGCGCGCTCTGCGCATGCCCTGAGGGCGGACCGATCACCATCGCCAGAGCCGCCGCTACGATCGTGAGCTTGAACCGCATTGCCTTTCCTCCGAGAGAGTCCCGCCTGTCGAAAGGGGGGAGCGCACGGTAGAGCGGACCACGCATGCCAGCAAGACGCCCGATCAGGAATTGTCGGTCCGAGTTGGCTCCACACGTCCGACGCGACAGGCTGTCATGCATCACGAGTGGCGGGCTCGTCGTGAGCGAGGAAAAGCCAGTCTGTGTGCTGCTCGTCGACGAGGTCGTTCAGGTAGCTCACCGGCACGAGCTCGACGACCGCGAATGCGGCGCGCAACGCTGAGACGAACGGAGAGTTCTCCGCATACGACCAGACGGCCAGGATTCCGCCCGGCGCCAGGTGTTCCTTGGCGCGGGCGAGCCCGGACTCCGTGTAGAACGACTCGTTGCCCGGCCCGAGATGATCGTCAGGTGCGTGGTCGATGTCGATGAGCACGAGGTCCCATCGCGGGCCGGTTGGCTCCCGTAGCGTCGCGTACGCGTCGCCTTCGCTGACACCGAAGCGAGGGTCGTTGAGCAGCTCGGCCGAGAGGGGAATCAGCCCCCCCTCCAGAAAGCCGACGACCGCCGAGAAGATCTCGATCACCTCGACCCGCTTTATGCGCCGCGACTGTAGCACCTCGGCCACTGTATAACCGAGGCCCAGCCCGCATACTAGAACCGACAGATCGTTCCCTGGGTGGCGCGCGAGCGCCTCGTTCGCCAGCGCCCGCTCGGACACCGTGTTGTAGCTGCTCATCAGCAGCTGGTGATCGAGTGTGATCTCGGTGATCACCGTGCCGGGTCTGGAGAGGAGCTCCCGACGGCGCAAACACAGATCGCCGAGAGGCGTTGTCTCGTAGGCGAGAATTTCGAGATTGGAGAGAGGCAAGCGCCGCTCAACGCCGCCCGTTCGACTGCCCCACCAACAAGTTCCGATCGACGCCCGCCTTGGGCACGAACTTTTGGATACGCGCGTGCTGGTTGTCGGCGCCGTAGAGGTTGCCGTCGGAATCCACGGCGAACGAGTGCATTTCCAGGTATCGGTGTGGCCCTTCAGACGGAAGGTTGAACGAGTACTTCCGATTCCCCTCCAGGTCGAGCTGAACGATCTTCGCCGGGCGGAGGTCGGTTACCCACACGCGGTCGCCGCTGACCATAATGTCGAGCGGCATCCCGAACCCGGTCCACTCCTCGACTGGCTCGAACCCCCGGCCCGCCTGGCGGAACACTTGGACGCGCAGGTTGTCCCGGTCCACGACGAAGATCTGTCCGTCAGGCCCGACGGCGATGCCGTGAACGACGTTGAATTGACCCAGGCCTTCCCCTCTCTCGCCGAACTCGGACAGGTACTTGGCGTCGCCGTCCATCACGATCACGCGCCCGTTCTCGTAGCCGTCCGCGATCAGGATGCGGCCGTCGGGCAAGAACGCCACATCCTGCGGCAGCCCGAAGTGTGTCTCGTCCGTGCCCGGCACGTTCTTCTCCCCGAGCGTCATGAGGAGCTCTTCCCCATCGTTCGAGAACACGAAAATCTGGTGCGCGGTCTCGTGGATCACCCATATGCGGCGCTCGGGGTCGTACGGACTGACGCGAATCCGGTGCGGTCCCGGTCCGTCGGTGCCCGCGAACAGGTAGTCCCACTGGTCCCAGACCTTGAGGATGTTGCCCTCACCATCGACCTCATAGATGCAGTTCTGCCAGGTCCGGCCTTGGCCGCTGAGCGCGTTGATCCCGATCGAGCCCACGAAGCCTGCGAAGCCTTCGGGAACGGGGTCGGGCAGCTTGGTCTCGCCACGCTGCAGCACGATGATGCGGTCGGGAGACTCCGCGTAGACGCCCGAATTCCCACCCCACGCGAACCCCTCGCCGGCGAACCGCGTCGGCCAGCCGTCGATGATGTCGTAGGGGACTGGACCGGTGGGCCCGAGATCCTGAGCGGCGGCGGGACCAGCCAGTAGGACGAGCGAGGCTACGAGCGGGAAAATGCGGACAGGCGTGCGCATGGCAGACGGCCTCGGTTGATGTTGGCTTCGTGATGTCCGGATGGTGCTCGACTCTTCAGCCGGGAACCTCGGCTCTGTAGCTGGGAATCCTACGCAAACCCAGGTGTTTTCGCGATCTGCGCCGCAGCGCCCCGACCCCCGCTACAGCCCGCTGAGCGGCTCGAGCGGCAACCGACCGCTGGAATCTCCGAGCGACTCGATGGGGACACCCATTTTGTCGAGCAGACTCAAGTGCAGGTTGGCGAGCGGTGTCCCTTCGTCGTACCGGATGTGACGCCCACCCGTGCCCGCCCCGCCGCCGGCGAGCAGGATTGGCAGGTTGCCGGAGTAGTGCGCGTTGCTGTCGGCCATGCCGGCGCCGTAAATGATCATCGAGTTGTCGAGAAGCGTTCCGTCGCCCTCCGGGGTCGACGCCAACCTCTCGATGAACTCGGCGAAGAGCTCCACGTGGTAGCTGTTGATCTTCTTCAGCTTCTCGAGCTTGAGTGGATCCCTTTGGTGGTGCGAGATGGGATGATGCGCGTCCGGCACGCCGATTTCGGCGTAGGTACGGCCGGTGATTTCGCGTCCCATCATGAACGTCGCCACGCGCGTAAGGTCGGTTTCGTACGCGAGCGCCAATAGGTCGAACATGAGCCTCGAGTGCTCACCGAACGTCCCCGGAATGCCCGCCGGTCGATCGAATACGGGGAGATCCAAGTTGTCGCGCGACTCGGCCATCTGGATGCGCCGCTCGATGTCGCGGACGGCTTCCAGGTATTGCTCCAGCTTGGCCTGGTCGCTTGATCCGAGCGCGCGTGACAAAGCGCGCGCGCGATCGGTGACCGAGTCGAGCAAGCTCGCGTCCTTGGCCATGCGCGCTTTGCGCACTGCCGGGTCCGTGGTGCCGCTGTCGCCGAAGAGCCGCTCGAACACATACCGCGGGTTGTTCTCCATCGGGAGCGGCGTGGTCTCGTTCGCCCAGGAGATGGTGTTCGTGTATGCGCAACTGAAGCCCTCGTCACACGAGCCCGCGAAGTCACGCCCGTCGATGGCGAGCTCCAAGGTCGCCAGCTGAGTCTCGCGACCGAGCACGCGTCCCGCGACCTGATCCATCGAGATGCCGGCGCGAAGATTGGAGCCGTCATCACGTCCTGACGCCACACCGGTGAGGAAGCGCGTGGAGGCGCGCGCGTGCGGCCCTTCGGCCTCAACGCCGTGCATGCCCGAGAGCACCTGCACCGAACTGCGGAACCGTTCCAGCGGCTGCAGAATCGTCGGGAAGTCGAACCCTGTCCCTTCGATGCTCGGAGTCCAGTGATCCATCATCATCCCGTTCGGCACGTAGACGACGCCGAGTCGACGCACCGGGCTCGCGGCGGTGTTGCTGAGTGCGGTGAGCGCAGGCACCATCCCATCGAGCAGGGGCAGCGCCATCGCAGCGCCAAGTCCTCGGAGCATCGTGCGGCGGGGGATAGCCTTCTTGGTGATGATCATGACCTCGACCTCCGCATGCGGAACGGCGTGCTCTGCACCACGCCCACAATGATAGACGACCAACGGTAATCCTGCGACGATGCCGTGTGGACGATCCCGCGCACAGTCGGCCGGTCGTAGTATTCAGGCCCCCGCCCGATCGCATAGGAAAGCAGTTTTTCGGTCACCGTGCTGACGAATTGCTCTCGTCGTTCGAGCAGCAGCGCGCGCAGCCCGCCCGGACCATTGAACTCGGTCCCGTCCGGCAAGAGGCCCGACGCGTCGATTGGCAGATCGGCCTCACCGGTGGTGCGCCACCTGCCGATTGCGTCGTAGTTCTCGAGCGCGAATCCCAGGGGATCCATGGGCGCGTGGCACCCCGCGCAGGCCGGGCTCTCACGGTGCTGCGCCAGCCGATCGCGAATCGTGGCCGCCTCGCCGGCTGCACCACGGTCCGGGAGATCCGGCACATCGGCGGGCGGGGGCCGCGGAGGCGTCCCGAGAATGTTCGTCAGTACCCATTTGCCCCGCAGCACCGGCGACGTGCGATTGGGATACGACGTGACGGTGAGCAAGCTACCGTGCCCCAGAATGCCACCCCGTCGCTCAGCCAGCTCACCATCCAGCGCAACCCGACGGAAGTGGCTACCGTAGACGCCGGGAATGCCGTAGTGAGCAGCTAGCCGCTCGTTGGCGTAGGTGAAGTCGGCGCTGAGCAGATCGGCCACGCTGCGGTCGTCTCGAATCAAGCTCTCGACGAACAGCTCGGTCTCCTGCCGGAAGGCGTCGCGCAGATTCTCGTCGAACTCGGGGAAGGTGACCGCGTCGGGCACTACACTGCGCAGGTTGCGCAGATAGAGCCACTGACCGGCGAAGTTGCGCACCAGGGATTTCGCACGGGGATCGGCGAGCATGCGCAGGGTCTGCTGCTCGAGCACCGCCGGATCCCGGAGCCGCCCGCGCTCGGCAAGTTCGAGTAGCTCGGGGTCGGGGATGCTGCTCCAAAGGAAGAACGATAAGCGCGAGGCGAGCTCGAGATCGCTCAAGGCATAAGCTGTTCCGGGCGCGATGCCGTCCGGGTCGCGCTCTATACGAAATAGAAAGTCGGGCGAGATGAGCAAACGCTCGAGCGCCAGCTGTATGCCCGCGTCGAAGCTGCCATCGCGCCGTCCTGCTCGGTAGAAGTCCATGAGCGTTGTCAGGTCGGCAGGCTCCACCGGCCGCCGGTACGCATAGCGCGCGAGCGAGGACAGGATCTCACCGGCGCACGCTTCTTCGTGCGCGGTGGCTTCGCTCGCTGGCTGGCACGTGAACACAGCTCGGCGGCTGGGCGTGTCGCCCCGGCCACTGCTCACGTAAGGCCCAGTGATGGCCACGTTCTCCACGGCGGCGTTACCGTCGCGCAGTTCGTTCACCGCCGCCGCGAATACGCTCTGTCGGGGCTGTAGCACGCCCTCGGGCTCGGTGAACTTGCGCACGAATGAAACAGCGACGACGTGAGGGCCCGCCTGCGCCGAAAACCGGACTCGCAGATTCGCGTCCGCGAAGAGCATGTACTCTTCCCACTCGGGGTCGCCGAACTGGTTGCCACCGTAGCTTGCCGGCGCCTGCAATACATCTGGCTCATCGCCCCCGAACGTGAAGGTCCGGACGAGCGCGCCGTCGAGCCGGACCTCCAGCTCGTGGGCGGATCCCATGCCGCGGATGTAGTTGACGTAGTTCCGATGCAGTCGAATCGCGAGATCGTATTCACCCGCCACCGGGAAGTGATGTCGGATGCCGATCCCGCCACGCGAGCCGAACGGAAGGTCGTTGCCCATCCGGTCGTCCTGTATGAGGAGAATGGGCACGTCGTAGGTCTCGGCTGCCGGTGACAACGGGGTTTCGCCGACCACCAGCCGTGCGGTTTTTCGCGCTGCCGACAAGTAACGCTCCATCAATGAGGGCGAGACCGTCAGCACTTCGGCCATATTGTCGAAGCCGTGCTCGTCGATGTCGTCGGCGGGCAACAGCGCCTCCACATCGACATCGAGCGCCAACAGGTCGCGCACCGCGTTGGCGTATTCGGCTCGGTTGAGGCGGTGGAAAGCCTCGGTCCGTCCTGGATTCGGATTGGATGATGCGAATCGATCGATCTCGGCCTCGAGCCAAGTCGTCAGCGCATGGTACGTCTCCTCGGTGGGACGCGGCCGACCCGTCGGCGGCATTGCACGTGTGCGAAGCTGCAGAGCGATGCGCTCCCCCAGTTCGGCGTATTGATCCACGTGGGCGAGGTCGAGGCCCTCGAAGGAGAGGTCGGCCCTGCGGAGTCGGTCGTTGTGGCAGCCGAGGCAATACTCGTCGGCGGTCGCTTGAAGAAGCCCGGCGTCGCCGGATGGTTGCGCCGGCGTAACTGCCGCCCTAGGAGCGCAGGCGAGCGCCACTGCTACGAGCATCGCCGTTCCAAGGAAGAACGACTTCGACGGGTATCGAGACATGGACGACGAGTCCGAGAATGTCACTAGGCCAGAATCCAAACCTGTTCCAGTTTGCTCCGGCGCTCACCCGCTTGTCAACGCGGGACCGAGCGCCGTAGCATTGCACATCATGTATATGAGACGTCGAGCTTCGCTGGCGCTGGTCGCCACACTCGCCTGCGTTCTCGCAGGACCGGTCGCCGTTCACGCACAGTCTGGGCCCGCGGTCATCGAGGCGGTGAGAGCGGGTGACCTCGAGGCCGCAAGCAACCTGCTCGCGGCGGGCGCCGATGTTAACGAACCCCAAGGCGACGGAGCTACGGCGCTCCAGTGGGCGGCCCACCACAACGATCTCGACGCGGCCAAGCTGCTCATCGATGCCGGAGCGGACGTCAACGTCGCCAACGCGCTCGGCGCGACCCCGCTGTGGCTGGCGGCAGTCAACGGCAGCGCGCCCATGGTTGCCCGCCTGCTCGAGGCCGGTGCTCACCCGAATGCGGCACTAAAGATGGGCGAAACCGTGTTGATGACCGCAGCTCGGTCGGGCGATCTCGACACGGTCGAGCGTCTTGTCGCGCATGCTGCGGACGTCAACGCGGCCGAGCACGAACGGGGGCAAACCGCGCTGATGTGGGCCGTTGCGCAGCGACACTCCGAGGTCGCCCGCCTGCTGATCTCGCATGGCGCCGACCTGCACGCGCGCTCGAAGGTGACGTACCAACTGGAGAACACCGCGGGCAATACCAATCCGACCGGAAACTTCCAGATGGCGCGAGGTGGCTCGACGGCGCTGCTCTTTGCGGCGCGGAACGGTGACGTGGCCACGGCCCGAGTGCTCATCGACGCCGGCGCCGATGTGGACGATGTCGCCGCGTCAGGCACCAGCGCGCTCGTGATCGCTGCGCACAGCGGTCACGGAGCATTCGGCATCTACGTACTCGAGCAAGGCGCCAACGCAAACGCCGCGGAGGCCGGGTATACTGCGCTGCACGCCGCGGTGCTGCGGGGCCAGGTCGAGTTGGTCGAGGCGCTGCTCGAGCATGGTGCAGACCCTGACGCGGTCGTTGAGCACGGGACGCCGGGCAGGCGCTTCAGCGCGGACTATAGCATCCGCTATCAGCTCATCGGCACGACCGCGTTCTGGCTGGCCGCGAAGTACGGCGAGCCCGAAATCGTGCGTACGCTCGCGCAGCACGGAGCGGACCCTTTTGTGGTATCCCGAAACAGGGCATCGACGCTGCAGGCGGCCATGGGCATGCCGGGCTCGTCCCTGGAGGGCCGACGCGACCGCATCGGGAATTCGCTCCCGGATCTCGAGGCAGAGGAGCGCATGACGCTCGAGCTGGCCGGCATCGTTCTCGACCTCGGCGTCGACGTCAACGCCGCCGACCGCAGGGGCAACACCGCGCTGCACGATGCTGTGCGCAAGAACTTCCCTTCGGTGGTGGAGTTTTTGGCCGCGCAGGGCGCCGACATCAACGCCGAGAACGAACGCGGCCAAACCGCGCTGGAATTGGCCGAGACTCCTCAGACGATACAAGGCACGAACGGGCTCAGGGGCACACGCCCCGAGGTCGCGGCGATTCTTCGGCGACTCGGCACGAGCGACGGGGTGTCGCCCACGCCCGCTGTGTCCGCTGAATGGGATCGGGCGGCAGCCGCCCAATACCTTGACGAACGACAAGACTGGTGGCTGAGCTGGCCGGGCGCAGCCCGCGACCACGGCACGACTTGTGTCTCTTGCCATACCACGCTCCCGTACGCGTTGGCTCGCCCGGCGCTACGCGCGGCGTTGGGGGAAACCGGTCCGGCGATTCCCGAGGCGCACCTGTTGGAGGGAATCAAAAAGCGGGTCGAGATGTGGAACGAAGTGGAGCCGTTCTACCCGGATCAGACCGTTGGCCTTCCCAAGACAAGCGAGTCGAGGGGGACCGAAGCCATTCTGAACGCGATCACCCTGGCCAGCCAGGATGCGCATGACGGACACCTGAGCGACGGCACACGAAAGGCGTTCGAGAATCTGTGGAAGCTTCAGTTCACCCGAGGCGAGGGGGCCGGTGCTTGGGCCTGGCTGTACTTCGACCTGGCACCCTGGGAGTCGGAAGGCGCGGCCTACTTCGGAGCCGCTCTCGCGGCCGTCGCAGTCGGAGTCGCGCCCGACGACTACGCCGCCTCGACCGAGATCCAGGAGCCACTGGCGTTGCTTCGCATGTACCTCCGGGAGGGGCACGAGAGTCGTCCGCCGTACGACCGGGTCATGCTCCTTTGGGCCTCGTCCGAACTGCCAGGATTACTCACTTCAGCGGAACAGCAGGCCATCATCCGCGACGTCATGAGCCTGCAAACGAGCGACGGGGGCTGGAGCCTCACTTCCCTCAGGCCGTGGCGAGGGCAGGATGGGTTCTCTCCTGGTCCCGGAAGCGATGGATATGCGACGGGGCTGATCGCCTTTGTTCTGCAACAGGCAGGCGTATCGGCCGGTCAGGAAAACATGAAGGCGGCGCTTGCCTGGCTAGTTCAAAACCAGGACCCGACAAGCGGCGGTTGGCCCGCGTCCTCGCTCAACAGAGAAAGGGATCCGGAATCCGACCGGGGCCGATTCATGGCCGACTCGGCCACTGGCTTCGCTGTGTTGGCACTCATCAAGGCTGATCTCTCGAACGACGACCCCTAACGGACCTCGAGACGCGCCGCCACGGGGTAGTGATCGGACGGATAGCGGCCTCGGTCATTGTACAGGACCGTCTCGACCGACCGGACTCCAATCGGACCTCCGACCAAGATCCAGTCGACCCGCTCGATGCGCCCCTCGTCCGGGGCACCGAAGTCGCTAAGGGTCAGTGCCGGACCCCGCCGCTCGTCGGCCACGAGCCAGGCGTCGCGTAGTCCCTGGCCGGTAGCGTTCCGCCACAACTCGCTATGCTCCGCGACGTTGTTGAAGTCGCCCATGACGATGACGGCGGCACCTGCCGGCAAGGCACCCACCCGCTCCAGGATCAACTCGACCGAATCGATCTGCCCCTGCCCTCGCCTCAGGGAGAGATGGGTGTTGAAGACGTGCACCGCTCGCCCCGTCGCCAAGTGATGAAACCTCGCCCAGGTGACGATGCGACCACCGCCTCGCCGCCGCCGGGCGCCATTCGACGGCGGCGGTTGGGGCGCCGGCGGCTGATCGGGCGTGTCAGTGAGCCAGAAATTGCCCGACTCTATCGGTGCCAGCTCGTCGTGCCGGTAGAAGATGGGTGTGTGCTCGCTGAGCCCCTGTCCACCGTTGAGCCGGCGATCGATTCCCAGCCAGCGATAGTCCGGCAACTCAGCCGTCAGAAACTCGATCTGCTCGCTGACGGCCTCCTGCATGCCGACAACGTGGGGCGCGAATCGACGGATGGTCTCCGCCACCAGCTCTTTCCGATACTGCCAGGCGTTGTCTCCATCGGGGATATTCGACGTTCGAATGTTGAACGTCATGACATCGAGCTGGATCTGCGCGGCGGCGTGCCCCGGCGTTCCCATCACCGCGGCTGAAACAACGGCGGCGGCGATGAGCTTTCGGGCGAGCGTTGCGGTTTGCGGCGGTCGAGAGGCCCTCGAGGGCCCCCCTGAGGCGGGTAAGGGATCGAACATGGACGACAAGATGCGTCGCCGGAGTGGCGGGCGGCAAATCGACCCCACGCGACGGATCACGATTGCTGAACCGTACACTCCTCGGCAACTTCGACCGCTGGCCTACGGAGCTGGCAGGAGGACAGGCGGATGCATCGACGCGTGCTAAAAGACCGCTACGAGCTGCAGGACCCGCTCGGTGGAGGTAGCGCTTCCACGACGTACCTGGCCCAGGATTCCGAATTGGGGGCCCGCTGCGTCGTGAAGGAGCTATCGGTCGGCGAAGTCGTGCGGGGAGACAGGGGCACACACTCCTTCGACGCCGATGACTTCACCAAGCTGATCGAGCTCTTCAAGCGAGAGGCACGCGTGCTTGCTCATCTCGATCATCCCGGCATCCCTCGCTTCATCGATCACTTCTCGGTGGCGAGCGAGGACGACACCCGGCTCTATACGGTCCAAGAGTACGTGCAGGGGGAGACTCTGGAGGCTCTGGTCAGGAACGGCCGACACTTCACCGAAGACGAGGCCGTGAACATTTGTCGTCGGGCTACGGCGGTCCTCCGCTATCTGCATGGTCGCTCGCCACCCCTCGTGCATCGAGACATCAAGCCCAGCAACGTCATTCTCGACGCCGATGGCACCGTGCACCTGGTGGACTTCGGCTTGGTACTCAACCGGGTCGGCGGCGGTGAGCTGGACGGAAGGACGATCGTCGGCACCTACGGCTACATGCCCATCGAGCAGTACGAGGCTCGCGCGCAGCCGCAGTCGGACTTCTGTGCGCTGGGCATGACGCTGGTGTACGTGCTCTCCCACAAGGAACCGACGAAGATCTCACGTCGCAGCATGAAGCTCGAGTTCCGAAGCCACGTGAACGTGTCGGAGGGCTTCGCGCAGGTGCTCGAACGCATGATCGAACCGGCTCCCGAGGATCGCTTCGCTTCAGCGGACGAGCTTCTCGATGCGCTGGATGGGGCCAGCGACGTCGTCGTGTATCAGCCTCAGCAGGTCGTCGCGGCGGCGGGAAGCCCGGTCGCCGTAAGGGTCCTGTTCGTAGGAATCTCGGCGATGCTCTTGGTGATTCTTGCGTTCTTGTTCCTGCTGGCACCCGCTTGATGCTTTCCCCCTAGTCTCTCCACGTCGGGTTGGTGAAGGCCCCATTGGTGGCGACGTCCCACACGGCCACGCGCGCCCAGCTCCAGCCCTCGGCCTCGACCGTCCACTCGAAGGTCTCTTCGTCGAACTCCCGAGTCTTCGTGAGCGGGATCACCTCTCGATGCGTAGTGCCGCCCTCTCCCCAAACGATCTCGGCGTAGCGGAGAGGCAGCGTCCACTGCACGCTCACTCGCGCGCTGATTCGATCTGCGGTCGACGCCGACAGGTCCACTCCCGGCAGCAGCACCTCGCCGGTGGTGGTGAAGAAGTCGCCAGACGCGAGCGGCTCGAGTACTTTTCCCCACTCGTCGAAGCTCGGCAGGTCATCCAGGCGCACGTAGTTGATGTTCATGTGCGCGTACAGCTCGTGAGTGTCGTCGAACTGAAATACGTCGACCTCACCCATGATCTTTTTGCGTAGGCCTTCGTTGCTCAGGTCGTCGAGAAGGTCGAAGACCCGGTCTCCCAGCCGAGGCGAGGACATGTCCGACGGCATCGCCTTCCAGCCCGCGCCGAGGTAGCTTGCGTCCCGGAAGTGATCGGTCTGCATGATCGCGTCGGGGTAGCCGGTCGATCCCTTGGTTCGCGGATGGGTCTGGTACATGAACCCGCCCTCCCTGCGGACCAGCTCGAGCAGCTCCGTGGCGTCGGCGGTGCTGTAGACCTGGCCGTACTCGGGATGGGTCGTCTCAAACGCGCCTCCCGGAGGCCGATTCATGAACCAGTACACAGGCTTGGGGAACATGAGCACCCAGTGGCCGCCGAAGTGCACGTTGGCCTCCTCGGCTGGAATGAGCAGGAAATCCTCGTCCGACTGCGCTCGCAAGGCGTTGAAGTAGGCGTCCAGCTCCTCCAGTCGCAGCTCGGTGAGATCCCGTGGATGCCCATCGCCGTGGAAGTCCATGATGACGGAGGCGTCGACGCCCATCGCTTTCAGCACAGGCTTAAACGGTGGCGTCCAGTCAACTCCGTGTTCCATCGCCTGCATCGTATACGCGAGATGCCAGTGCGTGCTGAGCGTCTTGTACCCTTCGAGCGCACGGAAGCGGTCCCGGTTCGTGTAGCGCAGCACATCGTGCAATGCCGAGTCCGGCGCCCCGTCCGAGAGTAGGAAGAACACGGACATGCGTTGCGTCTGACCCGGCGGAGCGTTCATCCAGGGGTAGAACTGCCAGTTGGTATCGCGGATCTGGCGAATGCCGAGTGACACCCTGCCGCGCCAGGAGCGGTGCCAGAGGTAGCCGATGTTCGACGTGAAGTCGCGCGGAAAGAAGTACTGATGCGGCGCGGGAAATACGGCGACGCTTCCGCCGCTCGTGGCGGCCGCGAGGGTGCGGTAGCGGACCTCGGCTGGTATTCGCTCCGGGTCGAAGCCGGTCGACACGACGTGCTCTATTTCTCCGGTCGTGTCGTAGTAGGCGATCGTCGTCGTCATGTTGCCGCCCACCTTCCGGTCTGCCCGCGCCCCCATCTCCCAACCGGCGTCGTAGTAGTACGCGACGTCGTTTTCGTCCGTCGTGACGACGGCTTCCTGTTGGATGAGTCGGCTGCCGGGAAAGAACGTGTAGGCGATCGCCCCCTCGAACACACCCATGCTCAGGCCGTCGAAGAGCAACTCCACGCGATCGCCGATCGTGCGTACGGTCGCCGAGCGAAGACGGAAGACGCCCTTGCTGTGACGCGTGCCATCGGGGTGGCGCGGCGGGTAGTCGAAGAACGCGTTCCACCCGCCCGTTCTGACCCCGGTCTCGCTCTCATAGAAGGGGCGCGCGTCCTGGATCACGACCTGCTCGCCCGCTGTGATCGATCGGATCAGTGGCCGGCTCGGATCGAGCGAGAAGGTGGCGTGCCAGTCCCGCCCCGACTCGTCGGGCCAGGTGACCGTGACCTCGTCGTCGGCTTCGCTGACCGTCACCGGGCCCGGTAGGACCTGCTGGAGATCGAGCGGGACGGCCTGACCCGCTACGGGCCCGGCGAAGGCCAAGACGAGCGCTAGCGACAAGAGCGCGCGGGTGCACTTCATGATCCACCTCCGTTGGGGCTGCGAGTGTAGCCGAGGCGAGCAGGGGGGGGAAGAGATCTTGCATCATGCGGGGCGCGTCGAGGCCCCTGTGCTCCCTGGCGTTCGAAGCCTCGCATGCGCATCCTCTCACCCTGCCTTCAGGAGATTGAGGATATGGACGGGAAGACTGAAAAGGGCCGTGGTCTCACTAGGCGCGACTTCCTCGAGGGCACGGGAGCCGCATTGGTCGTCGCGGGTGCGGCGCCCAAGTTCGCGGGCGCGGAATCCTCGGAAGAGGCGGCTACCCTGCAGGCGGCGGGCACCGCCCCTCGCACGCGGATTCGTCTCACCGTCAACGGCACCGAACACCGCATCGAGGTCGAGGATCGCTGGACGCTCAACGAAGTGCTACGCGATCAGCTCGAGCTCACGGGCTCGAAGATCGGCTGCAACCGCGGCGAGTGCGGCGCTTGCACGGTGCTGGTGGACGGAGAGCCGACTTACTCCTGCAGCACGCTCGCCGTTTGGATGGACGGACGAGCCATCGAGACCGTAGAGGGCCTCGAGCAGGACGATGAGCTGACACCGTTGCAACAGGCGTTCATCGATCACGACGCGGCACAGTGTGGCTTCTGCACACCCGGCCAACTCATGGCCGCCACTGCGCTGCTCGAGCGGAACGCTAGTCCGAACGCACAAGAGGTACGCGAAGCGTTGGTCGGCAATCTCTGTCGCTGCTCGAACTACAACGCGATCGTGGAAGCCGTTCTGGTCACCGCACGGACCGGAGGCGCGCCATGACCGCGCAGGAAGCGCAGGGATCCATCGGTCCCCTGAACACGGTCGGGCACAACGTGCCGCGCATCGACGCGTATGAGCGCGTCACCGGAAAGGCCACGTATACGAGCGACGTCCGAGTCCCCGGCATGCTGTATGCGCGTGTCTTGCGGAGTCCGCATCCTCACGCGCGCATCCGTAGCATCGACGTCTCCAGAGCCGAGTCGCTTGCGGGCGTGCGCGCCGTCGTGACTCACGAGACGCACCAGTACATCTACAGCTCGGGCTCGATCGCCGGGGGCAGGCAGTACAGCGATGCTGCCAAGGACATCACCGAGCACATCCGCTACATGTTCGACAACCCGGTGCGCTACGTCGGCCAGCCGGTGGCCGCGGTAGCCGCGGTCGATCGCCACGTGGCCGAAGAAGCGTTGGCGCTCATCGACATCGATTGGGAGGAGCTGCCATTCGTGATCGATCTGGAAGAAGCACTGGAGGCTGGGGCTCCCAAGATCTGGCCCGAGGGCAATCTCGGCTTGGACTTTCGCAACGAAGCCAGACCGATGACACGGAGCGTGGGCGACATCGCTGCGGGGTTCCGGGCAGCGGATCGCGTGTTCGAGGATCGATATACGACGGCCTTCGTTCAGGACGCCCAAATGGAGCCCCGCTCGGCTCTGGCCGAGTGGCACGGGGACAAGGTCACGATTCACACGCCGACCCAGGGCATCTCCAACTGCCGCCATGACAACGCGCGGGACCTGGGTCTCGAAGACCACCAGGTCCAGATCGTCTGCAAGTACATGGGCGGCGGTTTCGGCGACAAGAACGGCAGCTATTACTTCGACCTGATCGCGGCGGCCTTGGCGAAGGAGGCGGACGCTCCTGTGTTGCTGGAGCTGACCCGCAAGGACGACTGGCTGGGCACGCACGGACGTTGGCACACCGTTCAGGACTTCAAGGTGGGCGTCCAGCAGGACGGAACCGTGACCGCGATTCAGCAGACCGGCTACAGCGGGATGGGCCCGTACTTGAGGCGTTCGGGGGGTATCAGCGGGATCGAGGCCTACGCGTGCCCCAACAGCGAGCGTGTGATCTACCCCGTGCATACCAACCGCATGGTATCCGGAAATTTCCGGGCGCCGTCGGACCCGCAGGGCTACTTCTCGATCCAGTCCATGATGGATGATATCGCCTACGAGATTGGCATGGACCCGGTGGATTTCGCGAAGAAGAACATGCTGCGGCCCACCGAAGACGTGCGCTTCACCAACTACATGCTGGAAGACTGCATAGACCGGGGTGTGGAGCTTTTCGACTGGCAGAGCCGCCGGCGCGTCGAGCCCGGCTCGGATGCGGGACCCATCAAGCGTGGTGCCGGATTCTCGTTCATGATGTTCCGCTCGGGCGTCGGCCCGAGCAGCGCAATCGTGCGTGTGGACTCCCAAGAGCAGTACACGCTGTTCGTCGGTGTCACGGACATCGGTCCAGGGGCGAAGACGACGATGGCCCTCATCGCCGCCGAAGAACTCGGCGTTCCCTTGTCCGAGGTGGAAGTCGTTTGGGGCGATACCGATCGCTGCCCGTATTCGGTGGGTGAGTCCGGGAGCCGGACCACGACGCAGACGGGCTACGCGGTGGTGCAGGCCGCCAAGGACCTCAAAGCTCAGATCGCCGAGTCCGGCATGCCGCGCCGCGGCGAGGTCTTGATCGCATCGGCGACGCCCACGCCGAGCACGCAGGGAGCGCGGCGCATGTGCTTCGGCGCACACTTCGTGGAGGTGGAAGCCAACGTACAGAGCGGTCACGTGCGCATTACTAAATACGTGGCTGTGCACGAGTCCGGCCGCATCCTCAATCCGCTGCCCGCCAGGGACCAGATCCGGGGCGCGGCGCTGCAGGGCGTTGGCCAGGCGCTGCACGAGGATCTCCTGTACGACCCCCGGAACGGGCACCCGCTCAACGCCGGGTACTACGGGGCGCGGCACCTGACGCATCTGGACGCGCCGGAAATCGAGGTCGAGTTCATCGAGACCGACGACGGCTTCGGGCCCTACGGCGCCAAGACCGTGGGCGAGGCGGGCATCATCCTCGGTCCGGCCGCGGTGGCCAACGCGATCTACAACGCGATCGGGGTGCGCATGAAGGACCTGCCCATCACGCGGCAGAGAATCCTGGAGGCACTCTCATGAAAGCCTTCGCCAACCAGAATGCCCGGAGCGTAGAAGAGGCCGTAACGCTAGCGCAGCAGTCGCTTCAGGGCGGCCAGTCGGTGTCTTTCGTCGGGGGAGGCACCGACCTCCTGCAGCTCATGAAGGACAGGGTCGTGAACAGGCCTGGATCCGAGCTCCCGGATGTGCTCGTGAACCTCAAGACGGTCGGCGGGCTCGATCAAGTGACGCCGTCGGCGCAGGGAGGCGCGACCATTGGCGGCATGATCACGCTCGATGCGCTCAGCCAAAATGCGCTCGTCCGTGACCGGTTCAGGGTGTTGGCCGAGGCGGCCGAGAGTGTCGCGAGCCCCCAGATCCGCAAGGCCGGCACGCTGGCGGGAAACGTGTGTCAGCGGCCGTGGTGCTGGTATTTCCGCAATGGTTTTCAGTGCTACAAGGCGGGCGGCAGCGTTTGTTACTCCGTGCGGGGCGAGAACCAGCTGCACGCGATCTTCGGTGGAGGCCCGAGCTACATCGTTAATCCTTCAGACGTCGCGCCGGCGCTCGTCGCGCTCGACGCGAGCTTCCGGGTCGTGGGTCCCGAAGGCGAACGCACGCTTTCCGCAGCTGACTTCTTCGTGCTCCCCCGCCAAGACGCGGAGCATGAGAACGTGCTCGCGGACGACGAGGTGCTCGCGTCCGTCGAGTTGCCTGCGCCGGGCTCCGGAATGCGCAGCGCGTTTCACAAGGAGATGGATCGCGAGGCGTGGACGCACGCGCTGGCGAGCGCAGCGGTTGTGTTGGACATGGACGGCGGGGTCGTTCGCAGCGCGAGGATCGTGCTGGGCGGCGTAGCCCCGATCCCCTGGCGAGTCCCGGAGGCGGAAGCGCTGCTGGCGGGCAACCGTGTCACACCGGAGCTCGCTCGGGCGGTGGGAGCCGCGGCCGTTGCAGGCGCGAGGGCGATGTCCAAGAACGCATACAAGATCCCTCTCGCCCGCAGCGTGGTGGAGCGAACGGTCCTGACGCTCGCCACCTCCGCCTAGGGCGGACATTGAGATGAATAGACGAGACTTTCTCCTGCTTAAGACCCGCGGCCAAGAACGCGTGCTCGAGCTGTCGTGCGAGCGTCTCTACATGCGCCACACGGACGCGAAGTCGGGCGCGCTTCGCGCCAGTGGCGGCTCCGGAGACCCGGAGTCGTGGGAGGGTGAGCCACCCCTGGAGACGGTGACGCCCACGACCGACGACCTCCTGAGGGAGTTGGATGAGGAGTTGGCGAGCGCAGACGTGCTTCATGTGCTCGACCGCGACTGGCTCGTAGCCGGAGCATTCCGGGGGGCGGTCGAGGCGCGCATCGACGCGTTCCGGCGTCGCGGAGGGCGCGTGGAGTATCCGGCCTCGGCTCGTCGCGCGGTCAGAAGCGGGGCCGGAGTCCATCTGTCGCTCGCGTTCTGCTTGCTTGCCGCGACCGCACTAGGCGGGTGTGCCTCCGACGGCCCCGAGATTCCGCCGGACGACGTGTTGCAGGAGAGGGTGGAGGCGGCCATCGCGCGTGCATCGGACGTACCGGCTGACGCGATCACCGTCGTGGTCATCGATGGGGTCGTGACCGTGACCGGCTCGGTCGTCTGCGAAGAGTGCGGGGGTCGCCGCACTCCCGGCGGCTTCGGGACGGTTCAGCAGAGCCTCGGCGCCGTCGTGCGAGCGATTCCCGGCGTGCAGAGCGTCGAGTTCGACCTGCAGTACGAGCGCCGGGCAGGGCCGCCCCCCGGCGCGTCGGGCGGTGCAGGCGGGTAGGGGCCAACTCGACATTTCGTTGCGCAGGGGCGATACCGCTCACAGGTTGAAGCGAACGCATCTTCCCACCAGAGTCAGGAGCAAGTGATCATGAAGAGCCGAATCCCAGTTCGGGCATCGCGGGGTCTAGCGGTGGGCGCTCTGATGCTGCTTTTCTTGCTCGGCTCCTGGAACGCATCGGCTGTGGAAGCGCAGACACCGCCGGAAGCGAGCCCGACGTTCGCCGAGCACGTCGCTCCCATTCTCTACGAGAGTTGCGCTACCTGCCATCAGCCGAATGGCATCGGGCCGATGCCTCTGCTGAGCTACGACGACGCACGGCGGTGGGCGCCACGCATCAAGCGAAAGGTACAATCGCGGGCGATGCCCCCTTGGCACCTGGACCAGACCATCGGGATTCAGGCGTACAAGAACGATATCTCCCTGTCCGATTCCGAGATCAATGCCATCGTGCGTTGGGTCGACGCGGGTGCACCCGAAGGTGATCCTGCAAAGCTGCCGAGCTTGCCGGAGCTACCTGACGGTAGCGAGTGGCAGCTAGCCAAGGAGCTCGGTCCGCCCGACTTCGTGATCGAGGCTCCACCCTTGACCGTCCCGGCCAATGATCAGGACCAGTGGTGGGTCCAGACCACGCCGTTCGAGGGCGTCATCGACGAACCGCGCTATGTGAAGGCGACGGAGCTGAAGGGCTCTTACCCGCTGGGCGTGAGAGTCCTACACCACGGGCACGTCACGCTCGGCTGGCAGCAGGAGGGACGACGAGTATCTCGGCCGCTGGGCCGGCAAGGTATCGGCAAGGGCGGTGATCTCTTTCCGGACAACACCGGGATGCTGATCCAGCCCTCGGGCTCACTGAACTGGAACCTGCACTACTTCCCGATCGATGAGGAAGTGGTGGACGAGCGCAGTACGGCCGCGGTGTGGCTGCATCCGAAGGGTTATGTGCCAGAGTACGAGACCATCGGGGAGCAGCGCTTCACCGCCGACCGGGGTGGCGACATGCCCTGGGCCGGGGACATCGCCATTCCTCCACATTCGATCAAAGTGCAGCAGGGCACGCACGTTCTGAAGCGGCCCGCGCTCATCCAGAGCTTCCGCCCTCACATGCACATGCGGGGAAGAGAGCAGTCGGTTGAGGCGATCTATCCGGATGGTCGGCGGGAAATGCTGGCCAAGGTCGACAAGTACAACCACTTCTGGCAGATCTCGTACGAATTCGAAGACGACAAGGCGCCACTGCTGCCCACGGGCACCGTTCTGCTCATCACGACGCTCTGGGACAACACGGCGGACAACCCGGTCAACCCCGATCCGCGGCAATGGGTCGTATTCGGCCAACGCGGCGTCGATGAGATGTCTCATGTCTGGCTGGGCATGACCTATCTCACCGAGGAGCAGTTCAAGAGGCTATCCGCTGAGCGGAACCGGATGGCGGCACGCGACGACCGCTGACAGACAATGGCGGTGAAGCGTCCGCGCCTTGCGGGACCTCTCTTCTTCGCGGGCTGCGTCGTGGGTCTGGCGGCGTACTCTCCGCTGGCTGCGCAGGCTAGGCGTGGCCAGAGCCCGCTGAGCCAGGATCCGCTGCGCCCCAGCGGCCAGAATGTGATCCCCGTCTTCGACGGCTGGTTCGAGAACTCCGACGGCAGCTACACGCTGTGCTTCGGCTATTTCAATCTGAACACCGAGCAGTCGCTCGACATTCCTCTCGGGCCACAGAATCGTATCGAGCCGTCCGAGTATGACGGTTTGCAACCCACCCACTTCGATCCCGTCCCGGATCCGTCGCTCACCTCCAAGTACCGACACCACTGGTGCGTCTTCTCTGTGACCGTGCCGGACGACTTCGGCAGCGGGGACATCACCTGGACGCTCACGAGCCAGGGAGACGAGTTGGCGGTGCCGGGTGCTCTTCGCCCTGAGTACATCCTGGAGGAGCCGACGTCGTCGGGCCGCGGCGCGATCGCACCGTTTCTGAGACTCGAGGAGGATGCGCCGGCGGCGCAGGGGCGCAGGGGCGTATGGCTGGGCCCTCTCACCGTGCGGGCGAATGAGCCTCTCCCGCTGAACGCGTGGATTCTACACGCGGAGCCTGGGACCTGGCTGCAGTGGACCAAACATCAGGGTCCCGCCGAGGTCGTGTTCAACGAGCCCGAGATGCGGCTGGACGTAGCCGAGGGACTGGCGACGACCCTCGCGATCTTCAGCCAACCGGGTAGCTACATCGTCCGCCTTCAGGCCATCAACGATCTGGAATCGAGGCGGAATCCCACCTACGGATTCGAATTTCACTGTTGCTGGACCAACGGCTACGTGCGGGTCGATGTGGTCGAGTGAGGCCCTTCGAACACGCCCGAGGCGGCTGTCAGCATAGGTATTAGCGTCAATACGGATGCATTGACGTCACCGCAAAGGAAGTGACATGAATCCGAACCACGTTGTGAAACGGATGTGCTGCGCCACGCTCTGGGGTGCGCTCTCCCTGACGGTCTTGCCGAGTGAGGTTCGATCGCAAGCGTCCGAGCAGCAACAGGAGCAGGCGCTCGTAGTCAACTTCGAAGACGCAGATTGGGGTCAGCCAGGCACGCGGGACGGGTTCCCACAGGGGGTCCAGTCGGCGCCACTCGGTATCGATCCCGAGAATGGCGGCCCGACGTACTTCGCCAGATTCCCCGCTGGATCGCACTTCGATCTTCATTGGCACACCCATGCCGAGTACGTCGCGGTCCTGAGCGGCGCGGTGACGATCGTGCTCGGTGAGAACAGCCACTCGCTCTCTCCCGGGAGCTACATCGTGATTCCGGCCCGGATGAATCACTCCTGGGACGTGCCGCCGGGCAACGAGGTCGTGATCCTGGTTCGGCGGCGCGGGCCCGCCGACTTCAACTTCGCCGGGCGTTAGCGGCGCAGCGTTGGCCGCCGAGCGTTAGCCGCCCAGCGTAGCCGTGCGGCCTGAGGCGCCCACCGGGTAGCGTACGAGGCGCTCGGAGTCAGTCGCCCGGCGACCACGGCTGGAACGTGATCTCATCGGCGGTGCCTTCGTGCACGCGAGTTCCCGGAGGCACGATGCCGCGCGACCTGAGCAGGTATCCTGTGGTCAGCCAGATGTCTGAGTCCGTCATCGTGCGCGGGGCATCGTACGGCATCGCGATTCTCAGGTAGTTGAAGAGACGACGGGCAGAGCCGTAGGAGCGGATCACCCGCTCGTCGAGCTTCACACCGATCGTCCCGTCCAAGTCGTGGCAATAAGCACAACGGGCCTGGTACACGAGCTCGGAGTCGGCCGTATCGTCCCGGCCGGGCATGAACATCACGAACGCCCCGAGTCCCGCCGCCATTAAGGCTCCACCAGCCACCCAGGGCCACCTGAGACCGCCGAACCGCCCTTGGATCAGGAGACCACGACCTCGTGGGGAAGCACGATGTTCAGCAGATACCCCTTTTCGTTGAACCGCGCCTCCTCCGGCTGCACGTTGCCGCCGGTATCGGTTGCCCGGGTCAGCAGCGTGTGTCTACCCTGCTGGGCGTCCCACTCGAACGCGAAGCGCTGCCAAGCGTGGGGGAGCACGGGGTCGAGGATGCGCGCTTCTTGCCAAGAGCCGCCGCCGTCCGCGCTCCACTGCACGCGGATCACGGGCCCCTGCGGCGAATAGGCGAATCCAAAGAGCGTGTGCGACCCCGTGTCGAGTCGAGCCGGTCGCGGCAAAGCCAAGGCGCTCTTGACCACCCCGGTCGTGATGGGGCCTCCATCGGCTGGTGCGTACTCGGCCGCGGGCCAATCGTCTCCGATGAGCACGTAGGACGTCGTGTTGTTCTTGGACCACACTTTCTCGGAAGTCACGCGGATCTCACCGATCCACTTCACGCTCGTGCTGCCGACCCAGCCCGGAACCACGGTGCGTGCGGGGTATCCGTGATCGGCGGGAAGTGGCTCGCCGTTCATCCTTGTCGCGACCAGCGTCGTCGGGTCGAGGGCGCGGTCGATGGGCATCGCACGACTGAATGCGCCGTCATCCAGGCCGATCACGTCGACATCGACCGCCGTGTCACGCACACCCGCGAGTGCGAGTACCGAGGCGAGGGTCGGGCCCGACCACTCCGCGCAGCCGACCCCGCCCCGAGCCCACTGACCGCCACTCGCTACGCGGCCGGTCTCCGTGAGCCAAAAACCCCGCCAGTTTCCGGCGCACTCCAGGTAGGCGACGACCGACTCCGACGGAAGTCTCTCCAGCTCGGCGAGCGTGAGCTCGACCTCCCGTTCGACCGCATCGCCGGTGATGCGCACGACGTACTGCGATGCGTTCAGACGTGGCGTCGGGGCGTGGTTCCGGACGAAGAACAGCTCGTTCGGTGTGATGACTCCGTCTAGGAGCTCGAGGCGCGTCTCCAGATTCGTGGGGTGCTGCACGAACGGTCCGGGGTCCTTCACCCACGGCAACTCGACCGACAGAGTGGCGGCACCCGGGCCCGGCGGGCGCTCGCACGCGGCGAGCAGAGCTCCGACGCCTCCCGCGGCGAACAGCTTGAGCAGCTGGCGGCGAGAAAATCCATGCTCTTGGGCGCGCTGGATCAGCGCGGCCAACTCCTCGTTGCTCATCGGAACCTCGAACCCTGGGGTCAACGAGCGGACTCGCTCGAGCGAGCAAGATGTGGCGACTCGCGTGCGCCCGCTACGAGGCGCTCAGCATCGATCCACTCGACATTGGGATCCCTCAGGGTCATGTGCTCGAGGTCTGGCGTGGGGGGTTGCTTCATGAAGAGCATGATCGCTCGACGCTCCCTTCCGAATCCGTACCGGGTCTCACGCACTTCGGCTCGCGCACGGAGAAGTGCTTCCTCCCCGACGCGGCTGGCCTGCCAGGTGCAGTGGGCGTAGACGACGCTTCCGTCGTTCAGCGTCGCCACTGGGTCGAAGTCGTAGCCCGCGCCCCAGAGCCCTCCGACCACGCGCGCTCCCGAGCCCAGGCGGTCGGCGCCTCGCCGCTCGAGGTATTGTCGAGCCATGCGGGGGAGCTGGCTGCTCACATAAGGGTCTAGGCCGGGTGCGATGTGCCTATTCCAGGCGTCCATCGGCTGCATTTGGCCGGCGCCGATTCGGTCCGCTAGCGGCGCGACGAACCGGAACCAGAATGCGTGGAACGGATCGGACAGCGAGTACCGTTTCCGCCGCGCGCCGGCTGGGGCGTCGAGCGAGTCGTGCACGTCCACCAGCCCCCGTTCTTGCAATCGCTTCATGTAGGCACCCAGCGCGCTCCCGGAGCCGAACTCCGGCTCGGCGCCGGCGACTTCTTGCCAGGTCTCGGCCCCTGAGGCTAGTGCCGAGAGCAGAGCTCCATACCGAGCCGTCTTCTGGAATCGTGCGGAGATTGCAGCGGGGAGTGCGTCCAGCAGGGGACCAGAGGGGCCCAGGAGCACGCGTGACACGTTGCTCGCCAAGCTGCGCTTGCTTTGCAGCATTCCCAGAACTTCCGGCAGGCCGCCGAAGATCGCGTAGCCGCGGATCACGTCCTGGGCAGACCACTCAGGACATGCTCGGGCGAGCGACTCATATGTCAGCGCTCCGAGCTCAGCCGCCTGCGCGGTCTCGGCGCCGCGGTCGGTCAGCGCGGCCAGCGGGTCGTGAAAGGGAGAGTCGGTACCAAATAGGTCCGCGAGGAAGCGACGGTCGTCCGAGACGAGGACCCATCGCGGCACCCCACCTTCGGACAGCGTCGAGCGCCAAGCCTGCGCGAGGTCTCGCACGAAGCGCCGGTCGGCTTCGGCGATCAGGTGAGCGTCGTGCAAGACGACCGCGAGTGCCGGTACGCTCGCGGCTACGCGCAAGAGCGTGGACCACTCCACATCCGAGTCGACGGGCCGATCTCGACGAGATAGTTCGGCGGCTAGTCCTTGGCGCAGCACCCGAGCGGGCGCATGGCCCCCTTTCAGGTAGATCGGGGCTGAGGAGTTGATGCCGCAGCTCGTTTCGTCGGCGGTGAGAGCGTCGAGAATCCGTGCGCTAGCGGCAGAAAACGGCCGTCCGAAGGCCGCAACCAGGTAGGGGCCCGGCCCACGCAAGACGTGGCTGAGCCCCGCATCTTCGTGCTGAACGTCCGCTAATGGGATCGCACCGTACATCGACCTGCATACCCTCTATGAACAAGATAATAATTAAGTTAATCACAATCATGTTAATATCGAGTGCACGTGGACCGTTTGTCGCATAGATTCTTCCATTCTGCTGCGGCGGTGAACAGGCACCGTAGCTTGCTCGGCGCGCCTTGGGGACCACCACGCACGAAAATGACACGACCCAGATTCCGCTTGGATGACGCCTCGGCCGCCGCATCGGCGCGCGCGACGCCTGGCGGCACTCCTGCGCACTTCGACCTGACGAACGTCTTCGGCGAGAACGTGTTCGGGGTCTCGCAGATGCAGCAGAGCCTGTCCAACAGTGTCTTCGCGAAGCTGATGGACACTGTCGAGAACGGCTCTCCGCTCGAGCCGTTGGTCGCTGACGCGGTCGCGGTGGCCATGAAGGACTGGGCCATGGCGCGCGGAGCTACGCACTACACGCACTGGTTTCAGCCGCTGACGGGTCAGACGGCGGAGAAGCACGACTCCTTCATGACGTTCGACGCGGAAGGGCAGGCGATCGACCACTTCACCGGCAAGGAGCTCGTTCAGGGCGAGCCGGACGCGTCTTCGTTTCCGTCGGGCGGGTTGCGCGCGACCTTCGAGGCGCGTGGTTACACGGGGTGGGATCCCACGTCGCCCGCGTTCTTGGTCGAGAGTGCCACCGGCTGCTTCCTGTCGATCCCCACGGCCTTCAGCTCCTGGAAGGGTCACAGTCTCGACAAGAAGGTCCCTCTGCTACGCTCCATCGACGCGTTGGATGAGGCCGCGCGTAAGGCGCTCGCCTTGTTCGGCATCGAGACCAGCCGGGTTGTGCCGGCGATCGGATCCGAGCAGGAGTTCTTCCTTATCGACGAGGAGTTCTACTACAAGAGACCCGACCTGCGCACGTGTGGCCGAACGCTTTTTGGAGCCAAGCCCGCACGTGGCCAGGAGCTGGACGATCACTACTTCGGCTCGATCCCAGAACGTGTGCTCGCATACATGAACGAAGTCGAGCTGGCGATGTTCCGGTTGGGGGTACCGATCAAGACGCGCCACAACGAAGTCGCGCCCGGACAGTACGAGATGACCTGCGTGCACGAGCACATGAACGTCGCCGCGGATCATCAGCAGTTGCTGATGCTGGCTCTGCGCCGTACAGCTCCGCACCACGGGCTCGTATGCCTGCTTCACGAGAAGCCGTTCGCCGGCGTAAACGGAAGCGGAAAGCATCTGAACTGGTCGTTCGGCACCAGCGACCGCAATCTGCTCGACCCTGGAGACACGCCGCACGACAACGAAGTGTTTCTCTTCTTCTGCTCGGCGGTGCTGAGAGCGGTCGACCGTCACCAGGATGCGCTGCGCGCATCAGTTGCCTACGCGGGAAACGACCATCGGTTGGGCGCGAACGAGGCGCCTCCCTCCGTCATCTCCGTGTTCCTGGGAGACCAGCTCACGGACATCCTGGAGCAGATCGAAAGTACGGGAACCGCGACGGGCGTGGCGCACGCTGGACTGTTGGGCTTGGGCGCGAAGCGCCTGCCCACGCTCCCGAAGCACTTCGGTGACCGAAATCGTACTTCGCCCTTTGCGTTCACGGGCAACAAGTTCGAGTTCCGGGCTTTGGGCGCTTCTCAGAGTGTGTCGACGCCGGGCATGGTGCTCAACACGATCGTTGCGGAGTCCGTGAGCGAGATGGCGGATGAGCTTGCGGCGGCCACCGAGCGGGGCGCGAGCCTCGACGACGCACTGCGCGCGCTTCTCGGCAAAGAGATCCCTCAGTTCAAGCGCATCATCTTCAACGGAGATGGCTACTCGAAAGAGTGGGAAGAGGAGGCGGAACGGCGCGGGTTGCTCAACATGCGCACCACGATGGACGCGCTGCCGACGCTCACCAATCGCAAGAACCTCGCTCTCTTCGACAACTACCACGTGCTTTCGAACGATGAGTTGGAGTCCCGAGTCGAGGTGAAGGTCGAGCAGTACTTCATATCCGTGAACATTGAGGGTGAGACCGCCGCACAAATGGCACGGACGATCATTCTTCCTGCGGCAGTGCGCTACCTAAATACGCTGACGAGGGCGCTCGCGGGGATATCGGAGCTGGGCACGACCATGGACGGGCTCGCGGGCGAGGCAAAGAAGCTTTCCGAGACCATCGACGAACTCACCAAGAAGCTCGCAAAGCTGGACAAGCGAAACGCCGAGCTGGGGGGCGACGAAGTTCGCTCCAAGGCGCTGCATGTGCGCGACAGCGTGGTCCCCGCGATAGACGCTGTGCGCGTAATCTGCGACATGTTGGAACGCATGATTCCGTCTGATCTGTGGCCGCTCCCGACCTATCAGGAAATGCTGTTCGTGAAATAGACACTCAAGGAATCTTTTTACCCCATAACCCCACAGGACCATGGCAAAATCGAAACTGGAGTACATCTGGTTGGACGGGAATCATCCGACTCAGAGCCTGCGTGGCAAAACCAAAGTTCTGGCTGACTTCAGCGGTAGCCTCGAGGACTGCCCCATGTGGGCGTTCGACGGAAGCTCGACACAGCAAGCCCCCGGTGGCTCGTCGGATTGTTTGCTGAAGCCCGTCGCGATCTTCCCCGACCCGGGGCGGCTCAACGCGTTTCTGGTGATGGCCGAAGTGCTGAACGCCGACGGGACCGCGCACGAATCGAACGGCCGGGCGACGATCGAGGATGACGACAACGATTTCTGGTTCGGCTTCGAGCAGGAGTACTTCCTGTGGGATCCGGACACTGATCTCCCGCTTGGATTCCCGGCAGGTGGCTTTCCCGGACCTCAGGGCCCGTATTACTGCTCCGTGGGAGCCGCGAACACCTTTGGACGCGAGATCGTCGAGGAGCATCTCGACCTCTGCCTCGAAGCGGGCCTCAACATCGAAGGCATCAACGCCGAAGTGGCCTCGGGGCAGTGGGAGTTCCAGAGTTTCGCGAAGGGCGCGGGGGCCGCTGGCGACGAGACTTGGATCGCGCGCTATCTGCTGGAGCGGACGGCCGAGAAGTACGGAGCTTCGGTGAACTGGCATTGCAAGCCGCTCGAGGGCGATTGGAACGGCTCCGGAATGCACTGCAACTTCTCGAACACCACGCTGCGCGAATGCGGCGATCAGGCCACGTTCGAGGCGATCTGCGAGGCTTTCGGTGTGTCGCCCGAGGTCATCAAGGCCCACATCGACGTGTATGGCTCGCAGAACCACCTTCGGCTGACCGGACTGCACGAAACTCAAGCGATCGACAAGTTCAGCTACGCCATTTCGGATCGTGGCGCGTCGATCCGCATTCCGATTGGCACGGTCAACAACGGCTGGAAGGGATACCTGGAGGATCGTCGGCCGGCCTCGGACGCTGATCCGTACAAGGTCGCGGCGGTGATCATTCGCACGGTCAAGTCGGCGGCACTTCCAGCGACGCAGGAAGCCGCTGCTGGGTAGGGCTCGTCCCGACTCGATGCAATATGGGAACGGCCCCGGCATTGGCGCCGGTAGCGACCGGGCGTCGTGCACGTGAGCAGCAACCGCGCCAGGCGCGGCGGTTTGCCCGTGCTGCTCGTCACCCGTAGCGCTCCGGATCGAGCTCGATGCCGTCCCAGAGGCCCGTGAGCAGCGCCTGCGACTGCGCCAAAGCTTCGACGCCGCTCCGCTCCGCGGCGAAATACCGCTTGGCGCGCCCGCCGCGCTGCCGCGTGGGCTCCCCGACGCGACTGCTCACGTGGCCGCGCGCTTCGAGTCGATCGAGCGCCGCGTACACGGATCCGATCGCGACGTCGCGTCCCGTTCGCTCCGTTAGGTCTTCTGAAATGCGCATTCCGTAGGCCTGGTCACCCAACCGGACGATGACCAGGAGCACGAGATGCTCCAGCTCGCCGAGAGCCTGATTTCGAGTCATGCACGTATATTATCAATTGGATGGAGTAAATAAAAGGGGCGCTGCACGGCCTCGGGTGAATATTGAATCAGGACCTTCGCCTACTCACCCTGACACCCCGGACCGACAGAGGGTCGCATAGCCGTGTTCAACAAGAGCGAGAGTCTGTTCCCGGTCAGGCGTGACTACGTCTACCTGGCCCATAGCTCGATCGGCCCCATGTACGGGCCAGCGGCCAAGGCCGGGGCCGAGTTCCTCAAGGCTCATTCCGAGCAGGGGATGATGCTGCGCCACTACTACGTTGGCGTGCTCGACGCGTTTCGGAAGAAGACCGCGGAACTACTGAGAACCAGCCCCGACAACATCGCTTATGTAAGTAATACCGCTGAGGGGACCAATCTGGTGGCGAACGGCTACCCATTCGAGCCCGGCGATCAGGTCATCAGCTACGTGCATGAATTCCCGTCGAATCACTACCCGTGGGTGCTGCAGCAGCAGCGGGGGGTCGAGCTGGTGCTGCTGTCCGATGTCGATCCGTGCGGCGACCTACCGGATGATGGGCCTCGTGGATGGTCCATGGAGGAGCTCGAGGCCAAGACGACCGAGAGGACTCGGGTGATCGCGCTCAGCCACGTCCAGTTCGCGAGCGGGTACGCCGCGGACCTGAAGTGACTGGGCGCCTTTTGTCAGAAGCGCGGCATCGATCTCATCATCGACGCCGCTCAGAGCCTAGGGGCGTTGCCGCTCTATCCGGAGGAGCATGGCATAGCCGCCATCACGGCATCAACATGGAAGTGGCTGCTGGCTTCGCGAGGCGCGGGCATCTTCTACACGACGCCGGAGTTGCGCGAGAAGCTCCGGGACACGATGGCCGGCGGCGCGATGATGAAGCATCGAGGGGAGTACCTCAACCACGCGTGGGACCCCTTCGAGAGTGCTCGTCGTTTCGAGTACAGCACGTTGCCCTGGGAGCATCTCGTGACGCTGGAGACGGTTCTCGACGAGGTGTTTCTAAAGTACCAGATGGGCCCGATCGCTCACGAAGTCCTGAGGTTGCAGGATCGGCTGGTGGAATGCTTGGATAAGCGACTGTATCAACCGCTGCGTTTCCCCACCGAGCATCGCTCCGGCATCCTCGCGGTTCGCACGGTGGAGGATCCGAAGCGGGTCGTCAAAGCCCTGAGGGCACGCGGCATGGTAGCGACCACGCAGGGCGGATACTTGCGGCTTGCCCCTCACTTTTACCAAACCGACGAAGACATGAGACGGGTCACGCAGGTGCTCAACCAGGGCACGCGCGCCTGAGCTCAGCGAGGGCGGGCTCCGCCAGCTTGCGCCTCAGGCATCCAGCGATCACGATGAAGGCGGCGACCCGCAGTCGCGAGGGTCGAACGCGGGAGCGAAGATCATGACGAACGGCAACTGCTGGCGAATTCGACGTCTGTCCCCCTCCACCTGGCTCTCTGGCTGCCTCGCCGCAGCGCTCGGCGTATCGCTGGTCGCGCCGATGGCCGTGATGGCTCAGGGGCCGGGCACCGAGAACGGGCAATGGACCTTCCTCGGTGGTGACGCGTGGCACACGCGCTACAGCCCAGCGACGCAGATCACTGCAGCGAACTTCGAGGACATGGAAGTTCTCTGGCAGTTCCAGGCCGGCAGCTTCGGTCCCAGCACGCCCCGGGCGACGCCGACGTATGTCGATGGCAAGCTGATCACCGTCACCGGCTACAACCGAAACGTGATCGCGCTCGATCCGGCCACTGGAGAGCTGCTCTGGAGTTGGGTTCCGCCGAAAACGTTTCGCTCCGACTACTCGATGCGATCTCCGTACGGGAAAGGGATCGCGTACGGGGAGATCGACGGAAGAGGCGTTGTCTACATCACGAGCCCCGGTTTCTTCCTGCATGCGTTGGACGCCGAGACCGGCCGGCCGCTTGAGGGCTGGGGCAGACCCGTGCCCATCGACGGGTTCCCCGGTGGCACCGTGGACCTCGTGGAGGATCTGATCCAAGACTGGGGCCCATGGGAGAAGCTGAATCAGCCGTACGATCCCTACCAGGGAATGCCGATCGAGATCGGCTTCATCACTGCCTCCTCACCGCCAATCGTGGTCAACGACGTGGTGGTGGTCGGGAACTCCGCCGAGCAGGGCTACCTCCAGACACGTCAGGAGATGGTGCCGGGCGACATCATGGGCTACAGCGCTCGCACGGGTGAGTTCTTGTGGAAGTTCCACGTCGTGCCGCGCCCCGGTGAGTTCGGTCACGAGACCTGGGAGAACGACGCTTGGGAGTGGACGGGCGATGTCTCGTCGTGGGCGCCGATGGCCGCCGATCCGGAGCTCGGCCTCGTCTACATCCCGACCAACACCGTCACCATCGACTACTACGGCGGCTTCCATCCGGGCGACAACCTCTACAGCACGAGCATCGTCGCGCTGAATGCCGCGACCGGGGAACGAGCTTGGCACTTCCAGCTCGTGCATCACGACATCTGGAACTACGACACCTCCGCTGCGCCGATCCTGATGAACGTCACCGTTGATGGCGAGGACATCCCGGGCGTTTTCCAGGCCACCAAGCAGTCCTTCGTCTACGCGCTCAATAGGGAGACCGGCGAGCCCATCTGGCCGATCGAGGAGCGGCCGGTGCCGCAATCGAGAGTGCCCGGTGAGCAGACATCTCCCACGCAGCCCTTCCCGACCAGGCCGGCTGCGTTCGAACCGCTGGGTCGTACTGAGGACCACCTCATCGATTACACGCCCGAGATCTATCAGAGGGCGCTGGAAGTCGCGCGCAACAACAACTTGTTCGTACCCATGTTCAATCCGCCGACGCACGTAGGCGATCCGGCGGGTCCCGCGATCGTGTGCCCCTCGGGCTCCGGCGGCGTGAACATCACAGGTGCGCCCGTGGCTGACCCGGTGGCGGGCGTGATCTTCATCTCATCTCAAAGTAACTGCGGAGCGCTGCTGGTAGCCCCCGGTGTCGAGTCTCCGTTGGACGGTCCCGAGCAGACGGGCGTGACCCACTCCGACTGGTCCAGTGCCCAGGGTCAGGGAGGGGGTGCCGGACGTTGGAACGAGGCAGGGAGAATCGATGGGCTCTCGATCTGGAAGGGACCCGTCGGGCGGATCAGCGCCATCGATCTGAACACCGGTGAGTACCGCTGGGTCATCCCCAGTGGTGATGCGCCGCAAGACGAGCAGGATCTGATCCGGAATCATCCGCTGCTTCGAGGTGTCGCTGGGGTCCCAGTCAACCAGGGCCGGAGCGGGCAAGCTGCGATGGTCGCAACGGCAACCCTGTTGTTGGCTTCAGGCCAGACCAGCGATGGGACTCCGACGTTGTTCGCGATCGACAAAGCCACGGGCGAGCGAGTCGGCGAAGTCGAGCTGCCCGGCATGACCCGGTACGGCATGTCGAGTTGGGTGCACGAAGGACAGCAGTACGTGATCATCCAGCTCGCCGATGGTCTGGCGGCTATGGGAGTGCCGCAGAACTAGCGCGCCGGTAGCCGGAACGGCAGGGGGCGGCTCGGGGCTTTGGCCTCGGGCCGCACATCATCGACTGCTCACCTGCCTCAGCCCTGATCCACCGACGCTCGCCACCCAGATGTTGCGCGCGCTAGCGACCGCGACGTTGCGGTCCGAAGAGAAGGCCACTCTGGAGCAGTCGGGCGACCAGGTCGGCGTATAGTCGCTGCCCGCTTGGTCGGTCAGAATCTGGACGTTCGAGCCATCGCTTTGCATTAGGTAGATGGATAGCCCGCCGCTATCGCTAGAAGCGAAAGCGATCTGCGTTCCACGCGGGGACCAGGCGGGATCTCGCGCGCCGCCAGAGACGTCGGACAATCCCACGACATCCGATCCATCGGCTTCCATGCGATAGATCTGGAAGATGCCGCTACGGTTGGACTCGAATACCGCCTGGGAACCATCGGGTGACCACGAGAGGTTCCGATTGATGGAGTCGGGCTGCGTCAGCTGTGTCGTGACGGATGTGGTGAGGTCGAACAGGAACATGTGACTATCGACGCTCCCACCCAGCGTCGAGTAGGCGATCGTGTTTCCGCCGGGCGACCACGCGACCGCCCCTGCTTGGACACCTGACACCAGCTCGCTCAGAGCCGAACCATCACGCCCAACTACGTAGATACTGCTACCACTGTCCGACGAGCGGGTGAACGCGATCCGGAGGCCGTCGGGGGACCACGAGGGTGAGCCAGCCGAGATTCCGTTGGTCAGCTGCACCGAACCTCCGAGCGTGTCCATGACATAGAGGTCGTGGCGGAACCAAGCGGCGCTGAATCCTGTGCCATCCGGACGATTCGAGGAGATCGCGATCTCGGCGCTGGTTGGCGACCAGGCGGGCTCGTAGTCCGCCCAACCCCCCTCCCGCTGGTAGCAGCGCGATGTCGAGCTTCAGGGTGCCGCGGTTGGCGTTGAAGCGCAGCGGGGCTCCGGTGTGGATCACGTATCCGACCGCACTCGCGTTGACCGTGGCCGGGCAATAGAGCTCGGTCTCGAGAGAGAACTGACCCTCAGAGTCTGTTACCGCGGTATCGATCGCGATTCCCCGACCAGAGTAAACGCACGGTGCGGAAGAAGAACTCGCCGTCGTCGTTGTCGTGGAAGAGCTGGTAGACGGCTTCGGCGCCCTCCAGCCCTCCGCAGCGCGCGCGATCCACGGTGCCGTCGAGAAGCAACACTTCGGCGTAGGTATTGCCTTCGTCATCAGTGATGGTCAGCACACCGGTCTGCTTCGCCGTCACCAGGGTCTCCACCACGGTAGGTAGGTCGAAGAACTTCAGCTTGCCGGACAGCTCTTTGCGGCGCTTCTTGCCGCGCACGCGTTTGATGAAGCCTTCCAGCCGCCGCGCGAAGACCGTGGCGATTGCTAGCGGTAGCCTGGCACCGTGCGCGTCAACTCTTCGAAGACGGGCATGCTCAACGTGAGCACATCCGCGAACTCCGGGGCCCTTCCGGCAGAGCGCCGCTCGGTGCGGGTGAAAAGTCCCGTGTCACCGATCGCCTCACCCGGGGAGAGGTAGGCCACGGGCGTCGGCTCGGGGCTGTCGGGAGTCGAACGCACGACCTTGATCGCCCCGTCGAGCAGTATGTTGACGCTGTCGGGCGGGTCCCCCGCCTCGAACAGGTACTCACCCTGTTCGAACCTACGTAGCTCCCCTGTGGCGATCACACGCTCGAATTCCGCGTCGGACAGCATTTCGAAGAGATCGATGCACTTGAGGATCTCGAGAATCTCTTCGGCCGTGGGGACGGGATGCTGATCGACAGGTGGGGGGTTCATGCGATGACGGCGCTCGTGAGTCGGTGACCGGGGGCGATTTCAGAGAATACAATATAGCATCGTGTGTGGTCCCTCTTCGCGGGGATCGACGGGGCCGATCATGTCATGGGTTCTGCCCAGGCATTGCCCCCCGAGGGTCGGTGCTCGATCATGTCCATTCGGCCCAGCAACAAGACGTTGGTGCCGGCCACAGATGGTCGTACCCGGGGGATACCATGAGCCGTTGTCGTGTGTTCTTGTGCCTTTTGTTCGTGTCGTTCGTCGCCGCTCCTCTGGATGCGCAAGATGGGTACCGGCTGCCGCCGTCCGAGGTCGTCGAGATCCTCGACGCACCCAACACCCCATCCGTGAGCGTGAGCCCCGACAACGAGTGGCTGATCCTCACGCACCGCAAGAGCATGCCGTCGCTGGCCGACATGTCCCAGCCGATGCTGCGCATCGGTGGCCGGCGCATCAATCCGGCGACCAACGCGCGCTTCAGCCCTAGTCTGGTCACGGGCTTCTCGGTGATGCGGGTGTCTGACGGCAGCGAGCGCACGATCGACCTCCCGCATGAGGACGGCTGGGGCTCCCCTGGCTTCTCTCCCGACGGCGCGCGCTTCTTCGTCACCAGAGACAACGACACCGGCATCGAGCTCTGGATCGGGGATGTCCAGGCCGCCACGGCCGAGCAGATCCCTGGCCTGGTCGTCAACACGGCTCGCGGAGGCGCTTGTCAGTGGATGCCCGACTCCGAGCACTTGCTCTGTCATCAAGTGATCGACGGGCGCGGCGCTGTGCCCGAGAAGCCCGCGGTGCCGGCGGCTCCGGTGATGCAACAGAACCTGGGCGTCGTCTCTGTGGTTCGCACCTATCAGGACCTGCTCAAAGACCAGCATGACGTCGATCTTTACGACTACTTCATGGCATCGCAGCCGATTTTGGTGGACGCACCGACCGGTACCACTGTTCCGATCGGGGTCTCAGGCAACTACGCAGGACTCGTGGCGTCGCCCAGCGGAGACTACTTCCTCGCCGAGCGCAGGAAGAAGCCCTTCAGCTACCTGGTCACCGATCGCTCTTTCCCCATGGATGTCGAAGTCTGGGACGCGCGGGGGAACGTGGTGGCCACGCTCGCTGATGTGCCGCTGCGGGAGACCGTGCCCATCGGCGGCGTGCCAACAGGTCGCCGCAACTTCAGTTGGCTGGCCGGAGAGCGGCATGCCATCGTCTACGTAGAAGCGCTCGATGGCGGCGATACGCGGACGCCCGCTCCGGAGCGGGACAAGCTCATGCGGCTCGAAGCTCCCTTCGCGGGGTCGGGCACTGAAGTTGCCCGCACGACGCTCCGCTATGCCGGCCTTCGACGCGGCGAAGGGACGATGGCCTTCCTGATGGAGTCCGAGCGCCCCACGCGCACCCGGCGCACGTGGAGAATCGATTTGGCGGGTGGCTTCGAGCCCGAGCTCATGTTCGAGGTGAATACCGAGGATCGCTACAACGATCCCGGCAGTCCCATGATGGCACCCGACGCACAGGGCGACTATCGCATGATCCAGGACGGTGACTGGATCTTCCTGTCCGGGCCGGGCGGCTCGGACGACGGGGACAGGCCCTTCCTCGATCGCTTCAACACGCGCACGAAGGTGACCGAGAGGCTTTGGCGGGCCGCCGCGGGGTCGTACGAAGTGATCATCGAGATGCTCGACGATGAAGGCAGCAGGGTTCTCACGCGCTACGAGTCGACAACCGATTTTCCCAACTACTTCGTTCGCGAAACACGCAGTGGCAACGGGGACCAGATCACGGCGTTCATGAATCCGCACCCGCAGCTCAGCGAGGTCGAGAAGCGGTTCATCACCTACGCTCGCGAGGACGGCGTGCAGCTCTCGGCTACGCTCTATCTGCCGCCCGGGTACGAAGAGGGTGACAAGGTTCCGTCCATCGTGTGGGCATACCCGCGCGAGTACCAAACCGATGACCTCGCGGGGCAGGTGCGCGGCTCACCCCACCGCTTTACACGCATCAGCGGCTACTCGCACCTGTTCTTCCTCACGCAGGGCTACGCCGTACTGGACGGTGCCGCCGTCCCGATCGTCGGGGGGGACGAGGCGAACGACACCTACGTCGAACAGCTCGTGGCCGGCGGCCAAGCGGCCGTCGACTTGCTCGTGGATCTCGGTGTCTCCGAAGCGGATCGCATCGGCATCGGTGGGCACAGCTATGGCGCCTTCATGACCGCCAATATGCTCGCGCACTCGGACCTGTTCGCTGCAGGCATCGCCCGCAGTGGTGCCTACAACCGGTCGCTCACTCCGTTCGGATTCCAGAGCGAGCAGCGCACGTTCTGGGAGGCACCCGAGCTCTACTTCGAGATGTCACCGTTCATGAACGCCGACAAGATCAACGAGCCGCTGCTGTTGATCCACGGCACCGCCGACAACAACTCCGGCACGTTCCCAATCCAGTCCGAACGCATGTACCACGCGCTCAAGGGGCACGGAGCGACTGTCCGGCTTGTGATGCTGCCGAACGAGTCTCACGGCTACCGCGGGCGTGAGTCGGTGCTGCACACTTTGGCCGAGATGATCGAGTGGTTCGACACATACGTGAAGCCGGGGAGGAAGATCACGTTCTAGGGCTGGGTCAGCCTCCGTGAACGATAGGGCCAGAAACCTCGTTGACGTAGGTGGTTCCTTCCTTAGGACGAACGGCGACCTCTCCTAAAAGAGGCTGCGATGGACCTGGCAAAAAGCCGAGTTGACAACGGTAGCTCTCAAAGGCCAGCAACTCGGCTGCCCGTGCCACCGGTCGGAGCGATGAGGATGCCCTTGTTGTCCCAGTCGACATCGTTGGAGTCCTCCAACTCGAAGCTGCGTCCGTCCAGTAGCGTCACCAGGGAGCCCCACGCTTCCCTTCGCTCGATCCGGCTCAGGAAGCCGAACTCGATCGTGAAGACCACGCCGTCTTCATTGCGGCCGTTCAGGAATTCCCACGACGCGGCCTCGTCCGCGTCCCACCGTATCTCGCCCTCGATCTGCTCACCCGATTCCGTGACCACGGTGCCTCGCAAGACGTGACCTCCATCGAAGGCGTCGTAGCCAACCACCCCCTCCGCCTCATGAAAGCGCAGAATCTCGAAGTCGCGCCACTCGACCTCCACCATGCCCAGGTTGGGGTCGGAGATCTGGATGCCTCGGTTGCGGCGGTCGACGTCGTTCGAGCCTCTGAGGTCCAACACGGTCCCGTCGACCAAGACGACCTGTGCTCCGCGACCGAGACGGGCAATCGAGGTGATCTCGCTGAACCGGATGTCCAGGTCGTCACCGGTCTCCGTGTCTCTACCGTCCAGCACGTCTGCCTCGAGAATCTCGTCCAAATCGTAGGAAACGTATCCGGTGAAGAGACGGGCCTCGGAGTCTTCGACAGTTCCGTAGAGCCGGCCGGAGGAGGCTCGGGCTCCCGAAGGTGCCGCCGAGAACACGACCCGATCGAGATCCTCCCATTCGAGATCGACTTCACGCTCGCCGGGCACATCCACCACCAGCTCGCGGATCCGCCTTCCCAGATCGGTGGACGCGCCCTCCATTTCCACCACCTCGCCTGAACGTAGCGTCAGCTAGGCGCGGCCTTCCTCCAAGACGCGAAGAGACGCGATGTGCCCGAAGCGAATACCCGAAGCAGCCCTCGACGGAAAATCGGGGTCGTCTTCATCCCAGGAAATCCGATACCCGCGAAGGTCGATCGTGCGGGTTGGCGGTCCATCTTCCTCGATGGACTCGAGCCAGGCGAAGTAGTTCTCCTCGGGGATGTCCTTGTAGCCGTCCAGAATATCCACCCAGCTGCCCTCATTCCTGTCCCAGCGGATGAACCCTTCGTGGACGTCGCCGGAGGTCAGGTGGACTTCGCCCCAAATCCGGTGGCCGTCCTGTGCCTGAACCGGACCGGCTAGGCAGATCGCAAGCAACAATGAGCAAGCCAACGCTTGCGACAGCGTCATGTCGTTTTTATTGCTGAAGTGAAGACCGGCCCCGGTTAATGGTACGGCTTCAGGGCAAGGGTGGTTTCGCGCCAGCCTAAAGAGGCCAGAACCAGGGAATCAAGAGCACGCCCAAGATCCAGAAGATGAGATTGAGCGGTGCGCCGACACGGACGAAGTCCACGAAGCGGTACTGGCCGGGCCCATAGATCATCGTGTTGGTCTGGTAACCAACCGGTGTCATGAAACTCGACGACGCGGCGAACACGACCGCGAACATGAAAGTGCGTGGGTTCGCGTCGATCGAATGCGCCGTGGTGATCGCGATGGGCAGCAGCAGCGCGACGGTCGCGTTGTTCGACATCACTTCGGTCAGCAGCATGGTGGCGCCGAAGAACGCGGCAAGCAGCGCGATCGGCCCGAATCCACCGACCGCGTTGACCATTCCCTCCGCCAGCATCGTCGAAGCGCCGGTCTTTTCCATGGCGGCGCCCAGCGAAAGCATGCCCGCCAGTAGGAAGAGCACGTTCCACTCGATTGCCCCGTAAGCCTCATCGGTCGAGATGCACCGGCTCAGTACCATCGCTAGCGCGCCTGTGGCCGCGGCCGCCACGATCGGCAGTAGCCCGGTCGCAGCCACGACGACGACCGAGACCACGATGGCCAGCGCCTTGGCAGCCTTGGGCCAGTTGAAACGCGGAATCCCGGCTCTGGACACCACCAGGAACACGCGCTGCTCCGTGAGATGCTCGATCTGGTCGTTGGGCACGTCGATGAGTAGGGTGTCACCCGGCATGAGCGTGATGTTCTCGAACTCGCTGTGTCTGAGCGTTCCGTGCTGCCGGACCGCTAGCACCCAGGCACCGAAGTTCTCTCGCAGGTGTGACTCCGCGAGGGACTTGCCGGCGAGCGGTGAGCTGGGCCCCACGACGGCCTCGACGAGCCTGGTATCGGTGGACTGGAGGTCTTCGTCGCGCCATTTCACACTCATTCCAAAGGCGACTCCGGCGCGGTCTTTCAGCTCGTTGATGGTGCGCAGATTCCCCTGGATGCGCAGAACGTCGTTTTCGCAGAGGATGGTCTCTGGGGTCGGGCGCAGAGTGTCCTCGCCGCGTCGGATCTGGAGAACTTCGATGCCGAGATCTTTCACTAGCGGCGCCGATGCTAGAGGCCGGCCCACCGACTTCGACCCGGCTTGCAGGATGAGGTCAGTCAGGTAGTCGCCCAGTCCGAAGCTCGTCGTCAGATCCCCTCGCCCGCGGTGGTCGGGAACGAGCTTTCTGCCCACCGTCATCATGTAGGTGACTCCGACGGCGAAAAAAATCACGCCCAGTTTGGTGAACTCGAACATGCCAAAAGCTCCGAGCCCCGCTTGCTCCGATATCGCGCTCGCCAGGATGTTGGTCGACGTTCCCAGTACCGTGCACATGCCGCCGAACATCGAAGCGAACGAGAGCGGCATCAGCAATTTCGACGGGCTCGTATCCGCTCTGCGCGCGACGACGATGACGACGGGGATCAGGATCGCCACCGCGGCCGTATTGTTCAGGAACGACGACAACACGCCGACACCGACCATCAGGACGAAGAGCATCAGCCCAGAGCTGTGCCGGGCTAGTCTCCCGAGCCCTCTGCCTACGAAGTTCACGGCCCCGCTGCGGAACATTCCGGCGCTGAGCACGAACATTGCGCCGACCGTGACCGTTGCGGTGTTGGCGAAGCCGGCCAACCCCTCGGCCGGCGTTAGCACGCGAGAGACGAGAAGCACGACCATCACGAGGATGGCCACGATGTCGGTAGAGAACTTCTCGGTGACGAACAGCACCACCGCAGCGATCGTCAGCAGCAGTACGAAGCCGATTTCCAACGTCACGTGCGTCCCCCGATCTCCGAGTCTCGGTGCCCGATGTGCTGGCCGGATGCCGAAGCATACACTGGTGCGTGCCGACTCTCACCCCATCCCCGTCTCATAGGCTCAGCGAGCGCATGACCCCAACCCCCTTCGAAGCCCTTCGCGAGGTCGTGCGTCCCGAGTGGATCGACGCGAACGGCCACCTCAACATGGGCTACTATGTCGTGGCCTTCGACTTGGCCACGGACGCGTGGCTCGACCACATCGGACTGACCCCGGCCGAACGGGACAGATCTGGTGCCACCACGTTCACGCTCGAGTCGCACGTCAACTATCTGCGTGAGGTCAAAGAGGGCGATCCGTTGCGCTTCACGACGAGACTGCTCGCATACGATGCCAAGCGCATCCACTACTTCCACGAGATGCACCACGCGACGGGAGGCTTCCTGGCCGCGACCAACGAGCTCATGTCGCTGCACGTCAGCCTCGAGACCCGTCGCGCGGCGCCGATGGCCGAGGACGTGCTCGCTCGCCTAGCGGAGGTGTTGAGCGAGCATGAGAGGCTGCCCATGCCTTCGCAGGTGGGGCGCCGCATCGGACTCGACGGGAAGCCGTAGTTGCCTACTCCATCCTTCCAGGCAGCCAGAGCGCGATTTCCGGGAAAGCGATAAGCAGCGCGATCACGACCATCTCACCGAGCACGAAGGGAAGCACGCCCATGAAGATTTCACCCATGGGCACCTCGGGCGCGGTCCGGCGCATCACGAAGACGTTGGCCCCCACCGGTGGGGTCACCAGGGCGAGCTCAGCCATCACCACGGCGAAAACGCCGAACCAGATGGGGCTGATGCCGAGCTCGCCCACGACGGGCATCAGGAACGGAATGGTCAAGACGAGCATGCCGAACACATCGAGCATCGCGCCCAGCACCAGGTAGAGCAGAACCAGAAGCACGAGGAAGCCCACTCTGCCCAGGTCCATCGCGACCAGGATGGACACCATGTTCTCGGTGATGCCCGTGATCGCCAGGAACCGGGCCACCAGATAGCCGCCGACGATGATCGCGAAGATCATCGCGCTGATGAGAGCCGTCTCCTCGAGCGCCTTGCTCATGGCCCGCCTCGTCAGCCTGCGCCTGATGGCGGCGGTCACGAGGACACCTGTGCACCCCACGCCGGCCGCCTCCGTGGGCGTGAAGATGCCTCCGTAGATCCCGCCGATCACCAAAAGGAACAGCCCCAGAATGGGCACGAGGCCGATGGTCGAGGTCCAGCGTTCCTTCCAGGTCGCCCCCGGTCCCGGCGGACCCAGAGAAGGTGTGATGATGCAGCGCACTAGGATGATCGCCGAGAACATCGCAGCCGTCAGAATACCCGGGAGGATGCCCGCGATGAAGAGCGCCCCGATCGACGTCTCGGTCATCACGCCGTAGAAGATGAAGATGAGGCTGGGAGGGATCAGGATGCCTAGTGTTCCTGAGGCGGCCAGCGTGCCGGTGGCAAGGCGCGGGTGGTACTTGTAGCGCCGCATCTCCGGCATGACGATCGCGCCCATCGTGGCCACCGTCGCGATGCTCGAGCCGGTTACGGCACCGAACGCGCCACACGCGATCACGGAGGTGATCGCCATGCCGCCCGGCACCTTGCCGATCCACGTGCGCACGCCGTCGTAGAGGTCTGATGCGAGCCCGGTGTGGAAGACCAGTTGGCCCATCAGCACGAAGAGCGGAATGGTGACGAAGACGAAGCTGCGTCCCTCGTCCCACGGGATGAGCAGTGTATGAGCGAGAGCCGGCCCAGGCCCCTCCAGAATCCAGATGCCGACGGCTCCCGTAAGCGCCATCGAGAACGCGATGGGCACGCCCGACATCAGCAGCACGAACATTGCGGCGATGCCGAGCAGGCCTACGAGCGTGAGGCTCACGCTTGGTCTCCGTCTTCTTCGCTCTTCCCGTGCACTAGATGCTCCAGGCCGTCCTCGACGCCGGCGGGGTTCGAGAAAAGCCTCGCCACCAGCACGCACGAGCAGAACGACAGGAACGCCATGAAGGGCCAGATCTGCATTCTGAGGTCCTCACCCGTCTCCCCGGTCCCGATCATGAAGGGCACGAAGCGAGCGCCCTGCACGGCCATCAGCCCGAAGACGATGATGCCAGCGACGGCTGCAACCACGTCCGCGCCCTTGCGCCGGTTCCCCGAGAGGCGCGTGTACAGGACCTCCATGCGGATGTGATACCCGCGGTCCCAAGCATGGGGAAGCGCGGAGAAGATCGTCATCAGAAGCAGGAGCCCGTTCACGTCGCGGCCCCATTCGAGCGGAGCGTTGAACAGGTAGCGCAGGAAGACATCCGAGGTGACCAACACGACGAGCGCCGGCAGGGTCACGTAGATGCCGAATCGGAACAGCTCGTATGCGAGCCTCTCGGACCAGCGATCGACGCGCTCGGTCGCGAGGTCGAGCCAGGCCATCACGTTCAAAGCGCGATGATGCCTTGCACCGGCCGCTCCAAAATGTGGTCCCAGAGTTCCTGGTCGGTCCAACCGTCGTACACCGCCGCGCGTTGTCTCGCTTCGCGAACGAAATCTCCCGCCGGCAGCCCTCGTGCCTCGTTCTCCTCGATGAAGCGCTGCTCCAGGGGGAGGATCGCGTCGACCCACTCCTGTCGCTCCTCCGGAGTGAGCTCGATGACTTCCACGCCTCCTGCAACGAGCGTCTCGATCGAGCGGTCCAGGGCCTCCCCGCCGTAGTAGTTGCGGTGGGCGACCTGCCCGCGCAGACGGAAGAGATTGTACAGCTCCACGCGCAGGTCTTCCGGCAGACCGTCGAAGGTGCGAGGGCTCAGGCAGTATTGCAGCACCGTGTGCGTCAGGCCGACGCGGGTGAAGTAGTTCCCGGTCTCGTGCAGCCGATACGCGGCCATGTCGGGACCGCCCAGCGCGACCGCGTCCAGGATGCCTCTCTGGAACGCCGTGTAGGTCTCGGCCGCCGCCATGACTACGGGAACCGCGCCCACCTGTCGGATGATTGCCGCGGTGAGCCCGCCGGTCGCGCGCACCTTAAGCCCGCGAATATCCGCGGGCGAGCGGATGGGCGTCTTGGAGATGATGTCGTAGGCGCTCGTCGAGTCACAGTGAGCGAGGTACACGCCCATGCGCTCGTACTCGTCCTTCAGGTACTCGGGATAGAGCTCCTCCGAGACCAGAGCCGCGACGCCGGGGTTCGGGAAGAGGAAGGGCAGCTGGAGCCCGTGCGTGAGGTGGAAGCTGCCCGGCTGGTACGTGGCGTATGCGTGTGTGTAGTCGGTCACTCCCGTCGCAACCGCCTTGAATCCGTCGAGGGGCCCGTGCAGTAGCTTGTCGACGAAGTGCTCCCAGCGGATTCGTCCGCCGGTGCGCTCGGTGACGATCTCCTCCCAGGGCAGGAAAACTTTCCCGTAGAGTCCGTGAGAGTTCGGAATGTGCGCTGTGTAGCGGAGTAGCACCGAATCGCCGGTGACGTCGCGGCTCCCGCGCACGAAGGGCGCGACCGCTCCTACGCCGAGCAGCGAGGCCAGCACACGGCGCCGGCTCCAGTTTGCAGCGGAATCGTCCGGAGTCATTGGGCTGATCTCGGGCCTCGGCAGCGCTCAGCTGCCCGCTGGATTGAGCGTCAGGCGATGAACCGCGAGTTCTTCGACGGCCTCGCGCGTGAAGACGAGCGGAAAGTACTCCCCGTTCCCGAGATTCTCGACCAGGTTGTCGTAATAGGGGCTGCCCGGCTGCGCTGACTGCCCCGGCGAATTGCTGGCCACGGAGCGGTCCAGATCGGCCAGGTCGATGATCCTGCGGAAGTTGGCTCCCGTGGCGTTGACGGTCCCCGAACCGCCCGGTCGCTCGACCGTCGGCAGATCGAACGCCGATGCCATGATGTGGCGCAACTCACTGTCGTGAATCCTTCCGTATCGCCACCCTGTGCGGTCCGTTCCGAAGTCCCGCGCCAAGCGCTCCAGCGTGTCCTCAAGGCCCTGCTCGACCACCGCCTGTCGTTGGCTGGCGGACAATGAGTTGTTGCGCGCCCCGTCATCGACCAACGCAGCCCAGCGCACGTAGACCGCCGCTGCGCTGCTCTCTTTCGTGAACTTCGCGTCCCACCCCGCGACCGCAGCCCGCGCCCACTCGACATCCGCGTCCTCGGAGGTCCAGCCCTGGAAGGAGGCGATATCCCGCGCGGCGCGCAGTGAATAAGCGTCCAACTGTATCTGCATGTGGTCGTCGACCGACAATTGCTCGCCAGATCCGAGGACCTGATGGAGTCGCGTGATTCGTGACGTTTCTACTCCTCGTGTGGAGTGGTAGAAAACCGGACGCCCTTCGTAGCCCGGCGGATGCACGTTGTTGTTGGCGGTGGCGATGTAGCCGCGGCTGGGATTGAACTCGCGTGGCAGATCGCTTCGGAAGCCGCGCCACTCGTACTGCCCGGTGCCTGGAACGGGCAGGCGTCCGTTCCAGCCATCGCGGTCCGGCGTGAGCCCGGTCACCTGCAGCGCGATGTTGCCTGATACGTCCCCGCAGATGAGGCTGTGAGTGGGCACCTTCCAATACATCGCTCGATCGAAGAAGTCCTCGCAGCCGCCCGCTTGAGCCAGCTTGAAGCTGCCTTTGTAGGCGGCGGTGCCCGGGTATTGCACCACGGATTGAACCGCGTAGGCGCGGCGGTTCTCCAGATCCTCGTAGAACACTGGGCCGTGACGGCTGAACTTCAACTCGACGGTGTGCGGTGCTTCGCCTTTGACCTGGATCTGCTCCTCGATGACGGTCAGTCGCTCCCAGCCATCTTGCCAGCGTACGAGGTTGGGGTCCTGCGGGTGCATCTCTTCGACGAAAACGTCGACCATGTCGGTGCCGGCGAACGTGAAGCCCCACGCCATGCGCTCATTATTGCCCGCGTCCACGCCCACGAAGGGAGGCTCTCCGCCTCCAGTCACGTTCCACCCTGGAGCCACGAGATGCACGAAGTACCGCAGCGCGGGCATCTCGATGCGCCGATGCGGGTCATTGGCCAGGATCGGCACGCCCGTTGGAGAACGGGCACCACTCATGACCCAGTTGTTGCTGCCCTCGGTCGGGACTTCCCGGCTCGAGACTTGGGCCGTGCGCACCGCGGGCATGAGAGACCGATACTCCTCCACGACCTCGAGGTCGGGCAGCCTACCAGCCACGAAAGGGTCCGAGTCTCCCGCGCGCATCGCGTTGATAATGTCCTGGGTGATGATGCTGACGTCGAGACCCTCGGGGACCTCTAGGTCATCCCAGGGATCCGGCGCAGCGCGGCGATTGGCTTCCTCGACTCCGAGGCGCGCGACGTTCATCGCGAGCTGCATCTCGCTGATCGCGTGGCCGCGAACGCTGGGCACGGCTAGTGCGGCCCAGCGCAGAACCACGGTGCGCGCGGTCCAGGGATCGGGCACGATGCCGGTGAGCCGGAACTCCACCGGGAGGTTGTCCCGGTTCTGTTCGATGTAGGCGTTCACACCGTTGGCGTAGGCTGTGAAGATACGCTCTGCTTCGGGGTGATAGCTTGTCCACTCGGACGCATCCCACGGCCCGCGAAACATCATCAGGCGCGTGCGCCGGTCGTAGTCGAGCGCCTCGGGCCCGAAGATCTCGGCGAGCCGACCTTCATGCCAGCGGCGCCACATCTCCATCTGCCAGAGCCGGTCCTGGGCCATGACGTAGCCTTGGGCGAAGAACAGGTCATCGTCGTTCTGCGCATAGATGTGCGGGATGCCGGTCTCGTCTCGCAGTACCTCGACCGATTCCCGCAGCCCCGGGATCGCCAGTTCGCCGTCGATCTGAGCCAGCGACAGGCGAGCCAGCTCATCGAGTGACTCGGGCGCGGACGTGCCACCGCAACCGGAGATCGATGCGGCAAGGGCCAGCAGCGCGGCTCGGGCGACACCTGTTGCGGGTGCTGAAAAGTGGTGGACGGACAATGGAACCTCCCGACTAGGGCTGGTGCAGCTGGCTACGGCCCGGTCACAGTGCCTCCGCGTCGGGGGCGAGTCAATCGCGCGGAAGGCGGACCGTGTTCGGGTAGATGCTGCGGCTGTCCAAGTCGTCGGGAACGGGAATGCCCGCGAGTCCGGCGAGCGTGGGTGCGAAGTCCACCGTGTAGACCGGTGAGTCCGAGGTACCGGGCTCGACGCCTGCGCCCATGAAGATCATTTCCACGTGACGGTCCTACCAATAGGTCGATTCGTGGTTGGTACCGGTGGAGAATCCTACCAGGTCTCCTTCCCCGAAACGGACTTCGACGCCCCAACGAGATAGCGGCCCCCACGCGCGCCCGGCGTAATACCCGGCGTAATAAGAGTTGCGAAAGAGCACCGCGAAGGTATCGGCGGGCTCGCCGCTGGTGAGTTCCGCATGCGTGTACGCCTTCGCTACGAGCCCGCGCTGCTCTACCAGCCGGGCCAGTCGCTCGGCGATGTCCTCCGGATAGCCTCCGTTGCGCGCCGCATCCTGCAGGGCCTGGGCGAGCTGTGCATTGCGTTCCGCCTCCGGGATACGCACCGGCGTCCGGGTTGGTGCCCATCTCCACCTGGGCTTTGGGGATGGTGACGACGCCGTGGTCTCCGGCCAGGCCGATCAACCATTTGTCCTCGCCGACCTCCTCATCCAGGTAGTCGAAGAACTCGCCGAGAATCCGGTCGACATGGATCAGGTTCGAGAGTTGCTCCTGGCTGAAGGGACCGAAGGCGTGCCCGACGCGGTCGGTGGCAGAGAGTGAGATCGCCAGATAGTCCTGTTCACGGCTCTGGCCGAGCTCGAATTCGTCGATGACCTCATACGCCAGGGCCATGACCGCGGCATCGACACGCGACTGGTCGAAGCCCCAGGCGTTGTGGACCTGCGTGTTGTCCCCCGGAGCCTCTTCCGAGCTCACGTGTGGGAATGTCGAGTAAATGCGGTCGTATTCGTATGCCGCGACACGTCCGGGCGCGCGAGACTCCGGAACCGCTCCGGTACCCCCGTGTCCCACACCGGCTCTTCCGCGATGGCCGGCATGACGCGCTGGTTGAAGCGTTCGAGCCACCGTGGATAGCGGTTCCGGTAATGCGTGGAGGTGATGAAGCGACCGCGCTCGGGCAGCAGCCAATACACGTGTTCGCTCGTCTGCCCACCCGTGGTGATCGCGGCACGGTCCTTCTTCGAGATCGATATCCGGCGCGACCGGTCGTTCGCGTTACGTAGCCAGTCGGGGAGACCGTCGCGCAGGATCGTCTTCGGAGAGCGCCCCTGCAGGGCCGGCTCGGTCTCGAAGCCCAGGATCGGGGAGGGAGGGTCACCGACCGTGTATGATGACTCCCAATCGAAACCGACCTTCCGGTATCAGGAACTGGCGACCGCGCCGTGGCGTGAAGGATGGACCCCGGTGGTGAGCGTGGCGTGTCCCGGAGCCGTGCTCGTGCGCGCGTGCGCGTGTGACGCCTGCGTGAAACGGAACCCGTGGTCGAGCAGCTGACGGAACCCGGCGGTGAAGGCCGGCTCATAGCGGTCGAGCAGATCTGCCCGCAGCTGATCGGCGACCAGCATGATTACCAGCTTAGGAGCGTCGTCCTGTGCCGATACGCCGGGCGAGACCGTAGCAGCGAGCGCCACAGGCAGAAACTGCACGCGGAGGAAGCCTCTCATGCCTCGCTTCTCTGAAGAATTCGACCACCACCCCCATCCGCCCTTCCCACCATCCTGACACGACTGACCGGGTCGGTGTTCCAAAAAGGGCCGCCGACTGCCAGTCCATCCTTGGTTGAGAACTAGATTATCAGTAACCGGAGCTGTGCGAACCATGATCGAGCAAATCGAGATCCGCACGAAAGGGAAGGGCCTGCACGAGATCACCGGCACGGTGCAGGGCGTCGTCCGTTCAAGCGGCAAGGATCAAGGACTCTGCACGCTGATGATCCAGCACACATCGGCGAGCCTGACGATTCAGGAGAACGCTGATCCGTCCGCACGTTGCGACCTCGAGGGATGGCTGGACCGGCACGTGCCGGAGGACGACCCGCACTTCACGCATGTGCCCGAGGGCCCCGACGACATGCCGTCCCACATCAAAGCAGCGCTGACCTCGACCACACTCTCGATCCCGATCGTGCGCGGAGCGCTGGCGCTGGGCACGTGGCAGGGGATCTACTTGTGGGAGCATCGACGGCGCGGGTCGCTGCGACGATGCGTCGTGTATGTCGGGGGGTGAGGGAGTCTGATGTTCAAGACCTGCATGTTCTGCAACCGGCCGCTCGGCACGAACGAGGTGATCGAGCACTTTCCGGTTGGCAGGCGGTTGGCGTTCGACGCGGAGCGTGGTCGTCTGTGGGTGGTATGCAGGAAGTGTGAGCGCTGGAATCTCTCCCCAGTCGAGGAGCGCTGGGAGGCGGTCGAGATGTGTGAGCGGCTCTTCCGGGATACGCGCGTGCGGGTCTCGACGGAGAATGTCGGCCTCGCGAAGCATCCGGAGGGTCTGGAGCTCGTTCGCATTGGTCGGCCCATGAGGCCCGAGTTCGCGGTCTGGCGTTACGGCGACCAGTTCGGTCGGCGCCGGAAGGGGGCGCTGCTAGGCACCCTCGCAGCCACCGCGGTCTTCACCGGGATCATGGCCGGGGCCTCCAGCGGCTGGCATCGGCGGCGGCGGGCTGTGGTTCTTCTGGAACGCTTGGGTCAACGGACACACGCTGGCCAAGGTGCGGACCGACGACGGGCGAGTGATCAAGCTCATGAACCCCGACTTGCTCGGTACCCGAGCGCTGTTCGCGAGCTGCGGACATTGCGGCCGTACACTCGGGCGGCTGTCCAAGATGCGATCGAACGGCATTTGCGGCACGAGCCGGACCGCGTCAGCAGAAGCCGCATCAAGCGCCTCCACGGCCTTGCGCGACCGTAATACAGGCTTCGAGTCGGAGAAGTGAGGGTGTTCTATGACGTCCAAGAAAACAGAGCCGAGGTCCTTGCGATCATCGACAAATCGTCGGCCGCAGGTTGGCTCGAAGAAGAGGCAACGGGGGCCGAGGAGGGTGGCGATCGCCGAGATGAAGGATGACTTCTCTCGATATCTGAGGATTGCCGCTCGGGAGGATCTCGTGATCACACGGCACGGACGACCGGCGGGAGTCTTGATCGGTTTTGAGTCGGAGGACGATTGGCTCGTTTATCGGCTCCAGAACGATCCAACATTCCTTGCTCGCATTGCTGATGCTCGCGATGCGCTCCAGCGTGATGAGGGGACGCGGCTCGAGGACGTCGACTAACTAGGCCCTCCCCTGGCGGATGAGGCTGCTGGGGCGGATTGTCCCGCCTATGCTGACTGCACAGAGGCCTCACCGCGCCGCTTCGGCGGTCCTCGTCGCCCTGCTCGTTGCCACGGCTTGTGGCGACCCCGCGCAGCGCTCGGGAGAGCCCGGGACTGACTCCGCCCGCGCGGACCTCCGTATCGTCGCTGTCACGCATGGTGTGTCCGCGAACCCTTTCTGGTCGGTGGTCATCAACGGGCTCGACGACGCGGCGCGCGACATGGGCGTGAGGGTCGAGTATCAGGCACCGAGCACGTTCGACATGGTCACGATGAGCGAGCTCATCGACGCAGCCGTCGCCTCCCGCCCGGACGGGCTCGTGGTCTCCGTGCCCGACCCTGACGCGCTGGGTGCCTCGATTCGCGCGGCTGTCGCCGTCGGTATCCCGGTGATCACCATCAACTCGGGCGGAGACGCATCAGCCTCGCTCGGCGCCGTGGCTCACGTGGGCCAGGCGGAGTACGACGCGGGCTTCGGCGGGGGCGAGCGGCTGGCCGAGGCCGGCGTTCACCGAGTCCTGTGCGTGAACCAAGAGGTCGGCAACGCCTCGCTCGATACCAGGTGTCAGGGCCTCAGCGACGCGCTGGCGGAGCACGGTGTGCCGGTAGAGGTGCTGGCAGTCGAGCTCGCGGACCCGGAAGACACCCGCCAGCGGGTTGCCGGGGCGCTGCTGGCGGACGCCACGATAGACGGAATGCTCACGCTCGGGACCACCGGAGCGGAGCCCGCGCTCGCTGCGCTTCAGGATCTAGGACGTGTGGGCGACGTACACCTCGCAACGTTCGACCTCTCGACATCGGTGCTCGAGGCGATTCGAGACGGTGAGATCGATTTCGCCATCGACCAGCAGCAGTACCTCCAGGGCTACCTGCCCGTCGTCCTGCTCACGCTATACATCGAGACCGGCACCGTGCCGGGTGGAGGGCTCGCGCTCCCGACGGGGCCAGGCTTCGTGACGTCCGAGACCGCCCAGCAAGTCATGGACCTCACGAGTCGCGGCCTGCGGTGAGCGGGCCCGCGTCCAGCATCTCCGATCGACCCGCCGCCGGCGTGCTCGCGCGACTGTTCACCCGCCCCGGGGCCGCGGCGGCCGTAGGCGCCGTCCTCATCTGGCTGCTCTTCGCCGTTGCGGCCGGTCCGGCGTTTCGCAGCCTCGCGGGCACGGCATCGTACCTGAACGCAGCGGCGCCGCTCGGAATCCTGGCGGTGGGTGTTGCGCTGCTGATGATCGGCGGCGAGTTCGACCTCTCGGTGGGGTCCGTTGTGGGCGTCTCGGGCATGTCCGTCATGCTGCTCACCACGGAAGTGGGTTGGTCGGTGTGGCCGGCAATAGGCGCGACCGTCGTGATCTGTCTGTTCATCGGCTTTCTGAACGGCCTAACGGTGGTGCGAACCCAGCTGCCGTCCTTCATCGTGACACTCGCGACCCTGTTCATGGTTCGAGGCCTGACCATCGCCGCGGCCCGCGGCTTCACGCGCCGAACGCAGCTAGGGGGCCTCGACGACGTCGCCGGCTACGAGCTCGCGAGGACGGCCTTTGGTAGTGCTCCAGTGGCGGGGCTGCGAGTCTCGATCGTGTGGTGGCTCGGCTGCGCCGCACTCGCGACGTGGGTTCTGCTGCGCACACCCTGGGGAAACTGGATCCTCGCAGCAGGGGGTCAGCCCGAAGCGGCGCGCAACGTCGGCGTACGCGTGGCGCGCGTGAAGATCGGACTCTTCATGACCAGCGCGCTGTGTGCGTGTCTGGTTGGTATCATCCAGGCGGTGCGCTTCACTGGGGCGGACGCGCTTCGCGGGCAGCTCCAGGAGTTCTACGCGATCATCGCGGTAGTGATCGGCGGCACACTGCTCAGCGGCGGGTATGGTACGGTGGTCGGCGCGGTCTTTGGCGCACTCATCTTCGGCATGGTCCGCCAGGGCATCGTAATGACCGGGATCGATGCCGACTGGTTCCAAGTCTTCCTGGGTGGGATGCTGTTACTCGCGGTCTTCGTCAACCGATACGCGCTCGTTCGAGCGCAGCGGGCCCCCTGATGCAGCCGACCACGCAGCCGGAGCAGCCGGCTTCGCCGCCCCGCCTCGAGGCGCGCGACGTAACGATGCGTTTCGGAGGGGTGGTGGCGCTCGAGCACGCGTCCCTTGCCGCGCGCGCCGGCGAGGTGACCTGCCTGCTCGGGGACAACGGAGCGGGCAAGTCGACGCTCATCAAAGTGCTCGCTGGAGTGCACCCGCCGACCGACGGCGTGTGCCTCCTGGACGGGGAGGCAGTCCGCTTCCGCTCACCCAGAGAGGCGCTGAGCCGTGGCATCGCGACGGTTTACCAAGACCTCGCGATGGTGCCGCTCATGAGCGTGTGGCGAAACTTCTTTTTGGGCTCGGAGCCGACGAGCGGGCGGGGTCCGTTCCACCGAATCGACGTGGGCCGCTGCAGAGAGGAAACACGCGCCGAGCTCGCCGCGATGGGCATCGAGCTCCGCGATCCCGACCAGCCCGTGGGCAGCCTGTCAGGCGGCGAGCGCCAGGCCGTCGCCATCGCCAGGGCGCTCCACTTCGGCGCTCGCGTCCTGATTTTGGACGAGCCCACCGCGGCGCTGGGCGTGAGGCAGTCCGAGCGCGTCCTGGAGCACGTACGCACGGCGGCCGATCGCGGCGTCGCGGTCGTGTTCGTCACGCATACACCGCATCACGCTCACCCCGTTGGCGACCGCTTCGTCGTACTGCGCCGAGGACGCGTCGTCGCAGACGAGCCGCGAGAGGCGCTGCCTGTCGAGCAGCTGGAGGCGCTCATGGCAGGCGAGGCGGGTTAGGCAGTCTCAAAGAGACCAACTCCGGCACCCTGCCGCCTATTGTGAGCGCGATGTACTGGACCCCCCCGTGCATATAGGTCATTGGCGTCCCGATGGCGCGCGCCGGCAGGTCGACCCACCCGACGATGTCGCCGGTGCTCTTGTCACGCGCCACGAGGCGGGGACCGTCGTCGGCGCCCCCGGTCGACAGCGCGCTCACGAGCAGCGTTTTGGTAATCAGCGGTCCGCCGATGATACCCGGATCCCCCAGCGGCGGCAGATCGAGATGGGTCAGCAACTCGTGGTCGCGGATCCGGTTCCCGTCGCCCGCCGGCTGCATCCACGCGTGATCGCCCTGGTTCAAGTCGATGGCGGTGATGCGCGAGTACGGTGGCTTGAGTAGAGGTAGTCCGTCCGGCATGTCGGGTTGCGTACCGCTGCCGAACCCGGCCTGAGTGAGGTTCAGATTCCCGCCCTCTGCGGGGTCCGGAGTGTAGTACTTCATGACCGTGACGCCGTTCAGGGACGGGACATAGAGCAGCCCTGACTCGGGATCGACGCCCGCACCTGTCCAGCTTGCGGCGCCTCTGATCTGAGGTCGCTGAATGGTCCCTTGTCGGCCACCCTCGACCGTCACGGTGGGTGGCGTGAAGAGCGGCCCGAGCCTGAAGTTCTCGACCGCTTCGATCGCCATAGCGCGGATCTCAGGCGTAAAGTCGACCAAATCGTCGATGTTCAGCCCCTGGTAGTCGAACGGAGGTGGCTTGGTCGGGAACGGCTGCGTCGGCGAGAGCACGTCGCCCTCGAGATCGGTGTCGGTAGCTACCGCACGCTCTTCGATCGGCCAGATGGGCTCGCCGGTCAACCGGTCCAGGACGTAAGTGAATCCTTGCTTGCTCACCTGTGCGATGGCCTTGATGGGCCGGCCGTCGACCGTGACGTCGAGCAAGTTGGGCGCGGCCGGGAAGTCGTAGTCCCACACCCCGTGATGGACCGCCTGGAAATGCCAAATGCGCTCGCCGGTCTCGATGTCGAGCGCGACGATGCTCTCGGCGAAGAGGTTGTCGCCCAGACGGTGGCCGCCGTAGTAGTCGCTGGTGGGCGTTCCGGTCGGCAGGTATACCACGCCCAGCTCGTCGTCCGCGCTCAGCATGGCCCAAACGTTGGTATTGCCCGAGTAGCGCCAGGAGTCGTCCAGCCAGGTGTCTACGCCGAGGTCGCCTTCCTGCGGCACGGTGCGGAACATCCACTTGGTCTCGCCCGTGCGCGCGTCGACACCCTTGAGCCATCCGGGAGGAGCCTCGCGGCGAGTCGCGTAATCCGTAATGATCGTGGGCGTGACGATTACATCATTGGAGACGATGGGTGGCGAGCCTACCCCGAGTAGGTTGCGACCGCGGTGGTCCTTGGCTCCGCGAATCGCCCGCGGGATGTCCGCCATGAGATCCACCCGTCCGTTGTCACCGAAACTGCGAACCGGCTGGCCCGTGTAGGCATCGACTCCGACCAAGTATCCCTCGCTCGTGCCCCAGAAAATCCGCGCCTGCTCACCATCGGTCCAATAAGCGACACCACGGGAACGGTATGCGTGCGTCGGCAGCCCGCCCAAGTAGGCTTTCGGGTCGTGGACCCAGATGGTTGCGCCGGTGCCGGCATCGACAGCGGCCGCTTGGTGCAGGGAAGTCGATATGTAGAGAACGCCCGAGACCATCAGGGGCGTGGCCTGGAGCCCTCGAATCGAGAGCTCCGGGATCTGCTCCCGCAGTGTTTCCAGATCGAGCGATCCATCGGCTGACTGCCAACGCCATGCGACGTTGAGGTCGCTGAAGTTACTGGCGTCGATCTGATCCAGCGGCGAGTACTTGGTGCTGCCGGCGTCGCCGCCGTAGCTCCGCCACTCGCCGTTGGTTGCCCCGTATTGGGCCAGCCCAGGGGTAGGAGCGAACATCGCCGCACACAACAAGGCAGCGCAGATGCTTGATGGACGCCAGATGCCGGACATTGCTTCCTCCGTGCCGAACGGAACAGCGCGCAGGCGCAGCTAGTGCACCGTGCGATACCGTCGCGGGTTCACCTTCGCTGCAAGGTCCGGGGGTCGTGCTCATTGCACAAGAACGCGCCAGCGAAGGCACCTTCGAGCCGATCCGTAGTAGTTGCGAGCCACCCCTGCGTACGACGGGAGCCTAATGTTCAAGACCTGCATGTTCTGCAACCGCCCGCTCGGCACCAATGAGGTGATCGAGCACTTCCCGGTTGGCAGGCGCTTGGCATTCGATGCGGAGCGCGGCCGCCTCTGGGTGGTATGTCGGAAGTTCGAGCGCTGGAACCTCTCACCGCTCGAGGAGCGCTGGGAGGCGGTCGAGATGTGCGAGCGCCTCTTCCGGGACACCAAGCTTCGCGTCTCGACTGAGAACGTCGGTCTCGCGAAACATCCGGAGGGCCTCGACCTCGTTCGCATCGGCCAGCCGATGAGGCCTGAATTCGCGGCTTGGCGCTACGGCGACCAGTTCGGCCGGCGCCGGAAGCGGGCCATCATGTACGGCGTGGGCGGAGTGGCGGTCTTCCTCGGGCTCGATATCGTGGGGGCCGCGGCGACCGGCGGAGGTGGTATGGGTGGCTACTGGATCTGGCAGATCATCGACAGCTGGCGTAATAGCGTCACGCAGGCCAAGCTGCGCCCCGCCGACGGGAGGGTCATCAAGCGCAACAAGCTGGAGTTGCCGTTCACACGCCGGCGGCCTGCCGAGGACGGGCAAGGCTTGCGGCTCTCGATTCGAAAGGGCAAGAAGGAGGAGTGGTTCGAGGGTGCCGAGGCGGAACGCTTCGCCAGTCAGATCGTCCCGCGCATGAACTCCAAGGGTGGCAAGAAGCAAACAGTGCAGACCGCGGTGAGCGAGATCGAGCACTACGGTCACCCCGACGACTTCCTCGCGCAGGTGGTTACAGGCGATCGCTTTCTGGGCAAGGGGCGGGTCCCGGGCTACATCGACAAAATGCCGGCACCCACCAAGCTCGCTCTCGAGATGGCGCTGCACGAAGAGGAGGAGCGACGCGCGCTCGAGGGTGAACTGTGGCGTCTCGAGCGGGCCTGGCAGGAGGCGGAGGAGATCGCGGCCATCTCCGATGGCCTGCTACTGCCAACGGACGCCGATGACTTCATAGAGAAGCATCGCGAGGACACCGGGGGCGGAGCGAAGCCCCTCTGAAGTCGACGGAAGCCTAGTCGCGCCGCGCCGCCCGCGCCTGGATCGTGAAGTCCCGATAGGCGTCTACGTCATCGATGCTCAGCAGATCGACGCCGGCATCCAGTAGTTGGCTCCACACTTTCTCGACGCTTCGGCCCCAGGGCGTAGGGATGTTCCAGAACCGCAGGCGGTAGCCACTTTCGTGAGCCTGCTCGACGAGATGCGCCAGATGGCGGGAGTCTGCTTCGCTCAGGCTTCCGCCGCCTCGCCAACTGAAGTGGTCTTTCCAGTCGTCGCTGATCAACGAGATGAAGTTCGCGGGAATGCGATCACCCAGGTCCGCGATGCGGCCATCGTAGGTAGCGATCCGCACAGCCTCGGCCATCATCAACTCGCGCGGCCGATTCCCCGATACGATCGCGGAGACCGCTCGCTCCTGGACCTGAGTCTCGGAGTAGGTAGTGAACATCTCCGAGTACTGGGTGAGCACGGCAAGCAGAGCTTCATACGTCGACTGCGCATCCGATTTGATGTCGATGAGAAGGTTGAGTGAGCGCTGGCTCGGGTAGACCCAACCATCGTGCTCACGCACGTAATCCCTGAGCGGATCGAGGTAGAGCGACTGAAGCGTCTTACTCGGGTCCAGATCCTCTAGGTCGTGTCCGACCAGGAGCGCTCCCCCAACCAGGTGGATGTCGACCTCGATGCTGATGAACCCGAGCGATAGCGCGTCCCACAACGGCGTGCGACGGAGGTAATCGTTGTGCGAATGCCCAGAGAGGATCGGCTCAGTCGGGATTGAGATGGAGACACCAGGTGCGCTTTGTGCCGAGACGCTCGTAAGGCCGCAGAAGAAGAGCGTCAGAAGGCGTAGTAGGTGCTTCATGGAAGTCCCGGCGAGGATGCAATCGCTGCTCTTGAGTGGTGCCTAATGTGGGGGTCATGGCGACCACGCGCGCAACCCGCGAGTCGAAGCGGGCCGAAACCGCTATCGGACCGGGGAGAACCCCATCATGTTCATGCTCAATGGAACGGATCGACGGAGAACAGATGGCCGTGACCAGGTTCGCCCCCCGCACCGCTCTCCTGCTTGCCGCCACCCTGGCAGCGGGGGCCGCCTCCCTGTCCGCACAGACGGACCCAGGAAGGGTTCTCCTTCTCGTGGTGGACGGCCTGCGGCCGGACTACGTCACCGCCGACGTCATGCCCCGTCTCGACGCGCTGGCGCGACGGGGTGTGCGAGGGCTGGCGCACCACTCGGTCTATCCGACGGTGACGCGCGTGAACTCGTCCTCGATCTTCACCGGCGTCTATCCCGAGGGGCACGGGATCATGGGCAACTCGGTCTATGTGCCCCAAGCCGACCCGGAACGCGCGCTCAATACTCAGCAGCTCTCCGTCTTGCGCGCGGTGCGCGACGCTTTCGGTGGTGAGTTGTTCACCACGACTCCTCTGGCCGAAGTGCTCGAGAGCCGCGGTGTCGGCTTCTTCGGCGTTAGCTCGGGCTCGCCGGGCACTGGCTTTCTCATGAACCCGAAGGGCGCGAGCGCTGGGCTGGTGCACCACGAATACACGCTACCGGAGGCTCTCGGAGCCGTGGTGGCCGACGTGCTGGGGCCGGTTCCTGAGCTTGCCGCGGCGGATTCCTACGTGCCGCTCATGGCGCGTGCGGTCGACGCGGTGCTGGAGATCGGCCTCGACCGGACCGACGCCAGGGTGCTCGCGGCCTGGCTCACGGAGCCCGACCATTCGGCTCATGCGCTGGGCATCGGCGCGCCCGGCACCATCGAGGTGCTGCGCGCTGTGGATGCCGAGATCGGGCGCCTGCTCGACGGACTCAGGGACCGGGGGCTGCTGGCCACCACCGATATTCTGCTCACGTCCGATCACGGCTTCTCGACGCGCACGGGTTCGGCTTCCCTCATGCGGTTGCTGGTAGACAGTGGGTTGAAGGCGTCAACGAGCTCCACCGACGTCATTGTCGCTGGAGACGCCATCCACGTGAACGAGGGCGGACCGTCCCGCATACGTCGCATCGTCGAACGGCTTCAGCAGACCGAGTGGATTGGCGCTGTCTTCACTCGAGGTGAGCCGGGATCGGAGAGGGGCTGGGTCGACGGCACGCTCTCTTTCTCCTCGGTGCGGTGGGATCATGCGCGCAGCGGCGACATCCTCGCGACCGGGAATTGGACGGAGAGCGTCAACGAGCACGGGTTCGCGGGAGAGGTCACGCTGCCGGGCGTCGCGGGGCATGGATCGTTGAGCCGGACCGACCTGAATACCACGTTCATCGCCGCCGGTCCGTCCATCAAAGAAGGTGTCGTCAGCCAGGTTCCCACCAGCAACGTGGACCTGGCGGCCACCGTGCTGGCTCTGCTCGGGGCCGAGCCCGCCGCGGCGATGTCCGGTCGCGTGCTCAGCGAGGTGATGCGTGGCGGCCCCGAGCCTGGGGCGGTGCAAGTGAGTACGCTCGAGACCGACGCGAGCGTTGTCGTCGACGGCGTTCGCTATCGCATGGTTCTCCGGCGCTCGATCACATCAGGCCATGCTTATGTGGACTACGCCCGGGTGGAGCGCTCGAACGAACGGTAGGGGGCCGCGGGGCAGAGCTGCCAAGCCGCGCCATCAAGTCACCGAGCGTAGCGCTCCGGCCGAGTCCGTACGGGAAGCCCGGATGGCCGGCACGAGTCCGGACACCACAGCGACGAGCAGCAGCACACCGATCATGGTCAGGAAGGTCAGCGGATCGCTCGGCTCGATGCCGTACAGAAGTGATGAGATCAGGTTGGTTCCCGCCAAGGATATCGCCGTCCCCACAGCGATCCCGAGGAGTGCGAGCACTAGCGTTTTGCCCGCCACGTTGCGTCGTACGCTCGCGGCCGACTCACCCAATGCCATTCTTCGGCGCTTCTTGTCAACCGAGAGCGTCCTACCCGTTGATTGCCTTCGCGACCCGCGTGCCCAATTGCGTCTTGGTGAAGGGCTTTTCCAATAGGTCCACGCCGGCGCCAAGCCTTCCATGGTGCGAGATCACGTCCCGGGTGTATCCCGACGTGAACAGCACGCGGATGTCAGGACTGCGCAGCTGCACCTCCTTGGCGACGTCGACCCCCGTTTCACCGCCTTTCAGGATGACGTCCGTAAAGAGCAGTGCGACATCGTGCCGCAGCTCGAGCTGTTCGACCGCCTCGGCGCCATTAGCTGCCTCGATCGTCCGGTACCCGAGATCCCGCAACAATTGCACAGTCAGGCTGCGCACGTCTGCGTCATCTTCAACGACCAAAACCAGCCTCTCGGCACCGTCTTGGCTCTCTTCGTGGACTAGGTCCTCGCTTTCGACGACGGCATTCGCGCTCGCGCGTGGCAGGTAGACCCTCACCGTGGTTCTGCTGCCAGGCACGCTGTCGATGCTTACGTGCCCGTCCGATTGTTTGGCGAAGCCAAAGACCATGCTGAGGCCGAGACCGCTCCCTCACCCACCTCCTTACTCCGCGATCAGTTGGACAACGCTTGGGCTCGCGTGGCGTTGGGCAAGTAGAGGGCACCGAGAGTCCACATGACGAACCACGACCCAACGCTACGACTGCACGCGAAAGCGCGGACAATGATGCCAGGGTAGGGGGTCCAGGAGAAGGACATAGCGGAGGATGGGTCGGCACCACGGCACAACCAGGGGACGGAGCAGATACGCGCTCCGCGGTGCTAATCTCAAGCTATGGAGCGAGGCCTGACGTATCAAGCGAAAATTTGCTGTCGCTACCCCCAACCGCAGCCGAGCGGGGCGCGGCTGATCCGCCGGTGCCCCGCCTGGCTGGTAATCGCTACATGGCGCCTGCGGGCATGCTGTTGGTCACGGCCCACTTGATGCGCCAGCCGTCACTGGTCTCGTTGACGAGCAGCAGGAACGCGCCCGACGCGATGGCCTCGCCCCCGTCCTTGGCCGCCATCTGATACGACCCTCCGTCGAGAGCCCAGCCGTCACCGAGACTGATCGTGCCGACCTCGTTGATGGTCACGTCGGCGGGGGTTGCCGCCATACGCTCCACCATCAGCGTGCTGATGGCGTCATGGCCTTCCGTGTACGGAAGGTTCGCGAACGCGGCCATGGCGTCGTCGACGTAGAAGTCCGCGACCATCGTCGGGTGACCGAGGTTGTAGTGCGTCTGATACGCTGAGATCAGGTCGCCCATCGCAGGCATGTTCTCGGTCCCGGGCTCAGGAGCTTCAGTGGGCGGATCGGCGTAGACGAAGCCCTCGGGCGGGTCCGCGTCGAAGTTGGTGATCACTCCCTGAATTTTCCAGTCACCGTCGACCTTCAGGGACGTGGTCATATAAGTGCCCGACGTCGTTACGGCGCCGTCCGGCGTCGTCGCCTCGGTGGCGTATGTGCCCCACCCAACGGCTCGATCGCCGAAGATCATGTTCTCGCCGCCGGAGAAAGTGATCTGCGGCGAGGCGGCTTCCATGGTCGCAGCCAAGTTGGCCTCGATCGCGGCCCGGTCCATGAGGATGGATTGGTCGGCGCCCAGCGTCCAGGCGTCTTCGACGTAGTTGCCGGCGACCACTGACGCGTGGCCCATGTTGTAATGCGTGGTCCAGTCGTCACGGAGCTGGTTCAACGCCATCTCGTCTGGGGACATTTCCGGCATTGCGGCCGCTTCGGTGGCTTCTTCCATGTCGCCGGAGCAGGCGCCAATTAGGAGCGCGACGAATAGTAGGGAAATGGTGTGGGTCTTCATGAGGTACCTCCCCAGCAGGCCGGAGACGGCCACGTAAGCAAAATCGAACGGAGACAGTGGACTGGCTCGTCAGCAAGCGCAACTATTCGGCCGGTGCCATCTAGTCGAATACCGCTATTTCGGGAGTGCGGCCCAGGTGCACCGGAAGGAAGGTCGTACCGATGCCGCGGGACACATAAAGGGCCGCCCGGGCCTGGCCTCCCGCTTCCGCGGCTCCTTGGTACCATCCTTCCACATAACTTCCGCTTCCGCGCGGGATGGCCGGTGCGCGCCCCAAGATCTTCACCTGGCCTCCGTGCGCGTGCCCCGACAGCACCAAATCCGGGACGACGCCTTGCGCCGCGGGATCACGAGTGAGCGTATCCCGATGGCCCGGGCAGTGCGCCAGAAGAAGATGTGAACCCTCGGCGGATACGTCGCGAAACGTGTCCTGCCAAGAAGGGCTTCCTCTCAGGTAGTCATCGACTCCTGAAACCGTAAGGCGCAGTCCTTGCCGGCCGCTCAGCGGGATGGATTCGTTGATCAGTAGATGCGCTCCGCCACGCTCGAAGGATCGTCGAAAGTCGGTCTGGAAGAGGGCTCCCCTGTATTCCCAGTTCCCCAGGATCGCGAGCTTCGTGGCATTCGTGGGGAGAAGCCTCAGGAACGCCTCGAGCACCGAGGTGTGCGTTCCGGCGTGTAGCGTATCGGCCAGTGAGCAGGATCACATCGGCGTCTTCTTGGTGCGTGGCTGCGGCGACGGTCTCCTCGTGGCCGGAGATGGAGCGCAAATGGAGATCCGAGAGTTGCAGCAGGCGTGTGACGCTCTCCGAGTCGCCTGCCGGGCGGGCTGCGACCTCAGGACCGAGTGTCGCATGAGTCGGGGTCGGCGCTCGGTGGCGCGTGACCTCGAGCTGATGGGCGCCGCGCACTGCGACGACGATCGTGCCGGTGCCCGCTACCGCCGTGCCGCCGCCCACGGCGAGCTTCACGAATTTGCGGCGCCCCATGGACGTCACCGGGGGGTTACCGGATGTCGACATGATCGAAGACAGGGCCGGGTGCGCCTATCAGCGATACAGTCGGAACGGCATCGTCATCGCCCCATTGCCGGCCGTATCCCAAGCCGCAAAGCGCACCCACGCCTGGCCGGTCCCGTCGAACGGAATCCGGAACGTCTCCCGACCGAAGGCCGGCAAGTCCGTCGCCGACATTCTACGCGTCGTCGTGCGCACGCCGTCACCGTAGACGATCTCGACGAAATCGAGCGGGAACGTCCACTCGACGTCCGCGACGAGCGTCATGTTCGTGCCCCGCCCTTCGTAGCGGTGCGAGGGGATGAGCACCTCCCCCGATGTGACGAAGTACTCACCGTCGCGAAGCGCATCAACGATGGGGCCGTAGTTCCCCGGCTCGGGAAGGTCGTCCATGCGCAGATAAGACACCGGACCGTTGGCGTAGATATCGTCGCCAGGTGCCTTTCCATACGTCTCGGTGATCGCGAGCAGATACTTCGGCCTCAGCGACGTATCCGCGATCCAGTTGTTCATGTCGTCGAGCAGGGGGATGACGCGCTTTTCCGAAAGTCGCCGCTCCGAGAGGTCGGAGCCCATGCCCCACCGCCAGCCGACGCCACGGTACCAGTCGCTCTGGAACTGAGAGGTCTGCCTGATCGCGTCCGGGTAGCCGGTGGAGCCCTTGGTGCGCGGGTGCGGCATGAAGACGAGCATGTCCTCGGCCTCTATCATGCCCATCATGTCTGTGACGCTGCCGATGTTGTAGACCCGTCCGTACTCGGGATGGTGGGCGATGAGCGGCGTGCCCTCGGGGCGTTCATCGACGTAGTACACGGGATGTGAGAAGAGCAGGTCCCAGTGCCCACCCAGGAGGTTGGTGTTCTCCATCTGCGGCATGACAATGAAATCGTCGTCCGAGTGGCGCTCGGCTCCGCGGAAGAGCCAGTGCTGCTCCTCCAGTTGGGTGTCGTCACGCGGCCGATCCACCGGACCGGCTATGTCGATGCCCGCCGAGCGCAGGACCTCGAAGTCGGACAGCCTGGAGTCGATGCTTCCCGTGGCCTGCAGCTGACGGCCCAGGTTGGTGTGATAGTGGCTGCCCATCACCCGATAGCCGTCGAGCGGCCGGTACACGTCGCTGTTGGTGAACGCGAGCGCCGCGTCGAAAGCTTCGGAAGCAGGCCCGAGCGTCGGATAGAAATACGCCGCCATGTGCTGCTCGGACCCCGGAGGCGCGCTGTAGAGGGACCAGTTCGCCAGGTATCGCTCCACGACCTCCTGCTCGCCCTGCCGGACCCCTATGCTGAACGACGAGTCGCCGTCCTTGCGATACCAGTTGTTGCCGACGTTGATCTCGACTTCTCGTGCCCAGAAAAACGTGTGCGGGGGAGGGAAGGCCGCGATCGCGGCGCCGTTGGTCTCGGCCACCACGAGGCGATTCGCCGCCCTTAGCACCACGTGATCCTCGTTGGCCGGACCGCGAAGACCGTAAGCCTGCATTTGATTCGCGATGTCACGCCAATGGACCGCGCTGCCCTCGGAAAGGTCGAGACCGGTGATCCCCACATCATACTTGTATGCGACGGAGGGCAGCTCGGTCGATGCTACCGATTCGGCGCGAATCAGGTTCGTGCCACGGTAGACTGACACCACGAGCTCGCCCGAAAATGAGCCGAGACTCATGCCCGGGAAGGCGACGGAAAGCGTGCGACCGTCCCTGGTCACGCGGCACGTCGAGACGGCGTACGACGCGTCCGCCCGACGGATCTCATTAGGCGATCGAGGCAGTCCGGGCTGATCCGCGACCCCCTCGATGGGCGGGGGATTGCCCATGCGAGGGGGCTCCCGCAGGTCGAGCGGCGCGTCCCAGAAGACATCCCACTTGTAGCGGTCCACGACTTCCTGGGTGAGCTCGAGCTCCAGCGCGCGCAGGGGAACGAGCTGTTGGTTGCTGATGCGCCGGAAGCCCTCGACGATCTTGAACTCGAAAGCGGCGTTGGAGGTGACGACGGTGCGAGGGTCGTCGTCAGACCGGATCGCCAGCTCGTCGATCATCGGTGCCCCGTCTACGACGGCCAGCGTGAGGCTCAGGCGCTGTGTGCCCGCCCCGTCCCAGTCCAGCGTGAGGCGGCCGCCGGCCATGTTCGTCGTGAGTCCAGGCGCTGGGGAGAAGCCCGAGAGGTCGCAGGCGAGCGCCTGGCTCGCGAGCGGGACGGCGGTGCAGATGGTGGACACGAGCACGACTGCCGCTGCGAACGGCAGGCTGCGGGTGAGTGGGCTCAAAGTGGGCATCGACGAGTCCGGGTTGGTGTGCTTGCCGCTTGAACCTGCGTGGGTGGGCGGGCTGCAACAATGGAGCCGGCGCGTAGTGTTTGCCGACGAGCCTCGCAGAGTCCAGAATCGCTCCATGAACGAGACGGTCATCCTCACCCAACCCGAGGTCCGCCAGCTCCTACCCATGCGCGACTGCATGGATCTGATGGCGACCACTCTGCGATCTCTCGCCCGCGGCGACGGTACGAATCCTCTGCGTTGGGCCATGTGGCTGCCCAGCAAGCGAGGCCTGATCGGCATGATGCCGGGCAAGTCGGGCGAGCCCGAAGCGTTGGGCCTCAAGGTCGTCGCGGTGTTCTCGGGCAACCACGGGACGCATCTCGACTCCCACCAGGGCGTAGTAATCCTCTTCGATCCCGAGAACGGAGTCCCGCTCGCCATCGTCGACGCGAGCGAGGTCACGGCCATTCGCACCGCTGCTGTGAGCGGCGTGGTCACGGAGCTGTTGGCTCGTGACGACGCCTCGGTGGTGGCCTTGCTCGGCACCGGCGTGCAAGCGCGCAGCCATCTCGAGGCCATGCACGAGGCTCGCACGCTCACCGAGGTGAGGGTCTACAGTCGCTCGGAAGCGAACCGTACAAGATTTGTCGAGCGCGCCTCTGTCCGGTACGACTTTCCGGTCCGCGCGACCGCTTCGGCTGAAGAAGCCATTCGCGGCTCCCACATCGTTTGCACCGTGACTTCGTCCAAGGAGCCGGTGCTGCACGGTGAGTGGCTCGAATCGGGCATGCATATCAACGCGGCCGGATCGAGCGTCAAGTTCGCGCGCGAGCTCGATACCGCGGCCGTGGTTCGCAGCAGGCTTTTTGTGGACCGGCGTGAATCGACGGTGAACGAAGCGGGAGACTACCTGTTCCCGCTCGCGGAAGGTGCGATCGACGAATCGCACATCCTGGCCGAGGTCGGGGAAGTGCTACTGGGCACGCACCCCGGTCGAGATTCGGACGAGGACATCACGCTCTTCAAGTCTCTGGGGCTGGCGGTCGAAGACCTCGCCGCGGCGCATTATTTGATGGCACGAGCGCGCGAAGAGGGCGTCGGGGCGCGTGCCGCGTTGGGTGGTCTCGTGGAGTAGGCAGTCTCAAAAAATCTTATCTAGTATCGAAAACCAGCCCGTCCTATCGTGGAGTCCCCCCCGCCGTTTGGCTTGCTAGCTACAAGAAGACCATGACCGGTTGGAAGATCGAGCATGATATCTGGAACAACGACGCACCAGCCGTCTGACCAGCGGTTGGATGCGGAATGGGGGAAGTCGCCGCCCGGCGACCTCCCCTATTCTCGTTTCTACTCCAGCAGCTACGAGGCGTCGATCGCCCCGCGCTACACCGTTGGAACGATGTTCGCGTTGAGCCGGAACAGGTTCTTCGGGTCGTAGCGGTTCTTCACGTCCGTGAGCCGTTCGAGGTTCACTTGGTAGTTCGAAGCCACGTTCTCGGCGCTGGCCTCGCCATCGTCGTCGTTGGCATAGAACCCGTGCGTGAAGGGCTCGAGATGCGTCCAGAACTCACGGCACCACGCGATATGCGGGTCCGGGTTGCTGCCGAACGCCCAGCCAACGGACGGCAGCATGTTGGCCATCGCGTCCCGCTGGGCAAATGCTGTAGCGTCGGGCGACACGCGGGCGATCTTGCCCCCGCTCTGTTGGAAGACGCAGATCGTCGTGCGGTCCGGGTGACCCTCGAAATTCTCGACCAGAGCGTCCACCAGGCCCTTCGGCATCTCCGTGACGAAGCCGCTCTTCATGTATCCCGCGACCGCCCGCGGATCATCGGTATCGCCGGAGCGCTGCAGCGCCACGTAGTCCATGGCACCGATGGAGTTCATCATCGGCGTGCCAAGACCGAGCACCGGGGCCAGGGCCGCATCCGCCTTGTTGGCTTCGCCCGAGTAACACACACCGAAGCCCGCCATTTCGGGGCCTCCCGGTGGTGCTATCATGACCAAGTCGAGTTGGAGCTCGTCCGGCTGTTCCGGACTGTATTCACCGTAGAGGTTCAGGACATCACGGGCTTTCGAGATCGGGAACATGATCTGACCGCCGAGGACCTGGCGCTTCATCGGGTGCAACCGGAACTCGAATGAGGTCACGATCCCGAAGTTGCCGCCGCCTCCGCGCACGCCCCAGAACAGGTCGGGGTTCTCGGTCGGACTGGCGTGCACGAGCTCACCGTCAGCCGTCACGACATCGACGGAGAGCAGGTTGTCGATCGCGAGGCCGAAGTGCCGCCCGAGGCGGCCGAAGCCACCACCGGTCACCAAGCCGCCTACGCCCGTGTGCGAGACCGTGCCCATCGTCACCACCAGCTCGTGCGCCATCGCCTCGTGATCGAGCTGACCCAGCAGGCTGCCGCCCGTGACTCGGCCCGTGCGCGCATAAGGGTCGACGCGCACGTCCCGGAAGAGGGAGAGATCGATCTGCATGCCTCGGTCGCACGTCGACTTCCCGGAGTGACTGTGGCCACCGCACTTCACTGCCACGAGCAGTCCGTCGTTCTCACGCGCGAAGCTGACCGCGGTCTGGAGGTCGGCCACGCCAGTCGGCTGGACCACCAGTGCCGGATACTTGTCGAATGACGGATTCAGGATGCGTCGTGCCTGCGTGTATCCCTCATCCTCCGCGAGCAGCAGACGACCGTGCAGCCGGCTCTTCAAGTCCGCCATCGCAGCGCTCGAGAGGGTCACCTCCCGGCCGTCACCCGTAACAGCGGCCAGTTCAGCCGGCCTACTTGGAGCCTCCCGGTAGTAGGCCTCGAGAGGCCTGCGAGGCACGGCGAGGGCGGCGGTCGCTGCGAGGGTAGAGCGTACGAAGGTGCGCCGTTTAATGGGGCGCCTCCTTGGAGCGGGAGGATCGGGCGGTGAGACGTGAAGTGTACGGTGGGCGGACCTCGCAAGCCATAGAATCCAAATGCTCTCAACATCGATAGCTTGCGTCACCCAGCGCGTCGAATCACCTCCTGCTCTAGGCGATCCCCTAGGCGGTCCCGTTCTACGTCCAAGTCGTACCCGGTCTGCAGGTTGAGCCAGAACCTCTCGGAAGTCCCGAAGTAGCGAGCCAGGCGGAGCGCGGTGTCGGCAGTCACCGCGCGCTTCCTGTGGACGATCTCGTTGATGCGACGAGGGGGCACACTGATGTCCTTGGAGAGCCGGTACTGGCTGAGTTCGAGTGGAACAAGGAACTCTTCGAGCAAGATCTCGCCCGGGTGGACAGGCTCAAGGGTTTTGGCCGGCATCGGTTCTCCTAGTGGTAGTCCACTATCTCAACGTCATGTGCATGTCCTGAGCACCAACGAAAACAGAGCCGCCACTGCGCGTTGATGCGAATACTGTGCTGAAGCGATCGATTGCCTTTCAGCTTCTCGAGTCGATTGGCAGGAGGGATACGGAGGTCCTCCAGCCGCGTGGCGGCGTCGAGGATGCGAAGCTTCCGGAGCGCGATGCGTTGCACGCCAGGCCCCAGCCGCTTGACCGGCTCACGCTCGAAGAGGCGTTCGGTGTCTCGACTCCGGAAGCTCTTGATCAAGCTCGATCATAACGCGACGCGTTAATAACGTCAAGCGTTATTAATCCGATCCATGAGTTGGGGCTCGCCAATATCCCAACGCGGTCTCGACGCTGGATGTGATGATCAGGGCTTCGTCGTTCCATGTTTGAACGGTGACAGCCGCTTGGGGATGCTACCATGGCCCGATAGGCCTCAGAGTCGTCAGACCGCGATCGGACGGATACTCTTGAGATCGTCTGACTTCACCCCCAACGCCGTCCCCCCCATGCCAGAGCCCGTCCACAGCCACGCCTTCACGACCGCCGAAGCGAACCAACTCGTGCCTGAGATGGAGAAGGTCATGGCGGAGGTCGAGCGGCTTCGCCGGAAGCTCGAGGAAGTCGGGGAGCAGCTGCAAATTCTCGACGCGCTGTGGGGATCGAAGGTCTTGGAAGAGGCGAATCCAGACCACGCGGAGCTCCTGCAGCACCGGTCGGACATAGACGAGATGACGAAGCTCATCCAGGACCTCGTCGACAACGAGATCCTGGCCCGAGGCATTCGATTCCCGGTTGGGGGCCTCGAGCACGGACTATTGGACTTCCCGACGACCCTGGACGGCCGCTGGGTCTATCTCTGCTGGATGAGGGGGGAGCCGACGGTGGAACACTGGCACGAGATCATCGGGGGATTCGCGGGGCGTAAGCCCGTGACGGACGAAGACAGCCGTCGCATGGGACTGGAGCCGCTCGACGGCGACTGACGGTCTATCGGCCAAACGGGGTCAGCTCTCGACCATCCCCCGACTCACTAGCGGATACTCTTCCGGATTGACGATGGAGTCCAGGGTGAGGTCGACGTCCAAGGCCGGCCACCGGAGGTGGCCCGCGCGCGGGCACCGGATATCCGAAAGTTGAGCCACGGTGGCCTCCCGGAACCACGGAAACTGCTCAAACGGGAGGTGGTGCTCTTGATCATCAACCAAGATCCAGATCCCATGGCTTGATACGTTTTGCAGTTCAACGCCTGAAGTGCTGTCGCCAGGCTTCGCAGATTTCATCCTGTCGCTCCTCAACCAGACGCAACGCAACGGTGAGCTGAGCCCAACTCAGTCCGTCGTTCCGCACCAACTCGAAAGTTGGTTCCATCCATATCTTCGCTTCGCCGTCTTTCCCGAGCACGTACACATGCATCCGTAGTTCCTCGCGGGAGAAGAAAAAGAACCGAAGTCCTTTCGCCCTAAAGATGGTTGGGCTCATGCCCAGGATGCTAGAAGAGCCTTCGGGGCGGTCACATGGTCGAATGCGCACACGTCCCGGGGACATCACTTACTTGGCGTTCTAAAGCGTCCTCAAAAACGCAATAAACGCCGCGCGATCCGCGTCCGAGAGACTGAGACCGAAGGGATGGCTGAGCACCGGACGGGGACCATGCATTGTGTCTCCGTCTACCTCCCGGCGGCGCCCCGCCCCAACTGCAACGCCCTGGCCGTCCCCGCCGTAATACCCCCGTCTCCGCCCACCGTCACCATGCGGAAGCCCTGCTGAAGGCGCGCCTCGACCGACCCCGCGCCCGTGGTGATCGCACAGGGCACATCATGCCGCAGGCAAGCAGCCAGTACGGTCTGGATAGCCGTCTCCACCTCTGGCGCCCCGGGGTTGTCGCCGTAACCCATTTGCGTCCCCAGATCGGACGGGCCGATGAAGATCACGCCGACGCCGGGGGTGGTGATGATTTCTTCGATCCTCTCCACAGCTCCCGGACTCTCCACCTGGATGATCGTGAGCAGGTTGCCGGCGGGCTCCAGCGGCCAGACGTCGGCCACGCGGAAGTACTCACCGCCACCGATCCCCCAGTACCACGAGGCGATGCCCGGCGAACGACCGCGACGTCCGAGCGGCTCTCGGATGTTGGAGCTGAGCGGCCGAGGGTAGCGCATGGACGTCACAGCGTTGAGTGCCTGCTCCCGGTTCTCGACCATGGGAAACATGATGCCGAACGCGCCCACATCGAGCGCCTGCTTCACGATGAAGCTCATCATCTCCGAGCCGTTCTGTGGCACTCGAACGAGCGGCGTGACCGCCATTTGCAGGTTCCCGTTGGCGGCCATTCTCTGCTTGTCGGTCATGCCCAACAGGAAGATGCGCAGCGTCTCGGGATTCCACGGGCCGTGCTCCATGTCGATGATGATGAAGTCCAGGCCGGACCTCGAAAGCGCGCGGGCGCTGGTAAGCGACCAGTCTCCGCTGATGATGCCGAACACGGCGGTGTGGTCGTCGAGCAAGTCGATGACACGGTTGAGGCGGGTGTCCTGCGCCTGGAGCGGCGCGGGGGCGCTCAGGGAAGGAGCGACAAGGATGCAGACAGCCACAAGAAGAGTGAAGCGGAGCGATGGCATGAGCATGATCAGTTGGGGCCGCTCACGGGCACGGTGCCCGTGGGCTTCAGGTAGGTCTCCCACCAGCCGAGCTCGTTCATCATTCGATGCACGTTGTTCCAGTGACCTCGGATGCCGTGCGGCATGCCTTCGTAGATGATGAGCTTCGTGGGCACGCGCTGCTTCTTGAGTGACGTGTAGAGTTGGATCGAGCCCTCTAACGGAACGCGGTAGTCTTCCTCGCCGTGCACGAACAGCGTAGCAGCTTGCACGCCACCCGAGTTCAGGTACGCGGACTGGCGGATCATGATCTCTCGAGCCTGAGGGTCCCAGGGTGGCCCCAGGAACTCCAACTCCTTCGAACGCGCGACGTCCGAAAGCGCGTAGTTGCTGGTCCAGTTGGAGGCGCCGGCGCCGGGGACGGCAGCTTTGAACCGGTCGGGATAACGCGTGATCAGCCAGTTGGTCAGAATGCCGCCGTACGAGTGGCCGGTCGATCCAACGCGGTCTCTGTCGATAGGATATCGCTCAATGAGATGGTCGATGCCCGCCAGCACGTCCTCGCCATCGTTGGTGCCCCAAGCTCCCCAGGTGCCCCACTTGAAGTCGTCGCCGTAGCCGGTCGAGCTGCGGAAGTTGGGTAGGAACACGAAGTATCCGTTGGCGGCGAACAGCATGTTCTTGAAGCTGAAGCCGTATCCGGAGGCGCTATGGGGACCGCCGTGATTGACGACGATCAATGGGTACGTCCCGGCCAGGGCGTCGTAGCCGTAGGGGTACAGCAGGAAGCCCTCCACCGGCGTGCCGTCGAAGCTCGTGTAGAGGATTCTCTCCGACGGGCGGCTCGCCACCTCGACTTCGGCGAGGAAGTCCCGGTGCACATCAGTGAGGCGGCGCTCATTCTGCCCGTCGATGTCGGCCACATAGATGTCCGGGGGGCGCTCGAACTCACCCGCCGTATACGTCATTCGCCGGAACGACCGGTCGATGTCGAGTCCTTGGATTCGGCGCTCACCTGATGTGACTTGCTGCACGTCGCCTCCGTCCGCGGCCACGCGGAAGAGGTGCCTTGCTCCGCCGATTCCGGTGACGAAGTAGATGTACCGGCTGTCGGGCGACCACATCGGCGTGCCGGCATCGAGGTCCCAATCCCCGGTCAGGTTCACCGGCTCGCCGCCATCGGCCGGCCGAACGTAGAGGTCTCGTGGTCCTCCGTGCCTCAGCTTCCGGTCGATGATCATGTTGCTGCCGAAGGCGCGTGTGTACGAGATCCACCGACCGTCAGGAGAGAAGCCCGCTCCGGAGTACGTGTAGCCGTCGTCCGTGAGGCGGGTCAGTTCCCCCTCCACCGTGACCAGGAAGAGGTCCGACCGGCTGTAGGCCAGCTCGTCGAGCACGGATTCGTCGGCGGTGAAGAGCAAGGAACCTCCGTCCGGATTCCACCGAATCCCGGTCGGTCGGAGTCCGAGCCGCGTAAGCTGAAAGGCTTCACCGAGCCCCATAGTAGGCGTCAGAAAGACCTCGGTCAGCGCCCGCTCTGCCGGATCCGGGAGAGGGAAGCTTTGACGGTCGCGTCGGAAGGGGTACCAGTCGAACGCCTCACCCTTGAACCGCTCCTCGTGTCGGCGCTCGAACGCAGTCATGACGGGCTCGGGGCGCTCGCTCGTGGGCATGTTGCGCGCGAGGGCGAGCCAACGTCCGTCCGGGCTCGTGAGGCCAGCCGGCGCGACGCTTTCGTCGCGGACCGCAGCGTCTCCCGGACGTGCCGGATCGATCAGCCAGGTAGCGCCCTGAGAGCCGACTCGTAGGCGTCCGTCCTCGGCCCAGCGAGGATTGCCCACGTCCTGACCGTTGTGCTGAACCCTGACTGGTTCGGCAGATCCGTCGGCCCGCACGATCCACGACTCAGTCGCGGTTCCGTTGGTCTCCTCGATGCGCCGCGAAACGGTGTAGGCGACCCAATCCCCAGCGGGCGAGATCCGCGGGGAGCCGACGCTCTTCACTTCGTAGTAGTCCTCCAAGGTCAGCTGGCGCCCCGACTGAGCCGACGCAGGGACGGACGCGAGAAGAACGACACCGAGAGAAAGGATGATCCGGCGCATGGCCGCCTCCAGCTGCTGTTGATCTGTTCGGATTCCTACTGGCGACCCACTCCTGAGAGGAGGTCTACGACTGAGTCGTACCTGGTGACATCGGCGGCGGTGCGACCTTGTTCGTCCACGGCGTCGACGTCCACTCCTAGCGCCACCGCGACCCGGACCGCTTCCAAGATCAGGGCCTCGAGCTCGGCGGGATCGGCGGACACGAAAGCACGCATCCTGCGGGAGCCGCCCATGCCGACCGCGGCCATCAGTGCCGTGGTGGCCTCGTTGGCGCGCTCGGCGCCATAAGTGCCGATGGTGCGCATATAGTCGGCGTGATGTACGAAGAGCGGATCGGCGCCGTGCTCGGCGAGCATACGCATGACGTCGGGCTGGCTGAAGCGAGCCGCGAGCCAGAACGGTGAGGCTCCGACCAGGGCCGGGTGAATGGACCAGTCCCGCGAGGCGCGGCGCGTGGGGGTCCAGGTCGCCAGTTGGGCGTTGGGGTCCGCTCCGTGCTCCAGCAGCATGCCGACTATTTTTGCGTCCCGACGCATGACCGCCACGTGTAGCGCCGAGAATCCTGCGGCTGCCGCGTCGGGGTCGGCGCCCGCATCGAGCAGCAACTCCACCAGCTCGGAAAGTCCCGAGTGGGCCGCGAGCGTGGTCGCGCTGACGCCCCAGGCATCGCTGGCATCGATGTCGGCGCCTGCTTCCACGAGCAGCCGCGCTGAGGAGAGGCCGCCCACCCGGGCGGCAAACAGCAACGGCGTGTTCCCGCCATGAGGAACGTCTTGCTGGTTCCCCTCAATGGCGTGCGGCGGGATGGCCATGACCATGCTCCAAGTCTCCGACCGCGCGCGCACATCGGCACCCGATTCGATCAGCGCACGAACCGCTTCCGGGTGCCGCTGCGAAGCCGCCCACATGAGCGCGGTCTGACCGCGTGCGGCGGTCGCGTTCGGATTCGCGCCTGCCGCGAGCAGCAGCCGGACCACCTGGGCATTGCCCGTGCGTGCCGCAGTCATGACGGGGCTCTCCCCGGACAGCAGCGCGGCGTTTGCATCCCCTCCCGCATCGAGCAGGCTGCGCACCATCTGCACGCTTCCGTTCAGGCTGGCGTTCCAGAGGGGCGTTGCTCCGAGATCGTTGGCGGCATTTACGTCGGCGCCGGCGTTGGCCAGCAGCTCCGCGGCCCGGAGATCGTCCCAGTAGCTCGCCCAGTGCAAGGCGGTCGCGCCGTCGGGCGCCGTGGCGGTGGCGTCCGCTCCGGCTTCGAGCAGGGTCCGGACGGCCTCCCAGTCCGCGCTCTTCGCGGCCTCGATCAGGGGCACCGGGTCGGCCGCACGCGGAGCCGCCACCGAGAGCGGCGCGTCAGCCGCGCCGGTTACCGTCGCCCCCATGAGCGACAGCGCCAATGCCCCCGCACCCAGGCCCCTCATGAGCGATCGCACTGGATCAGAGCCCCGGCAGTGTATCGAGCTGGAGCGCGCCGGTGCTCGCCCCGTGTGAGTCCACGGGCACGCCCAACTTGTCCATGAGCGTCACGAGCAGGTTCGCCATGCCCGGATCGTCGCCATACTCGAGGTGCCGGCCGCCGCGCAGGCTTCCCGCGCCCCCGCCCATCACCAACAGCGGCAGGTTACGGCCGGAATGCCGCGTGCTGTTGGAGATGCCCGAGCCGTAGAGGATCGTCATGTTGTCCAGCAGGTTGCCGTCGCCATCCGGGGTCGCGCGCAGCTTACCCAGATAGCGGGCGAACAGTTCGGTGTGATAGCGGTTGATCCTCGACATACGCTCGACCAGCTCCGGCTGATCATTGTGATGCGAGAGCGGGTGGTGCGCGTCCGGGACGCCGATCTGCGGGTAGGGCCGCGGGCTCTGCTCCTTGCCGATCATGAAGGAGATCACACGGGTCAGGTCGGTCTGCAGCGCCAGCAGCTGCAAGTCGAGCATCAAGTCCAGGTGGTCCTCGAAATCAGCCGGTGCGCCTTCCGGCTGCTCGAAATTGGGCAACTCGATATCGATTTGAGCCTCGGCGCGCTCGATGCGGCGCTCGACATCGCGGATGGCCTCGGTGTACTGCTCCACTTTGATTTGATCCTGCGCACCGATCTCCCGGCCGAGCTGGCCGAGTTTGTCGAGCACCGAGTCGAGGATGCTCCTCTGCTGGCTCAGCCGCATCTCACGAGCCCCGCGCTCGGTGGAGCCTGCGTCGCCGAAGAGGCGCTCGAACACGGCGCGAGGATTGTACTCCATCGGTAGCGGCTGTGTGGGGCCGCGCCACGAGAGCGTATGCGTATAGACGCAGCTCAGGTTGCTGCTGCACGCGCCCGCGTTTGCCGACGCGTCCATGGAGAGTTCCAGCGAGGCTAGTTGGGTAATCCGGCCGAACTTCCGCGCCAGCACCTGGTCCATGGATACGTCCGCGAAGATCTCGGTCTCGGTGCGCCCGCCCTGGGGGATCCCGGTCAGGAATGACCCGGAGGCACCCGCGTGGATCTGATTCCAGTTCGCTCGGATCCCCGATAGGACCAGCATCTGATCCCTGAATGCCGCGAGCGGCTCGAGGATCGGCGTGAGTGCGAAATCAGCGCCTGACGTCATGGGCGACCAGTACTCCATCGCCATGCCGTTGGGCACGTAAAACGTTTGGAAGCGATGCACGGGCTCGGCGGATAGTCCACGCAGCCCGACGGGCACCATCGCGTCGAGAAGCGGGAGGGCGAGGCTCGCGCCCAGACCCTTGATCAGGGTTCGTCGGGGGAGCGATTTCCCGGTCAGGATAGTCGTCATCTGTGAGCTCCCAAGTGTTCGGTTTCCGGCCTCAGTTCGCTTCTACGGACCTGCGCATCAAGAAGGCCTGACTCTGGGTGATTCCTGTTACGATCGATGACCAGCGGTAACCGCCCTCTTCGGCGTCGCGCACGATCTGCCTAACCGTCGGCTGATCGAAGTGCTCCAGTGGACGTCCCAACGCATACGACATGAGCTTCTCGGTTACTGTGCGCACGAACTGCTCATCGTTCTCGAGCAGGAACGAGCGCAACGCGGCGACTCCACCGAGCTCGACCCCGCTGGGCCACATACCGCGGCTGTCCACCGGCTCACCGAACTCGTCCAAGTCCCGCCATCCTCCCACGGCATCGAAATTCTCCAGCGCGTAACCCAGAGGATCCAGGAGCGAGTGGCAACTCGCGCACAGGCGATCGGACCGGTGCTGTTCCAGCCGCTCACGGATGCCCAACGCAGCCGTTCCCGCGCCCTGGTCCAAACTGGTATCGACGTTGGCCGGCGGCGGAGGTGGGTCCGCACCCAAGATATTGTCCAGCAGCCACTTGCCCCGCAACACGGGTGACGTGCGGTCCGGATAAGCGGTGATCGCCATCAGACCCCCGTGCCCGAGCAGACCGCCGCGTTGCTCGGGGTTGGGAAGCGTGACCCGGCGCGCGCGACTCCCGTACACACCCGGGATCCCGTAGAACCGCGCCAAGCGTTCGTTCGCGTAGGTGTAGTCCGCGCTCAACAGCTCCGTGATCGGACGATCGTCGCGAATCGTGCTGGCGATGAACATCTCCGTCTCCTGACGGAACGCGTCCAGGAGACTCTCGTCGAAATCAGGATATTTGAGCGGATCGGCGAGCTTTTCGGGGATGAGGCGCAGGTTCAGCCACTGAGCCGCAAAGCCTTGTACGAGTGCGTTGATCGCGCGCTCATCCGCCAACATCCTCCGAACCTGTTGCTCGAAGACCGCGGGATTCGTCAGGCGTCCGTCTTCGGCCAACTCCAGCAAAAGCTCGTCGGGGATACTGCTCCATAAGAAGAAGGACAGGCGAGAGGCGAGCTCCACGCCATTGATCTCATAGACCTCGTGGGCTTCGACCCCCGGGGGCACACGACTGACGCGCACCAGGAACTCGGGGTCGACCACCAGTCGCTCCAACGCGAGCTGTATCCCTGAGTCGAAGCTGCCACCTTGCGCACGACCTTGGCGGAAGAAGTCGAGCAGCACGTCGACGTCCTCCCGGGTGGCCGGCCGGCGATAGCCGCGTCGAGCCATTCGCGACAGGATCCTCTCGGCGCACGCTTCTTCTGGAGCGCCCGCCGCGGGACGGCACACGAAGATCTCGTTCCGGCTCGGAGTTTCCGCCACCGTGCCGGTCGCCTCATAGGGCCCCCCGATTTGGAGCGCGTGCACGCTCGCGTAGCCCATGTAGATCTGATCGTTGGTGAGGACGCGCCCTCGCTGAAGCGGCTGCGGCAGCAGTTCCGGCTCCCACTGCTCCCGGATGAACGACACGCCGACCACGGCGGGACCTGCCTCGACGGTCACCCGAGCCTCCAGATGCGCGTCCCCACCGGTCTGCATGTACACCTCCCATTCGGGAGCACCGAACGAACCCGGCTCGCCCGAGCCCGCGTAGCTGGCGGCCGCGGGACGGGAGTCGAGCGCGCCTCCACCGACCGTGAATCGCTCGACGAGCGCGCCATCGAGCCGAAGGTCGAGCTGTTGCGGCCATCCCATGCCCATCAGGTAGTCCTGATACTGCCTACGCAGCTGGATCTTGAGCAGGTACTCCCCATCCACCGGAAAATCGTACCGCACTGCGATGCCGCCGCGAGATCCGAACGGGAGGTCCTCGGCCTGCCGCTGATCCTGAACCACATGCAGCGGGATCTCGAAGGTCTCCACCCCGGGAGCCACGGGTGGCAGGCCCGTAGCCAGGCGCGTCACCTGGCGCGCCACCGACATGTATCGCTCCATGTGCGTGGTCGTGATCGAGAGCGAGTTGGCGAAATTGTCGAAGCTGCCATCCGCGGTCTCGTCACCCGGCAGGAGCGACTGCACGTCCACCTCGAGCGCGAACAAGTCGTTGATCGCGTTGTTGTATTCCAGGCGGTTCAAGCGATGCACCGGATTCGTCGTGCCCGGGTTGGGGTCGCCACTAGCGGCCGCCCGATCGAGCTCCGTCTCCAACCAGCTCGCCACCAGCTCGTATTCGGCCGGATTGGGCCGCAACTCGTCACCAGGCGGCATCGTGCCCGTGCGCAGCTTCCGGATTACGGTCTCCCATCGGTCTGAGGCCGCACCAGGCTCTTCGACGTCCAGCACGTCGAGCGCCAGCCCGCCGGTCATGCGCCGCTCATTGTGGCAGCGAACACAGTATTCGTCGATTACCGCGCGTACGTCGTCCGGGTCGATGGCGGTCGGGTCTGGGGCGGTTGGGTGGGTTGCAGTTGGGTGGGTGGCGGTTGCCGTGGGCGTGGCGATGTCGAGTGTGGCTGGACCGCCGAGGGCATGGCCCGCACGTGTCGTAAGCGAGCCGATGACCACCATCGCCATCCCCAGCCCTAGCACGAGCGCGAGGATTGACGCGTGTCCAGCGGTGGAGTGGGGGTCCTTCATTCGTCGTGATCCGCCGCATGCGCCGCGACCCGCTTCACTTCCTCGTGCGAATGATCCTGCCGCAGCGCCCGGTTTTTCAAGCGCAGGCCCTGTTTGGCTCGGGCCTGGGTGCCCTCGGAGCTCACCGCGGATCTCGACATGATCTTCTCGAGCTCGTGACTTCCGCATGAGAAGCATTGCGGCGCCGGAGAGGACTCCAGCACCAGGTGTTCGAGCTCGTTTCCGCACGCACGACAGCGGTATTCGAAGATGGGCATAATGTCACCAGCCAGACCCGGTTATGGACCGAGAATAGCTGGAAAAGGCCACTCAGAACACCGCGATCGGATTCACCGGTGAGCCCGTCCCGTTCGGAATCGGCAACGGAGCGATCGTAAGCATGAATTCCCACCGCCCTTGGGCTGCCGCCATATCGGCCAACGCGTCGAGATCCGCGCGATCGAGCAGGTGGATGCCCAGCATGGTCAGCGCGAAGTCGTGCAGCGCCAACGTAGGCAGGTCGCCCTCAGGACGCGGCGTGTAACCGGGCGTCTCCCATCCCAGCACCGCGATGTCTCGCGCCTTCAGCCACGGGATGACTGAATTGTCGAAGCCGGCTGCTTCGGCCCACGTATCGAACGGCCCGACGGCCTCGCGCCGTGCCCAGCGGCCCCAGCGCAGCAGCATGGCATCGCCCGAGCCTACTCGTACACCGGTCTGCGCCTCCCACGCCTCCAGATCCGCGACGGTGATGCGCGTTCCCGGCTCCAGGTAGGGCACTCCCTTCAATCTGGCGATGTCGTAGAGCACGCCGCGGGTCACGATTCCGCCCTTCATGGTGAGCACCGAGTTCTTGAGCGCGCCGCCCTCCATCGTGACCAGGTCCTCGATCGGGTAGCCGTTCCACATCTTGCCGCCGAAGAAGCGATGCGCGAAGCCGTCGATGTGCGTCGAGCCGAGACCGTGGATGCAGCGATACGCCACCCTGTCACTCGCCCCTCTCGCGCTCGCGTTCACCATCTCCCACTGCACGGGGCAGGGGTTGTCTACGCCCTCTTGGGTCTGCGCGGTGCGAGCGAGCGAGACGGTGATCCCCTCCTGAACCAGCGCAGCGGCCGCCCTGCGTTTAGCCGGTGTGATGAGGTTGAGCGCGCCGATCTCGTCGTCGGGCCCCCAGCGGCCCCAGTTCGAGAGATTCTCCAGCCAACCTTCGTACTGCGCCTCTGTGATCAGCGGGAGGACCTCTTGAGCGCTGGCCGCGGGGACGGTGCCCACGAGCGCGAGCAACAACGTGGCCCCGGTACCTGCGCTGATCGTGAGAATCGGTCGACGGGAGATCTTCATGTCGTCACCTCGTTGGGCTGTCCGTTCGGCTATCCGTTGGGCTGTCGCGGGTATCTCGCCAGCGATCACGTCAAACTGAGAAGTGAGGGCCGATCCCGCCATGTGCTGGACCCGGCTCGACGGCAATCCTACCTGACAGCGATCGCTCTGGCGCTGCCGATCGTCGCGGTGGTCGCTTGGCAGCAGTTCTCCGGTGCGGGCGAGGGGCCGCCGACCCACCCCGTCGGTGTTGAAGCGGAGGGGCCACCGGCGAGTGGCACGTCCTGGTGCTGGGGTTCGCTGACTCTGGTGGTGTCACGCTCAACGCGGTGGTGCGATAGCGGCTAGCTGGTCCCGCCGATCGTGCCCCACGGGGTGGCCAACCCTAGCGAGACTCCAAACGGAAGGACCACCAGTGGTCCGGGCGCGGTGTGCCTAGTGGCACGGCCGGGTTCAGGTCCGTGCTGTGTACTTGCAGCTTATCCAGTCTCGCGCCCCACGCGCGATCGAGTTCCTGCGCATCCATGATCCGTGTCGCGGTCACCGGGTATACGGTCTCCTCGAGTCGCAGCCTGATCGTGCTGTCGTCGACGACTATGCCGGCCCAGCGCTTGGCGTCGCATCGGCTGCAGCTCAGGTAGAGCTCTCCGCTGCTCGTGGACATGCAGTTGAGGTTGATGGAGTACGGCATGAGAGCGGCACCAACCTGGATCTGACACAGCGGGACGTCGTTGGCGAAAGACCAGTCCGAGATCGCTTCGTCTGGGCCGGCACCGAACAGGTAGCCTCCGGGCGAGCGCTCGCAGGGACACGTGGCCGACCACACCACGAATGCGGTCGACATCAAACCCACGACCACGATGCCCAGCACCGCCAGACGGCGCTTGAGCTTGGATGACTTGCTCTGCTCTTCAGTCATGGCTTTAGGATAGGAGCTGGGGACGCACACGCAACGGTGTGACGGCACGGCATCGCGTCGGACCCTCAGCGGCGCTCCAGCGGTAAGACAGACATGAGCATGAAACCCACGCCGGCGGACGACGTCCTGGCAATGCTCGCGATCGCGGTGGGCTTTGCCTCCAACGCGGCGATCACCATGGCGCTCTTCTATACGCCGCCTGCGCTGCTCGACTCGCGCGTGCTCCATCCCGCTCCGTTCGAGGAGTCGGCGGTGTACCGGTTGGACTTCCGGGACCGGGTCCTCATGTCGGGGCCTGAAGATGAGCGGACCGGCTGGGCCCCCATGGCGGACCGGCCGGAAGTGATCTGGGAGTTTCGGGCCCGGTAGCTCCCCGACCAGCTAGCCGGAAACGCGCATTTCGGACTTGAATCCGTTCGTGCCCGAGTACGACCAGTCGGCCTCCCCACTTCTATGTGTGTGCACCACGGACTCGTATTGCACGTAGTCGTGGTAGGATCTGGAAGGGAGTCCGGTGATGGTGATTGGGCTGCCATCGAGGCCTGGAAACAACTTCATCTCCACAGTCGACTCGGGAACCGAAAATCGGAACGTGTCTGAGGTCTCCGACACGGTCAAAGGCACACGCACCTGGACCTGAGCGAGCCGAGCGAACCCCCCGAACGCAACGGGCATGAGTCGATCGAGCGTCACGATCTCGGTGCCGCCGAGCGCATCGTCGATGTAGATCCGCGTCCAGCGTCCCATGTAGAAGGTCACCACGAAGTTGATACCGGCTAACGAATCGCCCTCGAATTGACCCTCTCGGATCTGGATCAGCCGCGAGCCGTGGCAGGTCCGCTCAGGTCGCCCAAAGTTGCACGAGCAAGGAATGTCACAACTGCAGCATTCCGAGATGTTGGCCGTGAATGACCAGCGACGCAGGGTCGCAAAAGGGACGCGGCTCGGGCCAAGGACCGGCGCGACCGCTGCCGCTCCCACCAGTTTGCTGAATTCTCTCCTGTCCATGGCGACGCCTCTCCCCGTGTAAGTACGGCCACGCAGTTGATGGCCCGATCGTAGACTCCGCTCCGGGGACGGTCAACGCGCCGCGGGAGCTCATCAGGGGAGGCGTGCGTTGCCAGGTGTGTTCGCGCCGTCGATGTTCCCGGCTCAGGCGCGTTCGAGCGGGAGCGCATATCCGTGAGAGGCGAATGGACCTGACCCCCGAGCAACAATCGATCCGCGACGCGGTGCAAAAGCTCTGCGTCCCGTTCGACGACGACTACTGGCTCGAGCGCGATCGCAGCGAAGAATTCCCCTTCGACTTTCATCGCGCGATCGCGGACGGAGGCTGGCTCGGCATTGCGATGCCGGAGCAATACGGTGGTGGGGGCCTGGGCGTCACCGAGGCCGCCTTGATGATGCATACCGTGGCGAACTCAGCCGGTGCAATGAGCGCCGCCTCCGCGATCCACATAAACATCTTCGGACCCCACGCGATCGTCGTCTTCGGTACGGACGAACAGAAGCAACGCTGGCTCCCACCACTCATCAGAGGTGAGACAAAGTCCTGTTTTGGCGTCACCGAGGCCGATGCCGGCCTGGACACCACTTCGATCGCGACCACCGCTCGGCGTACCGACGAGGGCTACGAGATCCACGGCAAGAAGGTCTGGACGTCCACCGCGCAGGAAGCCGACAAGATCATGCTGCTGGCCCGCACGACGCCCAAGGAGGAGTGCGAGCGGCACACCGATGGCATGACCCTGTTCTACACCGACCTGGACCGCGATTACTGCGACGTAACGACGATTCCCAAGATGGGTCGCGCCTCCGTCGACTCGTGTGAAGTGTTTGTCGATGGTTTGCCGGTGCCCGCGGAAGACCGGGTTGGGGAGGAAGGGCAGGGCTTTGCCTGCCTCCTGCACAGCCTCAACCCGGAACGCATCCTCATCGCAGCCGAGGCGATCGGCATCGGACGGAACGCTTTAGCCCGCGCGACCGAGTACGCCAAGACACGCGTCGTATTCGATCGTCCAATTGGCCAGAATCAGGCCATCCAGCATCCGCTGGCTCAGAGCTGGATGGAGCTGGAAGCGGCCTGGATGATGACCATGCGCGCGGCCAGCCTCTACGATTCGGGCGAGCCGTGCGGGCTCGAGGCCAACGCCGCCAAGTACCTGGCCGGGGAAGCGGGCTTTCAGGCCTGCACGCGCGCCGTGATGACCCACGGCGGCATGGGCTACGCCAAGGAATTCCACGTGGAGCGGCTGCTTCGCGAGGTAATGATCGCGAGGCTGGCTCCGGTCAGCCCCGAGCTCATCCTCTGCCATATCGCGGAGAAAGCGTTGGGGCTGCCGAAGTCCTATTGATGCGAGTGGTCACCGCTCCGCCGATCGATCCGCGCCGAGTCGTGCGCCGCTACTGCGCTATGCCTCCCAACCGTACCGCCGTCGCTCCTCCGAGATGGATGCCGTTGAACAGGAACTTGAAGGTCGCGTGAGGCTGTGACCGCTTCTTGATGAGCGGACCGAACAGGAACATGCGGCCGTCGCCGAGCTTGGCCTCTGAAACAGTTGTGCCGCCGAAGAGCCTGTGCTCTCCCCACGCCCACCCGCTCAGCAGCGGCGTCTCGGAATCGAACCACGCCACGGGGGTGACGCCCTGGCTGGTGGCTTGCGGCAAGAGGCGGAAGACGGGGCTGTTGTTGAACATGATGTTGGTGCGCTGCCCGAAGCCGTAGGCCAGCGGATGAGTGTTGTCGACCGCCATGTCGAGCACCGAGCTGGGCACATAATACGCGGCGCGCCCCAACGGCCGGTCCTGACCGTCCGTGAGATGGTTCGTCATGGGCAGGCCGGCGTGCGCGGCGATCGAGGTCGATGAGCCGATAGCCAGCAGCGTACCGCCGTCCCGCACGAAGTCGATGAGGTTGGGGATGGTCTGCCCGGCGGTGACGCTGCCGAGCATCGGCTGGTACTCCTGCGGGATGTTGCCGCC
>DQPL01000075.1 GCA_015664885.1 Gemmatimonadota bacterium
AAGATGTAGTGCCTGTACTATGGACGTTGCTCGATATGTAGTAGAGCGGAGGGATTTTTCCACACGAAAGACACGGCGGGGGGTGTGTTCCCGCCGTTTTTCAACTCTTGTTTCCGCTGTTTTCTACCTAGTACTCCACAAGGAGTCTCGACGAGACTATGCCGCGCGTTCACGATCCCCGCCCCCCCCGTGAGTCTGTGATCTTCGACGATGTGCTTCCCGACGATCTGCCCCCTGCAGAACTGACCGAAAACGCGCGCATCGTTCTCGCCCGCCGCTACCTGAAGAAAGACGCAGAAGGCGAGCCCAATGAAGAGCCGGAGGTGATGTTCTGGCGGGTGGCGCGAACCATAGCGAGCGTCGACGCCGACTATGGGGCGTCGGAGGCTGGCGTGGACGAGGTCGCTCGTCAGTTCTACGACCTCATGATCAACGGGATGTTCGAGCCGAACTCGCCGACACTGATGAACGCGGGCCGCCCCCTCGGCCAGCTTTCGGCGTGCTTCGTGCTCCCGGTCGAGGACGCTCTCTCGAATGGTCATAGCGGCATCTATGACACGCTCACGGCTATGGCGCTCGTGCATCAGTCTGGGGGTGGCACCGGCTTCGGATTCTCCCGCCTGCGCCCCGAGGGTGAGATGGTCCGGTCGACGATGGGTGTCGCTTCCGGTCCTGTGTCGTTCATGAAGCTGTACGACGCCAGTACGGATGTCGTGAAGCAGGGCGGCACCCGTCGCGGGGCCAACATGGGCATTCTGCGCGTCGACCACCCCGACATCCGTTCGTTCATCACGTGCAAGAACGACACCTCGCAGATCACCAATTTCAACATCTCCGTGGCGATCACGGATGTGTTCATGGAGGCGGTGGGCAACGACGAGACCTACGATCTATTGAGCCCGAAGCACGGTGAAGTCGTCGGCCAGGAGAACGCGCGCGAGATCTTCGAAATGATCATCCGCGGCGCTTGGCTCACCGGCGAGCCCGGTACGTTCTTCATCGATCGCGCGAACGAATACAATCCGGTTCCAGCGCTCGGCAGTTACGAAGCGACCAATCCGTGTGGCGAGCAGCCGCTGCTCCCGTACGACGTCTGTAATCTGGGCAGCATCAACCTTGGCAAGTTCGTGAAGGAAGATGCGTTTCCGGGGGTCGATCCTGATGAGGGCATCGACTGGGACGCGTTCCGGACGGTGGTCCACCTCTCGACGCATTTCTTGGACAACGTCATCGACGCAAATCGGTATCCACTGCCGGCGATCCACGACCTTGCCCAAAACATCCGCAGGATCGGGCTCGGCGTCATGGGTTGGGCCGACATGCTGGTCCGCCTCGGTATCGCCTACGACTCCGAGGAAGGGGTGGCGCTGGGTCGTCGCGTGATGGAGTTCCTGAACGAAGAGTCCCGGAACGCCTCGGAGAAGCTCGCGGAGACACGAGGCGTCTTCCCGGCATGGGAGGAGTCGATATGGGGTCCCGACGGTAAGGTAGCCACGCGATCTGACGGCACCAGGATCCGCGCCATGCGCGAACTGCGGAACTGCAACCTGACGACCGTGGCACCGACCGGCACCATTTCGATCTTCGCGGGATGCTCCGGTGGCATCGAGCCACTCTTCGCTGTCGCGTTCATGCGCAACCAAGCGGGCGCGCTCATGCCGGATGTGAATCCGGACTTCGTGCGCATGGCCAAAGAGGGAGGCTGGTACTCCGAAGAGTTGATGGAGAAGATCGCCAGCGAGGGTCACATTCACTTCGATGAGGTGCCGGAGCAGGCGCAGCGGAGTTTCCGCACAGCGCACGACATCAGTCCGGAATGGCACGTGCGCATGCAGGCCGCCTTCCAGGAGCATACGGACTCGGCGATCTCCAAGACCACGAACTTCCCACTCGAGGCGACCGAAGAGCAGGTACGCGAGATCTACGAGCTCGCATTCAGCCTCGGCTGCAAGGGTGTGACGGTCTATCGCGACGGGTCGCGGGAAGGGCAGGTGCTCTCCACCGGTAAGACAGGACAGGCCGCAGACAACGCGGAGGCCGCGGCGGATATCTCGGAGCTCGAGCACGCCCTGGCAGATGCCCGCGAGGAGGCTCACAACCTTCGAATCGAGACCGAGCGTCTGAAGCACGAGCTGCAAGACCAGGACCTCACCCGCGGCGCCGCCCGTCACAAGCGTCAACGACCCCAGGCGCTGCGCGGCTTCACCATGAAAATGAACTCGCCGCTCGGAGACCTCTACGTCACCATCAACGAGGACGAGACGGGCAGGCCGTTCGAGGTCTTCTGTACCTTGGGCAAGGCCGGCGGAGCTGCGAACGCGGACGCGGAAGCGATCGGCAGGCTCATGTCACTCGCGCTGCGGTCGGGCATCCCTATCAATCAGGTGAAGGATCAGCTGCGGGGAATCTCGTGTGACCGGGCCGTGGGGCTCGGGCCCAACAAGGTTTTGTCCGTGCCCGACGCCGTAGGTCAGGCGATTGAGCGCTATCTGGAGGAAAAGGAAGGCATCCAGGAGGCGCTACCGCTCACGACGGGTGTGGCGCCGAGTGCCAGCGAAGCGGCCCAGCAGCCGCTGTCCTCGAGCTACTCCTCAGGCGATCAGGCCTTCGACATGGGCACATGCCCCGAGTGTGGAACCGGGCACCTCGCTTTCGAGGAGGGGTGTAAGAAGTGCCACATCTGCGGATACTCCGAGTGCGGATGAACGGTTAGCCGGTTCTCGTCAGTCCAGGTCGACCTCCCTTCGGTAGTCCAGCCGTAAGGCTTCGGGCTGACGGGCTTTGGTCATGAAGCAGTTCTCGACCACGAGCACGTCTAGGTCCGCACCCATAAAATAACGATAGGCGTTCTCGGGAGTGCAAACGATCGGTTCGCCGCGTATGTTGAAGCTCGTATTGATCGTGACGGGACATCCGGTGCGCTCGGGCTGGAGGCTGAGATTGGCAGCGTGGCCGTGGGCTATGCCGCGGATCTGATCGCCGTGGACGGTGACCCCGGCAGGGACCCGACGGCGCTTGGGCGTGTTCTCTTCGTGATGAAAGCAGGCGTGATCTATAGGAACGAAGGCGCGACTTGAATGCGACAGGTGCGCTGAACATGACCACCCCGCGCGTCGCGCCCGTGCGATTCCTCTGCGCAGCCACTGCCTTGCTGGTAGCAGGCTGTCTCGACAGCTCGGCCCCGGGTCCAACTCCGGGCTCTCCCGGTTTCGACGGCCTGCGAGCCTACGCTTTGGTCGAAAAGCAGGTCGCGTTCGGGCCGCGCGTGCCGGGTGCTCCGGGACACCAGGCTCAGCTCGATTGGATGTTGGCGCGCCTCGACTCGTTCGCTCCCGAAGTCGTTTCGGACACGTTCGAGCACATTTCCTCGGCGGGCGACTCGCTGGTGCTGGTGAACGTGATGGCTCGTTTCCGCCCCGAGCTCGACCGGAGGATCGTGCTGTTGACTCACTGGGACACCCGCCCGACCTCGGACAAGGCGGCGGACCCTGCGCGGCGAGGTGACCCCATTCCCGGCGCTAACGACGGTGGATCAGGCACGGCGGTGCTACTCGAGCTCGCTGCTCTGATGGCGGATGTGCCACCGCCGCTCGGTATCGATCTTCTCTTCGTGGACGGAGAGGATTTCGGCCCGACCGGGGACGACATGTACCTGGGGGCCCGTCGCTACGCACGTCAGATCGCCAGTGGCGATCACGTGGGTGAGCGCCCACTGTACGGGTTGCTGCTCGACATGGTCGGTGACGCCGATCCGAGCTTTCCGGTGGAGGCGCACTCGGCGGAGCGCGCGTCGGTGGTGGTGCGCAAGGTATGGCGGGCCGCCGCTCGGCTGGGCCTCAGCGAGTTCTTCCCGGAGGCGGTAGCGGGCCGGATCTACGACGATCACGTTCCATTGATTGAAGCGGGGCTGCCCACAGCGGACCTCATCGACTTTACCTATGGTCCGGACAACGCGTACTGGCACACGCCCGACGATGTCCCGGCCAATGTCAGCGCGGCCACGCTCGGCATGGTCGGGCGGGTCGTGACCGAGTTGGTGTATGCGGGCGGTTAACCGTGCATTTGGGAGGGAGCATAGATGAGTGAGGCCAAGAGTGTTCGCGTGGCTGTCGTTCAGGCCGCCGCCACCCCCTTCGACCGTGACGCCGCAGTCGACAAGGTGTGCGAGATGACCGCGCAGGCGGCCGAACAAGGCGCGCGCCTCGTACTCTTCCCCGAGGCCTACGTGGGCGGCTACCCCTGGGGGCTCTCCTTCGGCACGGTCGTTGGTGGTCGGTCCGAGGCGGGACGGCGCGTGTGGGAGCGGTATTGGTCCGCCGCCGTCGACGTGCCGGGTCCTGAGGTCGCGCGCATGAGTGAGGCGGCAGAAGCGGCTGGCGTTCATCTCTGCGTGGGGGTCATCGAACGCGACAGCACCTACAGCGGCGGCACGCTCTTTTGCACGCTACTGTACATCGGCCCGGACGGCTCGCTGCTGGGCAAGCACCGAAAGCTCAAGCCGACCGCTGCCGAGAGGCTCATCTGGGGCGAGGGTGATGGCAGTACGCTCACGACAGTCGAGGCCGAGTACGGGACCGTGGGCGGCCTGATCTGCTGGGAGAACTACATGCCGCTCGCGCGCATGGCGATGTACGGGAAGGGGGTCGAGATCTACCTCGCGCCGACCGCCGACGCGCGAGAGCGCTGGCAAGCGACTCTTCAGCACATCTCCCTCGAGGGTCGCTGCTTCGTGCTCGGCTGCAACCAGTACGCGCACCGGGACATGTACCCCGAGGACCTGGAGATGCGAGAGGAGCTCGAGTCCTGGCCCGAGGTGCTGAGTCGTGGAGGATCCGCGATCTACGGGCCGCTCGGCGAACTGCTAGCCGGACCACTCTGGGAGCAGGAGGGGACCCTGATCGCCGACTTGGACATGAGCGCGATCGCACGCAGCAAGTTCGACTTCGACGTCACCGGTCACTATGCGCGCCCCGACGTCTTCAAGCTGGAGGTCGACGAGTCCTCGCGCTCACCCGTACAGTGACGCGGTGCGCGCCAGCTCGACGTGCGGGCCGTGTCACCGCGAAACGGCGATAGAGTATTCCTTTTCTACGCATATTAATGCATATTGTCGGTTCGCTACTCGAGTTGATGACACAGTGAGCCCGACGATGACGACAGCTACCGAAACCAAGACCGACGCTTTCCTGAGCGAAGTCGATCAGTTCAGCGCGCACAACTACCATCCGCTCCCGGTCGTCCTCGAGAGAGGGGAGGGTTCCTGGGTCTGGGATGTGGATGGCAATCGTTACCTGGACATGCTCAGCGCTTACTCGGCACTCAACCAGGGCCACCGTCACCCGGACATCATCGCCGCTGCCGTCGAGCAGCTGGGCTTGCTCACGCTCACCTCGCGCGCGTTCCACAATGACTTGATGGGGCCGTTCCTGAAGGCTCTTTGCGAGGCCACGGGGTTCGAAAAGGCGCTGCCCATGAACACGGGTGCCGAGGCCGTCGAGACTGCGATCAAGATGGTTCGCAAATGGGGTTACAAGGTGAAGGGCGTGGCCGAAGGGAAGGCAGAGATCATCGTTTGCGAGAACAATTTCCACGGGCGCACCACGACCATCGTCGGCTTTTCGTCCGAGGCCCAATACAAGGACGGCTTCGGGCCGTTTACCCCCGGCTTCGTGGAGATTCCCTACGGAGATGCCGACGCGCTAGCTGCCGCGATCAACGAGAACACGGTGGGATTCCTCGTCGAGCCGCTGCAGGGCGAGGGAGGAGTCGTGGTACCGCCGGAGGGCTATCTAGCGAAGGCTCGCGAGCTGTGCAGCGCGCAGCATGTCGCGTTCATCGCGGACGAGATTCAGACCGGTCTCGGCCGGACTGGTCGACTGTTTTGCTGCGACTGGGAGGGAGTGCGTCCCGACATACTCATCGTCGGCAAGGCGCTCGGCGGAGGCGTGTATCCGGTGTCAGCGGCAATCTCCGACTCGGAGTTCATGGACGTCTACACGCCCGGTGATCACGGCTCGACCTTCGGAGGCAACCCGCTCGGCGCGGCCGTCGGCCTTGCCTCTCTCAGGGTCGTGATTGAAGAGAAGTTGTCCCAGCGCTCCGATGAGTTGGGCAGCTGGTTCATGTCCGAACTGCGCGCGCTCGAGTCACCGCACGTGGAAGAGGTACGCGGCCAGGGGCTCATGGTCGGCGTGGTCATCAAGGAATCGAGCGGGACGGCGCGCCCCTTCTGCGAGGCGTTGCACGCGCGCGGAATCCTGGCGAAAGAAACGCACCATCAGGTGATACGCTTCGCGCCCCCTCTGACGATCTCTAGAGAGGACCTGGAGTTCGCTCTCAAGCAAGCACGTGAGGTGCTGACCTAGGGGAGCCTCCGAACAAGTAGGGTACGCCGCGCGCAGGGGTCTCGCGAGTTCAATAGTAGGCACGACGACGAGTCGTAGTTGTTCTACGGCGAGGAGGAGT
>DQPL01000114.1 GCA_015664885.1 Gemmatimonadota bacterium
CCTGGGCAGGGTTCTTGTACCTAGCGGTGGTCGTGGACGTATGGAGCCGTCGCGTCGTCGGAGGAATTGGATCTTCTTCTGCATGCCTTTTGAGAGCTCCTCGCACTTCTTGTTGGCGACGTCGCTGAGCTCGACCGCGTGCAACCAGCGCTCCACGCGCGGCTTGAGGACGGCGTCGGGCACGCCCTTGAGACGCCCGATGTGCGTGAGAAAGGACGCGACCTTCATCTTCTTGTAGATGCCACGCTCTTCGGGCAGGTATCCGATCCGGTCCTTGGCGTCCAGCGCGGATTCGCAACCCAGCACCGAGACCTCGCCCGAGTCCGGAAGCAAGATCGACATGATCATGCGAATGGTGGTGGTCTTGCCCGCGCCGTTGGGGCCGATGAATCCGCAGAGCGATCCTGCCGCGACGGTGAGGTCGAGGTGGCTTACGGCGACGGTCGTGCCGAAGGCCTTCGTGACATCGCGAACGACGATTGCGTCAGCTGCCATCAACGCAGTCTCAGCGCCGCCAGAGAGCCAGGCATCCCCCGTCCCGCTATCTGCACCACGATGTACTGCTGATCGTCGTGCATGTAGCCCATCATCCCGTACTGTCCGGGCGCCGGAATCTCGACCGTGGCCAACCGCTCACCGGTCATCTTGTCCACAGCGCGCAGCACGGCTGCGCCTCCCGCACCCTCCGCGGTGATGAGCAGCGTCGGTGTGACCATCGTGATGGGATAGGAGAGGCGTCCGGTATTGGGAAACTCCACGCCTTGCAGCGCTTCATGGTTGCGGATGTAGTCGGGTGTGTCACCATTCGGCACTGCCCAGAGGTGCTCGCCCGTGTTCATGTCGATTGCGACCACCTGGCTGTACGGCGGCTTCCAGATGGGCAGTCCCTGAGGACCCCGGAAATCTCCGCGATTCAGGACAGCCCACTCGGCGATCGTCGCGCCGGTGGTCATGATGTCGTCCGGACGGTCCAGATCCTGGCCGGGCACGATGTTCTCGGACCGGCATCCCCTGCGCGTGGACACGTATAGGATGCCGCTCAGCGGGTCGGCCGAGGTCGGACCGTTGATATTGGTCGCCCCGTTCGGGCAGCTCACGAAAGAGCGTTGACCCGAAGGATGCCCGGTCTCGATCGGCGGATTGAAGATCGGCCCGATTCGGTAGTGCTCGACTATCTCGAGCGCCTCCGCCCGCAACTGGGGCGTGAAGTCGATGAGGTCGTCTACGGTGAGGCCCTGCATCTCGTACGCTGCCGGCTTCGTGGGGAAGGGCTGCGTGGGCGACAGCGACTCGCCTGGCACCTCCGACGGTGGAACCGGGCGCTCCACGATGGGCCAGATCGGTTCACCGGTCTCGCGGTTGAAGGTGTAGGCCCACCCTTGCTTGGTGGTCTGGACCAGGATCGGAGTCGGTTGCCCATCGACGACCACATCCAGCGCGATTGGCGCAGTGGGGTTGTCGAAATTCCAGATGTCGTGGTGGACGGTTTGAAAGTGCCATACGCGTTCGCCCGTCTGCACGTCCAGCGCAATGACGCTGGTTCCGAACAGGCCATCGCCCGGTCGGAAACCTCCAAAGAAGTCGATGGTGGGTGGGTTTGTGGGGATGTACACGAGGCCCCTCTCGGGGTCCGCCGACATGGGAGCCCACGATGAGACGTCCCCGGTGCGCTGCCAGGCGTCATTCTCCCAGGTCTCGTGACCGAACTCCCCGGGCCGGGGAATGACGTGGAACTTCCACTTGTTCGCCCCGGTCCGCGCGTCGTAGCCCAGAATATCCCCCGGCACCATTTCGATCCGGGTCTGGTGGTAGCCTTGCTCGGCTGAATTACCGACCACTACGACCCCGTTCACCACGATGGGTGGGGACGAGCTGGTGATGTGCCCGAGCTCTCGAGGGATGCCAAAGTCCGGGTCGTAGGGGCCACCATCCCAGCTTTCCCACGGTTCCCAGCCCCGCAGGAGGTCCGGGAGCAGATCCACGACGCCGGTCTGCGGAAAGTCGGGCAGCGGCACGGGTGTGCCCCAGTCCTCCAGGGGCAGGCCTGTCTTGGCATCGAGCGCGTAGAGGAAGAAGGCCGGACTGCTGATATAGATCACGCCACGGCCATCTACGTCGCTGAAAGCCACTCCCTTCCCGTAGCCGTTCCGCATGCCGCGATCGAAGCGCGTGGTGTGGGGCTCGCGGAACGTCCAGAGTGTCTCGCCCGTCGCGGGGTCGAGCGCGACGACGGTCCTACGCTCGCCCGCGACGGTATAGAGCATGCCGTCCACGTAGAGCGGCGTGGAGCGTGATACGGCGAGCGGATTCGGTCCGTAGTTGTCACCCCTCCAGATCCACGCGACTTCCAAGTTCTCGAAATTGTCGGCGTTGATCTGACTGAGCGGCGAGTAGCGGGTGTGGGCCGCATCGCCTCCGATGTAACGCCACTCCGTAGCAGCCGCGTCTGGCTCTTGGGCGGAGAGACGCACCCCGGCGGCGACCGGAAACTGGTCGACCGCCGGAGCGAGTACGATCGCCCCGATACTGAGGGTGAGCGAGAACCTCACGATTCAGCCGGTAGGGTATTCGCGCGGCAGCTGGCCGACGATCTTGTCGGGGTCCGCACCCTCTATGGGTTCGAATTTCTGCACGCGGCCCATGAAGCAGTCCGCCAGGAAGAGGTTGCCGTCTTGGTCGGTGGTGATCCCGTGCGAGCAGGCGATGCGTCCGGCGGGCGTGCCCGGAGCGCCCCAGCTGTATAGGAAATTCCCCTCCAGATCGAATTTGAGGATCCGATTCGTTGGCGCATCACCGACCCAGATGTGGCCGTCGGTGGTGACCATGTGGTTGGCCATCAATGTGCCCTGGTTGCCGAGCCAGTGCGGTGAGGTGAGCGGCCACATGTCGAGGAAGACGCCGTTCTCATCGAAGACCTGCATGCGGGCGTGTCCGCGGTCGATGACGAAGAGCCGACGGTCCGCGCTGATCGCGATGCTGTGCGGGTTGTTGAATTCGCTCGGGCCGGGGTTCTGTGGATCCTCAGGGGCCTGGCCCCAATCCATGAGGAAGTTGCCGTCCGGGTCGAACTTGGCGATGCGCTTGCCGTCGTAACCATCGCTGATGAAGTACGTGCCGTCGGGCAACCACGCGATGTCGGTCGGGCGGGCAAAGTTGTTGGGTCCGCGCCCCGGCACACCCAACTCACCGTGAGTGCGCACGAGCTCGCCTTCGTAGGTGAACTTGTAGATCACGTGGAGCTGGTCGTCGATGATCCACACGTGCTTCTCTTGATCGTACGGGCTCATCTTGATTTGGTGCGGTCCCCGCCCGCAGGGCTGCAGCGCGAAGAGCGAGTCGAGGTGCGGCCACGTCTCGACGAGATTTCCCTCTCCGTCGTACACGTTGATGCTGTGGTGCCATCGCCGTTCGTAGCCGCGGCGATTCTGAGTCGGCTGGCACCTAGAGCTGAGGCCGTCCGTTGTCGGCGGCGCGTTCCCCACCACGTTGGTGGCGCCGTATGCTGTCCACGGGTCGACGCCCTCAGGAAGCGGGAGTTCCCCACGCATCGCGACCCAGATCCGATCCGGACTCTCGGCGTATACACCACCGAAGGATCCCCACGTCCAACCGTCATGCGAGTGGTCATCGTCGGGCAGTGGCTTGGGCCAGTCCGTGCGGACCTGATAATGACCGGTCGGCCAGTCCTGATGGCTCCAGCGGGTCCCATCGGCCATCGCCTGGTCCGCCTCCGCGTCCTCGGCGGGCGCGCAGCTCGTCAGACACACCAGGGGAACTAGGAACACCATCGCCATCATCCGTGGCGAGCGATTGCCGTTGCTCATGGGGCACCTCCTAAGGTTGGAATCTCCCTCAGGATATGCCCTCGGGCGCTCACACGCACCGTCGCGAGCGCCAAGGCTCGAGCCGGGCTGCTGGACAGACGGTCGCGAGAGGGCCACCCTAGCAGCCGATTCAGTCCCACCATCTGAGGCGAGGCTTCCCATGAGCGAGAGGTGCCCGGCGACGCTGTCACGACTCATTGGTTCGAGCATGGCCTTGGCTCTTGTTCTTGTCGGGAGCGCCGCGCTTCCCGCCGTGGCTCAGGACTACGGCAATCCCTATGGCGAGTGGCGGTACTGGGGTGCCGATCAGCGTAGCACGAGGTACTCCCCGCTCGACCAGATCAACGCCGAGAACTTCGAGAATCTGGAAGTCGCGTGGGTGTGGCGCGGAGACAACTTCGGGCCGGAGCCCGACTTCATCATGCGCTCGACGCCGATCTACGCGGATGGCTTGGTATACACGGTCGCCGGGCAGCGGCGCACGTTGGCCGCGCTCGACCCTGCGACCGGTGAGACGCTTTGGACCTTCCGCGAACCGTACACGGAGCGCTGGCAGGGCTCACCCCGCAAGAACTATGGCCGCGGCGTCGCTTACGGCGAGATCGACGGCAGGGGCGTGATCTATTTGGTCACGCCAGGTTTCTTCTTGCACGCCTTGGACGCCAAGACAGGCGCGCCATTAGAAGGCTTCGGGGGCCAGATCCCGATCGACGGGTTCCGTGAGACCGGGACCGTCGACATGCTGGCGACGCTCGGACATCCCTACGACGTGTACTCGGGCATCGACCCGACGCGCGGCGCGATCACGACCTCATCGGCCCCGCTTCTAGTAAACGGGGTGCTCGTGGTCGGGAATTCAGCGCACCAGGGCGGTAGCTACGCGAGGATCGAGAACGTGCCGGGAGACGTTCAGGCGTTCGATGCCAGGACGGGCGAGCACCTGTGGACCTTCCATACGATTCCTCGGCCCGGTGAGTTCGGGAACGACACATGGGAAGAGGATGCGTGGCGGTGGGCCGGCAACGTGAATGCATGGCCGCCGCTGTCGGCGGACGCCGAGCTCGGCATCGTCTATCTGCCCACTGACGCGCCCACCAACGACTACTACGGCGGGTTCCGACCGGGCGCCAACCTCTTCGGTAGCAGCCTGATCGCGGTCGACGTGCAGACGGGCGAGAGACGGTGGCACTTCCAGATGATTCACCACGACATCTGGGACTGGGACATCCCGGTCCCTCCGATTCTCGTGGACGTTACGGTGGATGGCGTGGACATCCCCGCCGTCGTGCAGACCACCAAGCAGACCTTCGTCTATGCCTTCAATCGTGAGACCGGGGAACCGATCTGGCCGATCCCGGAGACGCCCGTGCCGCCCGGCGACGTGCCCGGAGAGTGGTATTCGCCCACGCAGCCCATTCCGTCCCGTCCCGCCGGCTACGAGCTGCAGGGGCTCACCGTGGACGATCTCATCGACTTCACGCCCGAGCTGCGCGCGATGGCGATCGAGCAGGTCAGCGACATCAAGCTGGGGCCGATCTTCACCCCGTGGGTGCACGTGGGGAACGCTGATGCCTACCGGGCCACCGCTCAGTGTCCGAGCGCGACCGGCGGCACGAACATCATAGGCGGGACAGTCATGGATCCCGAAAGCGGGATCATGTACGTCGCTTCCCGAAAGGCATGTACCGGAGGCGTGCTCGCGGCAGGATCGGAGCGCGACGACGGCGGTCCCGGCGGTATCGGTGTCACCGTGGTGGACTGGATGTCCGGCGGAGGCGGCGGATTTGCAGCCATGCAGGGTCTCCCGATCTTCAAGCCACCCTACGGCCGCATCACCGCGATCGACATGAACACCGGGGAGCACCTGTGGTGGATTCCGAACGGAGACACGCCGGACAGGATCACTAACCACCCGCTGCTTGCTGGCCTCGATATCCCCAATACCGGTTTCCAAGGTCACTCCACGGCACTCGTCACGGGCAGCCTCCTGATGTTCGCCGAAGGACGAGGCGGACGGGCTCTTTGGTATGCGGCAGACAAGCGGACCGGTGAGAGGATCGGGTCGGTGGAGATTCCGGCGCCCTCGAGCACCGCGCCCATGACCTACATGCACGAGGGCGTGCAGTACATCATCGTGCCCATTGCCGGGAATGGGATTCCGGGGTCGCTGGCGGCGTTGCGGCTACGCTAGCGGAGGGGGTGTAGCGGGGGCATAACGGGCATAGCGGGGCGGACGCTAGCGGAAGCTCGGAGCCTATCCGTAGCGCACCCGGGTGCGCTCGCGTGCCTTCTCAGCCTCGACCTCGCGGTCCCTCGGAGGCGCGTTGGTCACCAGCGAGTCGATCAGCTCTCTCGTCACCCCGGCGACACGGTCGACCGCGGTGCTCAATCCCTCCTCGTTCGCCTGCGAGGGCTTCGTATAGCCGCTCACCTTGCGCACGTACTGTAAAGAGGACGCACGGATCTCCTCTTCGGTGACGATCGGGTCGTAGTTGAAGAGGGGCGGATGTTTCTGTACATGGGCATCTCGGGGAAGGGGACTGGTGGTTCAACGTAGTACGCCGGGTGGTGCCTGGCCCACGTTGGGCGACCGCCGGCTTCAGCCGGTCTCTGGCGTCAACCCAGCCGCTGCGATCCCCGCGACACCGCACACCTCATCGTTGTCTGACGTGTCGCCGGTTACTCCCACCGCCCCGACGATGGCTCCGTCGGAGTCTTTCACGAGCAGCCCACCCGGAACCGGTATCAGCGCACCACCAATCGCCGACGCGGCCGCCGAGACGAAATAGGCTTGCTTCTCGGCGCGGGCCATGAGCGCGCGTGATCCCACGCCCAGACCGATCGCGCCGTATGCTTTTCCGTGCGCGATCTGGAATCGCAGATTCGATGCTCCGTCCTCGCGCTCGAAGGCCTTCAAGTGCCCTCCCGCGTCGAGGACTACCACGGACAACGGCGCGAGCCCGAGTTCGTGGCCCTTTGCCAGGGTCGCCGCAATGATCGTGCGGGCGGTGGGGAGATCGATGATGGTCACCTGCTACTCCATGCCTTGGGTCCCTGGGGACTCCTCCAGCGGTCGGATGTAGCCTATCGGTAGGCACTGCGTAGGGCGAGCGCCGCCAAGGGTTATACTACTCGTCGCTGGCGCAGAGCACCTCCGCCAGCTTCCCGCCCACCTCGGAAGCCTCCTCAGCCGTCAGAACCAACGGAGGCAGCAGCCGCAGCACGCTCTTCCCCGCACTGAGCGCGAGCACGCCTTCACCTCTGAGGGCTTCTGGTCCTTGCGGCGTTAGCTGGGGACGAGGGCGGGGCCCCCATTAGTTGGTCGCCGCGACCGCCCCCATAGCCCCCAGCACCGTGTGCACGACGTCCGTGAACACGCGCCCCTGAATCCAGCGCGCGACGATCACCAGCTCATTCGCGGGATCGACGTAGATGAGGTTGGAGCCGGCGCCGGTATGCGTCCACGTGTACTCGGGCGCGTTTTCGTAGCGACGTTGGTCGGTGTTGAGCGAGAAGTTCATGAAGCCGTAGGTGCGGTTCACCGGGCCGGGTGTGGTGGCCATGTCGATCCACTCTTCCGAGATCAGCTGCTTCCCGTTCCAGTTGCCTTTGTGCATGGTCAACAGACCGAAGCGCGCCTGATCGAAGGCGCTGATGAGCATGCCGCCGCCCCAATGGGCGCCGCCGCTCACCGCCTGGACTCGGCGGCCGTCCATGGTGATCCACGAGTTGTCGTAGCCGTGCCAACGCCAAGTCGGTGACGCGCCGATGGGGTCCATGATGTTTTTGCGAAGCACCTCGGGAAGCGGCTGCCTCCACACGCTCATGGCAACCAGCGCGAGCAGGTTAACGCGCGTGTCGTTGTACTCGTAGACCGTGCCGGGCTCGAACCGTGCCCGCGTTCCCCACGCACTGCGATCCTGGTCCGGGCGATCGGCCCACTCGGGCTTGCCCCACAGCGTGCCTTCCCAGTCACTGGTCTGACGCAGCATGTCGTCCCACGTGATCTTGCGGTTGTTCTCGGACTCGAAGAGTAGCTTGGGCCTGCGGCCCGCCTCGTCACCCGGCTCTCCGTCTCCGCTCTCGAGCACGATGGGTGCGATGTACGGGCGCACCACGTCGTGCACGTCAGCGATCAGGCCGCGGTCGTATGCCAAGCCCACCGTCGTGGACAGAAAGCTCTTCGACACACTGAACGTGTTGTCGACCTTCGTCGGGTCACCCCACTCGGCGATGATGTAGCCCTTGTGCACGATCAGCCCGGTCTGGGGCGCGCGGACGGTGAACGGGCCCACGGCCTCTCCGCGCGGCTCGCGCCCGAAGGTCATCTCGTGGTTGAATGCCAGATCTCTCGGGGCGGTCGATTCGCCCGCAATAGCGATCTCGATCGCGCGCTGGATCTCGGCTGCATCGAACCCGGCTTCCTGCGGGCTCTTGCGGTCCCAGTCGAGGTTCTTGCCGGGCCAGTAGGTCTGGGCGGACGCGAGCTCAGTCGTGAGCAGTAGTGCGATCAGCGCGAGCAGCGCTCGCAGGGGCGTCGACGGGTGCCGGGACATGGGAACCTCCGGGGTGGCCTGAACGGGCTTCGGACCGAGTGGATCTGTCCTCCGGAAGCTTAGAGCCCGTTGTCGGTGTGCGCTATGAGAACGGCCCTCGCGGAGTCCTGCGGCCGGTTTTGGCCAACGCCTGGTGGCCTCGGCGTCGACGGCCAGACGGGAGCGTTCCCGCGGGAACGCGCGTATGTTCCCGCGATGAGGTGGCTGGAGTCCGAATGACAAGCTGATCGGGAGGTAGCAGTGAGCACGAGCGACAAAGAATGTGTGACCCGGCGAGGATTCCTCCAGAGTGCCGGTTTCGCGGCAGCGGGACTCGCGATCGCGCGCTTGCCCGCGTTGTCCGAAGTGACCGCGGCTCATCGCAGCGGGTCACTGCGCATCGGCATCATCGGCTCGGGGCGCATGGGGGGGGCGGTTGGCCTTAAGTGGGCAGAGGCCGGACACGAGATCTTCTTTTCCTCACGCAACCCGGATCAGCTCACCGAGCTCGTCGCACAGGCAGGTCCGAAGGCTCAGGCCGGACTTCCAGGCGCGGCGGCGTCATTCGGAGAGGTAGTCTTGATCGCTGTGCCATACGGGGCGCTGCCGCAGGTAGGCCGTGACTACGCCCCTCAGATGCAGGGGAAGATTGTGATCGACTGCGGAAACCCGCGGGCAGACCGTGACGGCCCCATGGCGGATGACGCGATCGAGCGAGGGACGGGAGTCGCGTCCGCCGGGTATCTGCCTGGTGTGCGCCTGGTCCGCGCGTTCAGCGCTGTGGGCTTCACCATGGTGCGGGATGCCCCCCGGAGTCCCGAGCGCATTGGCATACCGATTGCCGGAGACGATTCCGAAGCCGTCGAGGTCACGACCGGGCTCGTCGAGGACGCCGGGTTCGATCCGGTGTTTGTCGGCGGCCTGGACCGTGCCCGCGAATTCGATCGCGGCACCGCAGTCTACGTGCGCGGCATGTCCGCTGCGCAGCTTCGTGAGGCTCTGGGCCTCCGGCCTTGAGCCGACACCATCACAACTTGGAACGTGAGGTAGGGATCATGACCCCGACAAGAAGAGACTTCCTCAAGACCGCGGGCACCGTCGGTGCGGGAATCGCCCTCGGCGGAGCCAGCGCGTGCGCCCCCGACTCGAAGAGCGATGACTCTGCGGCTTCGACCACGACGCCAGCCTCGAAGCGTCTTCTCATCCTCGGAGGCACCGGCTTCATCGGGCCCAACATGGTGCGCTACGCCGTCGAGCGCGGACATGAGGTGAGCATCTTCACGCGGGGGCGCTCAGATGCGGAGCTTCCCGAAGGCGTCGAGCACTTGATCGGGGATCGTAACGACGACCACACAGCGCTCGAGGGAAGAACGTGGGATGCCGTGCTCGACAACAACGCCCAGGACTACCGCTGGGTGCAGAAAAGCACCGAGCTCCTGAAGGACGCGGCCGAGCAGTACATCTTCGTCTCGTCGATCTCCGCGTATGCGCTGGAGGGGGGCTTTGGCTGGGGCGCCAAGGACCGCATCCTCATGGAGTCGATCATCGACGAGAGCTACGAACGCATTTCTCCTCCGGAGGATTGGAGCGACGGGGACGACGCGGACTACGGACTCATGAAGACGCTCAGCGAGAACATCGCCCATGCGGCCTTCCCCGACCGAGCTACTGTCGTGCGGCCCGGTCTCATCGTAGGCCCCGGCGATCGCACCGATCGCTTCACCTACTGGCCAGTGCGCATCGACGAGGGAGGCGAGGTGCTCGCTCCCGGTAATCCCGAGCACTCCAACCAGATCATCGATCAGCGAGACCTGACCGAGTGGATCGTCCGGCTCGCCGAGCACGGCACCACGGGGGACTTCAACGGGACAGGACCCGGCTACCGACTCACGATGGGAGAGATGCTCGAGCAGATCGGCACCATCGCGAGCAATCAGTTCGAGCTCACCTGGGTTCCGGAAGACTTTCTAGAGGCTCAGGGCGTCGCGCCTTGGAGTGACCTCCCGACGTGGATTCCGGGGGACCCACTGATGCTCGTTTCTGTGCAGGCTGCCGTCGACGCCGGACTGACGTACCGGCCCCTGGCTCTGACCGCTCGCGACACCCTGGAGTGGGACAAGACACGTCCGGCCGAAGAGCGAGCCAATCGCCGCTTCGGGTGGAGTCGGAAGCGGGAGCGCGAGGTTCTCGACGCTTGGCAGGCCGAGCAGGGCAGCGGTCAGTAATCCAAGGAGATTCCTACCGATTACCCTTTGACCGTCTCCAGGTGTCCTCGAAGTGAACGAAGTCGATCAAGAAGACCGCACCGAGGGCGAGTGTCTTTTTTTCGACGGGCCAATCGGGAGGAAACGTCACGCCGAAGTTATCGGCGTCGGTAAAGGCTTCCTTCGCCAACCCGCTCCATTTCTTCTGGATCATGCCACGTTGCGTCCCGTTCTCGTGAATCTCGAAGGTCCACGGGTGGAGTAGGGGGCCGAAGAGATCGAAGAGCTTGCTGCCGTTGGCGGAGAGCACGGAGTAGAGGCGCCGAGAAATCGAAAAGTGCCGATCCAGTGTTCCGACCAGCGTACCGTATCGATCGAAGATCTGGGCCGTGTGGAAGTAGAACCGAAAGGGACGCTCGATTCGTAACAGCCTCTCGCCGCCGCGATTCACCACGTCGATGGCGAAGGGTCTGTGCGCTTTGAGAAAGAGGCGGGCAAGAACCGATCCTGGTTCCTCCACGGCGTAGAACAACTCGGTCCCGCGCTCGTCGGAGACCACGTACTTGTTGCTGCCTTCGAAGCCCGAGAGGATTTCTCCCCACTCCTTCTTTTGACTCACCGCGAGGCCGCCGACGGATTCCAGGCTTTTCATGTCGTCTCTCGATCCCTGGAAAAGCCCCAATACGGACGGCGCCGAACTTCGTTCACCGCGTAGCCGCTGCCTCCAGATGCTGGACGTACGGTGCGGTGCTGACGACCCATGATGGAGGAGGCGACGCCGGAGCCGGAGGGCAACGTCGAATCAGTCCTCTTCAGACCTCAGGCCTCTTCGATGCGCTCCTCGATGCGGGCGTGTGCGGCTCGCA
>DQPL01000033.1 GCA_015664885.1 Gemmatimonadota bacterium
GGAGCTCATCTGATTGCTCCGTAGCGCCTGAGGATCTCGACGGTTTCTTCGATCGGGAGCGCCTCGACGGTGCGGCCGTTGCTAGTGACGGTTACCGCCTTGAAGAGCGAGTTGTAGATCGCCTCTTCGGTCGCTTCCACGGTCGCCTCGAAAAGCGGAGAGATGCTGCCATTCGCCAAGTCATCGATGGAGTGCTCGCCGCCCGTCGTCGTGCGGCGGACGCCGTTCGCGGTGGAGAAGGCGATGACGTAGTCGCCGGATCCGTTGCTCGCGAAGGAGCCGGTACGCGCGAGCCCCATGATCGCTCGACGCGCCAGCCGTTCGAGGCTGCGCTCGGAGAGGGGGGCGTCGGTCGCTACGACAATCATGATCGAACCCCACTCCTGCTCGTCCGACTCGGGATCATAGTCGGGCGCTTGGGGCTCGGAGTCGTCCGGATCCCCGACCTGGTCAGCGTACGGATATCGGCCGAGCTCGATGCCCACCGGCGCACCGTTGATCTGCAGGATGCCGCCGAAGTTGGACTGTACGAGCACGCCTACCGTGTAGCCGCCCAGGCCTTGCGGAAGTACACGACTGCTCGTGCCGATCCCGCCCTTCCATCCGAAGGCGCTGGTGCCGGCGCCGGCGCCCACCGCACCCTCCGCGACCGGACCACCGCTCGCGGACTCGAGCGCCTGCACGACGTGCGCGGGGGTGATGGGCCGCGACCTGATGTCGTTTAGCCCGCCGTCGTTCGTCTCGCCCACCAACGCGTTGAGCGAGCGCACGTTCTCCATGCCGTCGCGCGCGAGCATCCATTCCACCATCGCGTCGGCGGCCTTCCAGACGCACAGCGTGCACGTGAGCAGGATGGGCGTTTCCATCTCGCCGAGCTCGCGCACCTGCGTAACGCCGAGCAGCTTGCCGAATCCGTTGCCTACGTGGATCGCGGCCGGGACTCGACTCAAGTAGGGGTTACCGCCGTGCGGCAGGATCGCGGTTACGCCGGTCTGTACCGAGATCCCGTCGGATACCGTGGTGTGCCCCACGCGGACGTCGGCCACGTCTGTGATCGCGTTGTGCGCTCCTGGCGGGAAGATGCCGACTGTGATGCCGAGCTCGCGAGCCCGGGGACGTTCGCTCGTCTGGCCGGTCGCAATTCCCGGCATTGCCGTCAGGGTCAGGGCGAGAATCAGGGGGCGCACGGCAGACCTCCGGTTCTAGAGCCGAACAGTGTCGAAGAGCATGAAGGCCAGCAGCAGCGGGTGATAGAGCAGCGAGGCGAAGAAGACTTTGCGGGCGCGGGCGTCGGTCAGATTCAGGGCCGCGGTTACCCCGGTGAACATGAAAGCCCCGCCCAGCACGGTCGCGGCCACAGCGTAGATCATGCCCGTGTAACCGAGGTAGGTCGGGACCCAACTAACAGGTACCAGCAATCCGGTCGCCAGCACCATGTAGAATCCGATGACCTTGGCCCCGCCACCCGGGATCAGCTTGAAACCAACGCGCTCGTAGTCTTTCCTCAGCATCCAGGCCAGACCGAGCACGTGCGGCAGCTGCCAAAGGTATCCGATGGCGAACAGCGCCAGCCCCCCCCGATCGATGGTACCGGTTGCGGCGGTCCAGCCGATCAGCATCGGCAAAGCGCCGGGCACCGCTCCCGTGAGCGTAGCCGCGAATGACCGTGTCTTGAGCGGCGTGTATACGGCGTGATAAGCCAACGCGCTCGCAGCCGCGATCGCAGCCGGGAGGGCACCGACCGAGAGCGCCAGGTAGATCAGGCCACCCAAGAGTAGCGCGATACCGAATAGGAAAGCTTCGGTCGGCTCCAGACGCTTCGAGGGAAGAGGCCGTCCTCGCGTGCGCACCATGATCGCGTCGTAATCGCGCTCGACGTATTGGTTCAGCGAGAGCGCACCCGCGGTGGCGATACCGGTCCCGAGTATCGTGTGGATCGCGGGAAGCAGGCCGAGAGATCCCGAGGAACCCACGAAGGCGCTCGCACCAGCCGTGATCATCACGTACCCGGCGATGCCGGGCTTGGTCAGCTCGTAGAAAGCCCGCGCACGGGAAGTGCCGGCGGTCGTAATTTCGGTCGTAGCTTGGTCCATGCGTGCACGGAAGCTGACCGAGCCCTATTCGGTCCGCAACGCCTGCACGGGGTCGACCCTGGCCGCGCGCCGCGCGGGTACGTAGGTAGCGGTCACCGCCACGATGCCGAGAACGACCGGAGCCGCGAGTAGCGCCAGCAAGACCTGCTGCTCGAAGTCGCTTGGATTCGTGCCTGCCAAGGGTAGTATCTCCCGAAAAGTGTTGATCGGCGGGGCGACCTGGCCACGCCATTATACATATGAAGTAGTTAATATTCACTGACCTCGGCCCGTTCGGAAACACGGCTCCCGTCTGATCGGTAGTATGTGGGGCTAGCAACCCCATCAGACGTCTCTGCAGTATGAGCCAGTATCACGACTTCAAGGCCAAGGATCGCAGACGCCACGAGCGCCGCATCTGGCGCACGGGGCTGTGGCTGTCGTTGCTCGTCCACTTGCTGATCTTTTGGGGGTGGCGCGGGACGGTCATTCCACTTTCGCCCTTCGCTGCCGCTGGGCCTCGAGCGGGTGACAACCGGGCCGCGAGCGGCTCGCTGCAGGCGATCAATGTGCGCACACCACCATCGGTGCCCATCATTCCGCCTCCGATCCCCATTCCGACCGATGTCGCGATCGAGCCCATTGAGTTCGAACAGGAAGTCGTATTGGATCCGGCGTCGGTTTTGGGCGACGAGCCCGGCCTCGACGAAGGACCCGGCCTGGAGAACGGTGACGGGAAAGGCGACGGCGGCAACTCGGACGAGGGCTTCTTCAGGCTCCAGCTCCCGGTCCCGCGTGGCGTGATCATTCCGACCAACCACAACAGCTTGCGCGGGGACACGGTGCAGGTTTGGGTCTTCGTGAACGAGCGCGGTCGGGTCATTGCAGACTCGACGCGACTCGATCCTCCCACGCGCAGCCGCGACCTCAACCGTCAGCTCATCCGCGAGGCCTCAGAGTGGATGTTCCGGCCGGCGGTTCGGGAAGGGAAAGCGGTCTCGTCGTGGTACCCCTATAAGATTATCGGCTAAGGGGCACGTCGAGCCAATCACCCGATTGGATCGGCAAGCGTAGGATCGAATCCGTGATCTCGGCTGACCGCGATCAGCCCTACTGGCCGTCGGCTCTCGCCGACGGCTCAGTAAGTACCTGTGGGTGTGGAGAACGGCTTGCTCAGTCTGCCCGCAGTGCGTTGGAGGGGTTCACGCCGCCGGCCCGCATCGCAGGAATCCAACTCGCCGCCAACGCCACGACGATGAGCGCGATTGCGACCGTTCCGTAGGTGACGGGGTCCGTGGCGCTCACCCCGAACAAGAGAGAGCCCATCACC
>DQPL01000002.1 GCA_015664885.1 Gemmatimonadota bacterium
GCGTACCCCGGGGTGGAAGTGGCCATTCCAATGCTGACGGTCCAGAACTGGATGGTCGGCATGGACTCTCTGGACGACGAGGTGGTGACGATACTGCTGAACATCTTGGCCGAAGACCGTGTCTCTTTGGAGCAGGTCCACGCCATGGCGAAGCAGATCGACCTGGATCGCCTCGGCGACGCGCCAATCCCACTTCATGCTGTGACTCAAAGCTGGATTTCACAGAGATAGATGATCGAGAATAAATACGGGGCAGGCTGCGATCTCATGATCGCGGCGCTGCTCACGCTGTGTGTGCCCGTGGGCATTGCAGCTCAATCCGACCCCGGGGGCTCCGAGTCCGCCCCTCCGACCCTGAATGCTCCCCGGACTTCCGCGGTCGGGCGCGACGCGCTCGATGCCGACGCGCCGCTGCTACCGATCGTGGTCGATGGCGTGCTCGATGACGCTGAGTGGGCAACCGCGAAGGTCTTCACAAACTTCACCCAGACCCAGCCTGTGGAGGGCGCGCCGGTCGAACACGACACCGAGGTGCGCATGATCATCGGTGACGAAGCCGTATGGATCGGTGCCCGCATGTACGATTCCGAACCGGATGGCATCGTCAGGCGCCTCACGAGGCGGGACACGTACGGGTCCTTCGACCTCTTCGCGGTTACGCTGGATCCCAACCTCGACGGGCTCACCGGCTACATGTTCGGAGTCAGCGCGGCCAACGTGCAGGCCGACATGTATCTGTACGACGACGAGAAGATGGACCGGGCGTGGGACGCCATATGGTCCTCAGCGGTGAACGTCGACGCCGAGGGGTGGACCGTGGAGCTTCGCATTCCACTCTCCCAAATTCGCTACCAAGCGTCCGACGACGAGCAGACGTGGGGCGTGAATTTCTTTCGCTCGCGCGTCTCGAACAACGAGCAGTCGTACTACTCTCTGGTGTCGCGGCTGAAGCGGGGCATGGTCAGTCAGATGGGGCGTGTGGAAGGCGTGCACGTCTCTCGCCCTTCGAGGCGTCTCGAGGCACTGCCGTATGTCGTGAGCAACCTGCACAATGGTCCCTCCGTCGATGGTGATCCGTTTTTCGACGGCTCCTCCGCCGGTGGTCGTTTCGGAATGGATCTGAGCTACGGCCTCGGGTCGGCATTCACGCTGGACGCTACGATCAACCCCGACTTCGGGCAGGTCGAGGCGGACCCTGCGGTCATCAACCTGTCGGCATTCGAGACGTTCTTCGACGAGCGCCGCCCATTCTTCGTGAAAGACGCGCGCGTCTTCGACTTCAACCTTTCGGGCGGCCGGAACCAGCTGTTCTACAGCCGACGCGTCGGACGCTCCCCCCACGGACGCGGTCCGTCGGATGCGGAGTACAAGGACATCCCGTCAAACTCCACGATCCTGGGGGCGGCCAAGCTCTCGGGTCGCACGGCTGGCGGGCTGTCGATCGGTGTGCTCGCGGCGGTCACGGGCAACGAGTTCGGGCAGGGGCTCTTCGAGGACGGTTCGCGAGACGACTTCCTCGTAGAGCCACGCTCGGAGTTCGGCGTCCTGTCTCTGGTACAGGATCTTAACGACGGTGCGACGACTTTCTCAGCTATAGCGACCGGCATGCGTCGGGAGCTGCCAGGCGACGCATCGTTCGATTGGCTCCCCTCTTCGGCATTCAGCGGCGGGGCCCGCTTCGAGCATCAGTGGGCCGACCGGACATGGGGCATTTATGGCGTGGTCGGCCTGAGCCAGGTTCGAGGTTCCGAAGCCGCGATTACCCGCATTCAACGGGCGTCCAATCACTACTTCCAGCGTCCGGACGCAACGCGGTTCGCGGTGGACGAAACGGCTACGTCGATCGCCGGGTTGAACTGGCGTGTCCAGTTGGACAAGCGTGGCGGAGAGCACTGGACGGGTGGCATTTGGGCAGCCGAGGTCACCAACGGCTTCGAGATCAACGACCTCGGCTTCTCGGCGACGGCGGAGCGGTTGGACGGAGGTGTGCGGATAAGCTACCGAGAAATTCAGCCCGGATCGATGTTCCGTAACTACAACGTCACCGCGATGACATTCCACAACTGGAGCCACGAGGCGCTCGACGACACGTGGTCGCTCGCTTCGTGGCAGAACGCCCGCATGCGTGGCTCGTTCCGCATGAACACGAACTTCCAGTTCCTGAACTACTGGAATCTGCGGATGAACGCTTCGTACAGCCCGCAGGCGATGAGCCGCTCCTCGACGCGGGGCGGTCCGATCATGGTCAACCCGGCATCGACCGACTTCAGCATCAACGTCAGCAGCGATCGCAGGAAAGCCGTGAGCTTCGGCTCGAACTTCAAGGTCACAGACGATCGTATCGGCGCGGGGGGCTCGACCGATATCCGTGCCGATATCCGTGTTCAGCCGTCCGACCGCCTGTCGGTGTCGGTGAGCCCCAACTGGTCGACGGCGACCTCCGACGCGCAGTACGTGACGTCGACGTCGACACTTGCGTACGATCCGACCTACAGTCGGCGCTACCTCTTTGCCGAGCTCGACCGGCAGTCCTTCTCGATGGTAACGCGGCTCGACTGGACGTTCTCACCGAC
>DQPL01000074.1 GCA_015664885.1 Gemmatimonadota bacterium
AGACCAGCGCGAATGTTAGGATCTTGCGCTGGTCGCAGATTCAGGGAGGAGGTCAGAAATGAGCAGGAGACGACACACGCCGGAGCAGATCATCAGCAAGCTGAGGGACGAGTTCTTGAACGGAGAAATCTTCTACACACTGCCAGAGGCGGTCGTCCTCGTCGAGCAGTAGAGGCGGCTCTACAATACCGTCCGACCACACAGCGCCTGGGGCCGGTCTACCCCCCGCCCCGGAGGCGGTCAAAGCATCGCCTTGGTTCCTTAGAATACCCCAGCTCCAGGGACCGCCGATGGCTCAACGTCTAACATAGGGAGTGGTACCACACTTGGGGGGCACGTCACCTGGGGGCACGTCATTAGGAGGGGGGGTACAGATTGGTAACTTGTAAAATGTCGTCTTCGGCCTTGGTTGTCTGCCGGGCTGTGCCTCTAGCGGTCAATGGAGTACAGAGCGTTACACACACAGGAGATGTCTCATGAAGTTATTCAAGCCGCTCCCGATATTACTCGTTTCCATTCTGTTGGCCGCGTGCGGCCCCATGGAGCAGACGGGGGAGGAAGAGCAGATGGCAGAGATGGCGTCGGCAGAAATTACTGCTGAGTCATCCGCAGAAGACAAGGTTGCTAGTGCGTTGAGCGCTGCCCCCGACATTGTTTCTGAGGGTGCGACGGTACTGGACTGGCCTGCTGCTGAGGGCGAGGACCCATCGATGCTCAGAGAGGGCGATAACGGTTGGACTTGTTTCCCTGACAGGTCCAATACTCCTGGCCTCGATCCGATGTGTTTCGATGGTCCTGCGATGGAATGGGTGGGCTACTGGATGGTGGGGGATGAACCGGAGATGGGTACGATGGGTCTTTCCTATATGCTGATGGGATCATACGATAACAGCAACACAGATCCTTTTGCCGGACCACCTGAGAATTCCGCGGATGGCGTGGTTACAGGCCCTCACGTGATGATCTTCCCGGTCGACCCTACCTCGTTGGCTGGTATGAATACCGATCACACGACGAACGAGCCGTATGTCATGTTCCAGGACACACCCTGGGCGCACCTCATGATGCCTACCACTAATTAAGGAAGCCGGTGCGCGCTTTCTGACGCGCAATCGGTCTTAACGAGTAATAGGTGAATCGCGCACGGGACAGCTTCTGACACGCTACCGGCTCCCCGCTGCTCCACTGCTATTTCTGTGGTGAAAAAAAACAATGGTCAAGATGAACTCTTCAAGCTTTGTGGTTTCCCTGGCTATCCTGATCTTCGGATTGTCAGGTCTGCCACTCACGGCTCAACAACGTGAAGACTTTCGGCCACGGAACGTCATTTCGGCCAACCCGTTTGGACTTCTGCTGGAGCTCTTCAATGCGGAGTACGAGCGTGTCATCTCTCGGACCAGCACCGTTGGCTTTGGGGGATCCACCTTAAAGGACGATTGGGCTAATGAACATGAACCCAGGGTAGAAACTCACCGATATGTCAACTTTGACGTGTTCTGGCGGTTTTACCCAGGCAGTAACCGCACCCGGACGTACAACGCTCCTGTCGGATGGGCATTTGGTGCGAAGATGGGCATTACCGCGGTAGACGATGGGACCTACTTCGGTTACGGCTTTGATCTGAATCGTAGTTTTGTTCTAGGACCAGACGACAACTTTTATGTTGGCCTCGGATTTGGCCTAAAGCGACTCGTCGGAGCTCCACAGGACGAATTGGGACTGTCCCTTATACCAACATTTCGAATAGCGAACGTCGGCTTTATTTTTTGATCGGCTTAAGGACGGCTGGCCGATCTCTGCAAGGCAGGATGCACTAGCCTCCCGAAGCGTGCAAGCCGGAAACGAAGGGCTCTACGACCGATCGAGACGCACCGCACGGGCGACCCCGTCAGCGATTGCCTCGACATCCGCGAGCAGCTCCGATTCCCAGAATCGCAGCACCAGCCACCCGGCAGCCTCAAGCTCCTGGGACTGGTGCACCGCCCTCTCACGATTGCTTGCGATCTTGTTGATCCAGTAGTCCGGATTCGCGCCATCAGCGAGCTTCGCCCGGCGTTGCTCCCAGTCACGCCCGTGCCAGAAGTCGCCGTCACAGAAGACGACGACCCACGCGCGCCGGAAAACGATGTCAGGCTTCCCCGGCAGATCCTTCGCGTGAAGCCGGCACCTGAGCCCTCTCGCCCAGAGCGCCTTCCGGAGCAGGATCTCGGGCTTGGTGTGCTTCGAGCGGTTGCCGCGCATAGCACGCGAGGCTTAGCGACCGCCGCCTTCCGCAGCGGGTTGGATCGGCCGGCAAGTAGCTCGACTCACCGGGCCACTCTCACTTCGCCCCGCATCGGACAACCTGCAAAATAGTCTCGACATCCGCCTGCGTGTAGATGTCTCGCGGGAGAAACACCCATCCCTTGGGTAGGGAGGCTTCCGTCGATGAAGACCAACGGCGGCAGCATGCCGTAGTCGAAGGGGTGAGCCCACCGGCCATTGCGCTCCAACCACTCCGGACCCGATCTTGGCCGCGCGCTGAAAATGGAAACCACATCGTGGAGTCAGATATCAAGAGCGACATCCAGATCGCCCAGGAGGCCGACCTCCGCCCCATTCAGGAAATCGCAGGCAAGATCGGGCTCGGCCCGGAGGAGATTTTCCCCCACGGCCACTACAAGGCGAAGATCCCGCTCGACATCGTGAAGGCCAATGGTAACGAGGACGGGCGACTCGTTCTCGTCACCGGTATGAGCCCGACCGTGGCGGGTGTGGGCAAGTCGACGGTATCCGTGGGCCTCGCGGATGCGTTCAACCTTCGAGACCGCAACCCGATCCTCTGCTTGCGGGAGCCGAGTCTGGGTCCCTTGTTCGGCAACAAGGGCGGAGCCGCAGGCGGTGGCTACAGCCAGGTCGTGCCGATGGAGGAGATCAACCTCCACTTCACGGGTGACTTCCACGCGATCAGCTCTGCGCACGGGCTGCTTTCCGCGGTGCTGGACAATCACCTGTACCGGCCCAACACGCTTGGCATCGATCCGACGAGGATCACCTGGCCGCGAGCCATCGACATGAACGACCGCGCGCTGCGCAGTATCGTGGTCGGACTCGGTGGCCGCACAGGCGGAGTCCCTCGCCAGGACGGCTTCGTGATTACCGCGGCTTCCGAGATCATGGCCATCTTCTGCCTGGCGCACGGCACGAGCGACCTCAAGACCCGTCTGGACCGCATCATCATCGGCTACAGGAGCAGCGGCGAACCCATCCGGGCCGAGGGTCTCGGCATTTCGGGTGCGATGGCCGCCTTGCTCAAGGACGCCGTGAATCCGAATCTAGTCCAGACGCTCGGCGGCACGCCCGCGCTGATCCACGGTGGCCCGTTCGCGAACATCGCCCACGGATGTAACTCGCTGACCGCGACACACACTGCGCTGTCGCTGGGGGACGTCGTCGTCACGGAGGCGGGCTTCGGTGCCGACCTCGGTGCCGAAAAATTCTTCGACATCAAGTGCCGGTTCGGGGGACTGCGTCCAGGCGCGGCGGTCGTGGTCGCATCCGTCCGTGCGTTGAAGATGAATGGAGGGGTCTCGCAGGACCACCTCGGCGCGGAGAACGTGGGGGCCGTGAAGTGCGGCTTGGTCAACCTTCAGGCACACGTGGCGAACGTGCGAAAGTTCGGGGTGCCACCCGTGATCGCTCTCAACCGGTTCGCGACCGACACGGAGGCCGAGATCGCGGCGGTCTTAGACGGCTGTACAAGCGTGGAGGTCCGGGCCGTGGTCGCCGACCCGTGGGGCAGCGGCGGCCAAGGATGCCTCGACCTAGCGGACGCGGTGTGGGACGTGCTCGAGTCCGGGGAAGCCGACTTCCGGCCGCTATATCCCGATGACATGGGCCTCATCGAGAAGATGGACACCGTCGCGAGGGAGATCTATGGCGCCGACGGACTCGACATCCACCCGAGGGCGGCGAAGGAGATTGAGGTGCTAGAGGACGCCGGCTTGCGTGACGCACCGGTGTGTATCGCGAAGACGCATTACTCGTTCTCCGACGACCCTGCGTTGCTTGGGCGCCCCACCGGGTTCCGGATCCACGTGCGCGAGGTGACTCCGTCCGCCGGAGCTGGCTTCGTGGTGGCGAAAACCGGGAACATCATGACGTTACCGGGACTCGGGGCCGAGCCTGCCGCGATGCGAGTGGACCTTCAAGACGGAGTGGTATCGGGGCTCTTCTAGAAGGGTGATCGCAAAGGGGGGCGGGACCCGCTGCCGATCACCCCAAGTGGAGTTGCTTCCTCCTCAGTACACGAGAGGACGAGACATCGTCAGCCCCCTCTCCGCACCCTATCTCCCCGGAGCCCGCCTCGGCCATGGCGCGGCCTGCCCGAACGGGTTTGCGACCAGGCGCCGTATGGGCCCCTTGAACGGACGGAGCCCGACCCTTGCCGCGGGGCGACGAGGATCGCGGTCCCACCGATCCGCCGCCTCCCGACTCGCCCAGCATCTCTTGCACGTCGCTACCGATCGCGGTCACCTGCGAGGGGCTCAGGCCTTGAAGGAGTCGCATGGGGCTCTGACCCGCAGTGCGCTGCACGCCATGGCTCCTGAGTACGCCGCCCACGGCCTCGCGCACGGAGCTGTCGTAGATGTCGAATTGGCCGGAGGCCATGGCCAGGGCGATGAGTTCGAACGGTACGCCAACATCGTCCTCTAGGCCGACGACGAACATCGCGCCGACTGTCACACCAGCCATGGACCACATACACATGGCTATGAACAGAGCGTAGCCACTTCTGATTCGAGTGTCGTAGGCGTGCATGGAGTCGCCTCAAGGGGGTTGGAGACTCTATGCAGCAATAGACACGCGCCGGCTTCGCACATCGCAAACGGACCGGGAACAGGTGTTTGCCCGTGGCCGCCAAAAAGCAAGGCGGCGGGACGAGAGCACGAGGCGCTGCGCAAGCACTCCATCAGGTTGATCTCGACACGCCGCTATTATGGAGGCCGCAATCGAGTGGAGTTGGTGGCCAACGGGTCCACCCTGGCCGGCGCGGACTTCGAACTGGAGATGTGACGCCGGCGTAACCGCCCCCGCGCGGGCCTACTTGATGATCGCCATGGGCAGCAGGACCACGTAGGCGAGCACCAGCAGCAGCGGCGCCGCGGTTATGGATCCCTGGGCGAGCAGCGCATAGCCGAGCGACAAGCACGCGATTCCGGCACCGCCGAGCATCGCGTTCACCTTGGTGAACTTCAGGGCCGCGGGCTGTGCGGCCACTCTTCTTCTCTTGTTTGCCATGGCGGTAACGCTATCCGGGTGAACCGATCGGGTCAATCGCTCGCTAGATGCTCCTTCAGCGCCTTTTTACTGATCCCCAACCGCTTCGCAGCCGACGCCTCGTCACCATCCACCAGCTCCACCACATGCTTCACGTGGCGCCGAGCCGCGCCGGCGAGAGACAGGTCTCCATCATCACGTTGCACTTCCTGCGCCAGCGCGAGATGGTCCGACCCGATGACCGTGCCACGCGCGACGATGGCCGCCCTCATGAGAGCGTTCTCGAGCTCGCGAACGTTGCCCGGCCAATCGTACGCCTGAAGAAGCTCGACTGCATCGTCGGAGATACGGCGGACGTCCCGATGCGTCTCCTCACGAATGCGGCTGAGCAGCGCATTGGCCACGAGCACGATATCTCCGGGCCGCTCCCGAAGCGGCGGCACCGTGATTTCGATGACTTTGAGCCGGAAGTAGAGGTCCTCGCGAAAGCGCCCTTGCTTGATCAGTTCCCCGAGGGGCCGATGGGTCGCCGCGATCACGCGCGCCTCGGTCGTGCGCGGCTGCTCTCCCCCGACCGGGTAAAATCGCCGCTCCTGCAATACGCGCAGCAGCTTCGTCTGGAACTCGGGGCTGGTGTCTCCGATCTCGTCGAGGAAGATGGTGCCCTCACGCGCGAGCTCGAAGTATCCCTTTCTGGTGCCGACCGCCCCCGTGAATGCACCCTTTACGTGACCGAACAGCTCGGACTCGAGCAGCGTGTCGGTCAACGCGGTGCAGTTCACAGCGATGAAGGGCTGCTCGGCATGCAGCGAATGCTCGTGAATGGCGCGGGCGATGACCTCCTTCCCGGTGCCGGTCTCGCCGAGGATGAGCACAGTGGCCCGGTTTCGGGCCAGCACGCCGATGGTCTTGTAGATCTCGACCATACGTGGGTCGCGCCCGATGAGCTGCCCATGGGCAAGAGCCTCGGTCTCGGGAGCGACGTCTTCTTCTGCCGCTTGCAAGGCGAGTTCCTGCTCCCGGAAGCAGCGCTCGGCGAGCCCCTGCAGAACCTTCGGGTCGACCGGCTTGACTAGGAAGTCGAACGCGCCGGACTTCATGGCCGTGACCGCCGTCTCCATATCATCGTGGCCGGTCATGACAACCACGTCAACGCCCTCCATCGCGCCCCGCACCTTCTCTAAAAGCTCGAGGCCACTCATGCCGGACATGCGCACATCCGTCACGATCAACGCCGGGTCGAAGGCCTTTACACGCGAAAGGGCCTTTTCTGCACTCTCCGCAGTTTCGACCTCGAATCCTGCATGCGTCAGTCGGGTCTTGTAGACCTCAAGCGCATCGGCGTCGTCATCGACGACCAATATTCGTTGGCTCATGGTTACGCTTCTACCCCAGGAGGGCTGTCCCCGGATCCACCCCCATCCGGATCTTCTGTCCAGAACGCCGGGTCGTCGGGCAGTTCCCCGGCTCGCAGACGGGCCAGATGCTCACGGTTGCGGCCTTGGCGCACACGTACCATCACGAGCAAGACCAGTGCCAGGACCATCCAGAAAACCGTGGAATGAGCTAGCACGAACAGCCACCCGTACCTTTTCTTGATGTGCCTCTTCCAGTCCTCTTCGAACTGCGCGGTGGTTACACCGAACGTCGATCGGAACGCAGCCTCGAAGGAACGAAGGCTCCTCCAGCGCTCGATGAAGATCGCGAGTCCCCGGTCGCCGCTTGATGCGAACAGGTAAGTAATCGCGCTCGCGGAGAGCAGGTAGGCTACCTCTGCTTCCGTACGCCCGGAGGGCCATCGCAATTCCAACGAATCCATGGGTGGAGTGCGACCCAGCGCCAGCAGCACCCGCAGCCGCCAAGCCTGGGTGGCGTCGAAGCCGCCCGAGGCCCACTGGGCGTAGCCCTCATTGAACCAGCGTGGCGCGCGCAGACCGCCCAACTCCGACGAGAGGCCCAGGTGAGCCCATTCGTGCCTGAGCGTGCGCCGCCCTTCGCTACTGAGCACGCTGGGGCCCCCGCGCGTGGGCACGACCATCATCTGTAGGCTCGGGATCGCAACGCCGGCCCGCCACTCGGGCACGGCCCCGCTCGTCAGCTGGTCGAACGCGTCGGACGAGTGTGCCAAAACAGCGCGCACCCGTTGGGGCACGGAATCGGGAAGGCCGGGCAGCGCCCTTTGCGCGTCGAGGAACTGCAAGACATCAACCGCGATCAGTGAATCCCTCCCGACATGATACACATGAGCGCGCACACCCTCGAGCCGTGTATACCGCTCCCCGTCGAGAGAATCGGGGACCTGCAGCGCGCTCCCCCACACCGGGAGGAAAAGAGTGGCGAAGAACGCCGCTCGGGCGGCAGGCAGTGAGCAGAAACTCACTCGCCGGACAGCAACTCCAGATTGGTGCTCACTGCCTCGTTGTGCGGATTGAGGTCCGAAGCGCGACGCCAGAGCAGGAGCGCCATGTCCCGGTCGTTGGCCTTGTACGCCATCGTGCCCAGGCGCAGGTAGATGTCGTCCCCGAGCCGTGGCGACAACTTGACGGCCTTCTCGTAGGGGTTATAACTCGTGCCGGGAGACTCCGCCGCGCGCTTCGCAGCAGCCGAGGCCAACCGGTTGGCTGGCCCGACTACGAAGGAATCGAATGTCAGTTTGGCATCGAGATCTGTCATAAACCGATGTCGAATAAGCTCCTGGGAGACCTTGGCTGGCGGGCGCAAAAACAGACGATAAGTATCGGGGCGAGAGGCTGCGAGCAAAAGGGGAGATCTCGACCCTAGGAGTCCTCCCCCCGGGCCCAGGCCGCGACCTGCGCAAGGTCCTCCGGCAGGGGCGCCTCGAAATGCATGCGCTCGCCCGAAATCGGATGAACAAACGCTAATTCCGCGGCGTGTAGGAACTGCCTCGGCACCCTTCGAGCGAGTTCCTTCGCCCACGCGTGCTGAGGACCGCCCATACCACGCTCCCACCCAACGCCGTACACGGCATCGCCGACGACAGGGTGTCCGATATGCTTGAGGTGCACACGAATCTGATGGGTGCGCCCGGTCTTGAGCGCCACCTGCAGGAAGTCTGCCCGGGTCCAGCGCTCCCGGACGACAGCGCGGGAGAGCGCGGCCTTGCCGCCCTTCATGACGGCCATCCGCTTGCGGTCCTTACGGTCCCGGCCGATGGCGGCATCGATGGTCACCTCGTCCTCGCTCAGATGTCCCCACACCACGGCATCATACAGCCGCCTCACTTCGTGCTTGCGCAGCGCATCCGAGAGCCCGTGATGCGCGTCGTCGTTCTTGGCGACTACAAGCAGCCCCGATGTGTGGCGATCGAGTCTGTGAACGATGCCGGGCCGGAGACGGCCGCCGACGCCAGAGAGATCCCGGATATGGTGCATCAATGCGTTCACCATGGTCCCCGAACGATGCCCAGGCGCCGGATGCACGACCATGCCCGCGGCCTTGTTCACTACCAAGAGCGCCTCGTCCTCGTAGACGATGTCCAGCGGAAGGTCTTCCGCCTCGATCTCGACCGACTCCGCCGGCGGGACCCGGACCTCCACGACCGTACCGGCGGAAACGGGCTCGGATTTCTTGGCCGCGCGACCATCCAACAGCACCATCCCGGACGCGACCAGCTTCTGAGCGCGGGTCCGGGAGAGCGCGAGCTGCGCCGCCACGAAGGCGTCGAGGCGACCGACTTCTCCCTCGGGCACGATGAGCTTGTGCGTGGTTCCTTCCATGGCCTAGGGGCGCGGCATCAAGCGGAGACCGACTGGAGCGCGATCGTGGCCGGCGTACCGTCGAGATCGACTTCCCGCACATGCTCGAAGGTGCCTTCCGTCACGTGCTCCTCCACGGCCATCGTCGGAGCGAGCGTTTCTCCTCCAATGAATTCGCGGTGTGTGGTCGCCGCATCACGGACGAGTTCCGGGCCGGCGATCAGCAGGTCGATGCGATCGGTGATCTCGAGGCCCACATCCCTACGGAGGCGCTGAATGCGGTTCACGAGCTCGCGCGCGACGCCCTCGGCGATAAGCTCGTCGTCGAGCGTGCCGTCGAGCGCAATGGTGGTCGCGCCCTCACCCTTCACGATCAGCTCGCCGCGCGCTTCCTGGACGATCTCGAGGTCGCCCGGCTCAAGCGTGTAATGCTCACCGTCGACCTCGAATTCCACGGGCTGGCCGTCGCGGTACGCATTGAGCGCCTCTTGGGACAACGCCCGTAGCAGATTCGCCGCCTCGTTCGTCTTCTTGCCAAACCGCGGCCCCAGCGCGCGGTAGTTCGGCCGCGGAACCAGCGTCACCAGCTCTTCGGCATCGCTGAGGAAGTCGACCTGCTTCACGTTCAGCTCCTCGCGCACGAGCTCGAGCACCTGCCCAGAGAGCGTACGGGACCGCGGCAGCACCGCCTCCGCCCGGCGAAGTGGCTGTCGCACACGAATCTTGACCTCCTCACGCGCGGCACGGCCCAGCGAGACTAGCGTGCGCGCGGCGACCATGTCGGCCTCGAGCTCTTCATCGAGCAGGTCCGACGGCTGGGGATAGCGCTCGAGATGAGCGCTGCTTCCGGTCAACGCACGGTGCAGCCAGTCTGCCATGAACGGCACCACGGGCGCCGCGAGCAGCGAGACCTGACGCAGCGCATCCCAGAGCGTGCGGAATGCCGCACGCATGTCCTCCGCGTCGCTGTTCCCCCAAAAGCGCGATCGGCTCCGGCGCACGTACCAGTTCGAGAGATCTTCGACCACGAAGTCTCCCAGCAAGCGATACGCCTTCGTGATCTGATAGCCGTCCAGCTCCCGGCGTACGCCCCGGACCACCGAGTCGAGCCGAGAGAGCAGCCACCGATCCAGCAGTGGGCGGTCTGTCGCCGCGGGGTCAGCGTCCGACGGCGACCACTCTTCCACCTGCGCGTACATCCTGAAGAAGTGGTAGGTGCTGAGCAGCGTGTCGAAGAACTTCCTGGCCGCTTCCTTCACACCCTCGGCGTCGTATCGCTTCGGCACCCAGGGGTTGGACGACGTTATGAAGTACCAACGGATGGCATCCGCACCGTGTTCGGCTATGGCGTCCCAGGGGACCACGAGGTTGCCCTTGGACTTGGACATCTTCTGCCCTTCGGAGTCCAGGATCATGTCGTTCACGATCACGTTGCGGTAGCACGGGCCTCGGCCGAGCAGCGTCGAGATCGCCATGAGCGAGTAGAACCACCCCCGCGTCTGGTCGAGTCCCTCGCTGATGAAGTCGGCCGGGAAGTGCCGATCGAACTCGTCCTGGTTCTCGAACGGGTAATGCCACTGAGCGAACGGCATCGCCCCGGAATCGAACCAGACGTCGATGACCTCTGGCGTGCGATGCATGGTGCCGTCGCAGTCGGCACAGGCCCATGTCAGCTCGTCGATGAAGGGGCGGTGCGGATCGAAGTCGTCCGCTAGCTCGCCGGCCGCCTCCGCCAGTTCTGAGAGCGAACCGATCCAGTGCGTGTGGCTCTCATCTCGGTCGCACACCCAGGCCGGCAGCGGAGTGCCCCAGTAGCGGTCTCGAGACAGCGCCCAGTCGATGTTGCCCCGCAGCCACTCGCCGAAGCGGTTCTCCCCTATTTCGGGGGGATACCACGCGACCTGCTCGTTGTTGGCGAGCAACTCCTCTTTCAGGCTGGTGGTGCGGATGAACCATGAATCGCGCGCCACGTAAAGCAGTGGCGAGTCACAGCGCCAGCAGTGCGGGTAGCTGTGCGTGATGCGTCCGATGTCGAAGAGCAGGCCACGATCTCGCAGCGCGTCTACCAACGTCGGGTCCGCGTCCTTCACGAATTGGCCGGCCACGAGGTCCACGTAGTCTTCGAAGCAGCCCTGGTCGTCGATCGGGTTGAGCATCGGCAAGCCGTGCTTCTGCCCCGCCGCGTAGTCGTCCGCCCCATACGCGGGCGCCATGTGCACAATGCCCGTGCCGTCCTGGGCGCTCACGAAGTCCTCGCCCACGACCGTCCAACCGTTTTGTGGATCGTCGGGCATGGGCACGACCTCCAACGCGCGGCGGTAACGCGAGCCGATCAGAGCAGCGCCTTTGAACGTGGCCACAACCTCGGCACCCTCGCCGAAAATCGCCTCGACCCGTGCCTCAGCGACGATGTAGCGACGGTCGTCGTGCGCGACCTCGACGTAGGTGAGCGTCGGGTGAACCGCGAGCCCGGCGTTGGACGGCACGGTCCACGGGGTCGTTGTCCAGGCGAGGATGGCTCGACCGTCCGGCACGCCATCGTCGCGCAGGAGCTCCGCGACGAAGGTCAGCGAAGGGTCTTCGACATCCTTGTATCCCTGCGCCACCTCGTGCGACGAGAGCGTCGTGCCGCAGCGCGGACAGTACGGTACGCTCTTGTGCCCTTTGTATAGCAAGTCCTTGTCCGCGAACGACTTCAAGATCCACCACACCGACTCGATGTACTCGGGCTCGAAGGTGACGTAGGGACGCCAGTACTCCAGCCAGTACCCGATGCGCTCGCTCAGCTCCTCCCACTCTTCCTTGTAGGTGAACACCGAGTCCTTGCAGGCCTTGTTGAACTCGGCAATGCCGAGCGCTTCGATCTCGGGCTTGCCGCTGATGCCGAGCCTCTTCTCGGCTTCGATCTCTACTGGGAGGCCATGCGTGTCCCAACCCGCGATGCGCGTGATGCTACGTCCTTGCATCGCGTGATAACGACAGACGAGGTCCTTGATGGTGCGACCAATTACGTGGTGAAGGCCCGGGCGTCCGTTCGCGGTGGGCGGGCCTTCATAGAACACGAAAGGCTCGCCGTCCTTGTTCGCGACCAGCGTCTGGCGGAAGAGATCCTCCTCACGCCATCGCTCCAGCATCGCCTCTTCGAGGACGAGGAGGCTCTCGGGTCGTTCGGGATAGCTCATAGTCGTTCGACGACTCGAGTGATCAACCGGGTCAAGTCAGGCTCAGCGCCCATCGCGTTTTCGATGATCTCGGATAGGACGGCGACCCGCAAAGCATCGGGGAAGCACTCGTCGGTGATGATGCTGACGCCCAGCACGGGCATGCCCATGTGTCGCGCGACGATCACTTCGGGCACCGTCGACATGCCGACGATGTCGGCGCCCATCGCCCGCAGCATGCGATACTCCGCGCGTGTTTCGAGCGCGGGCCCGGTCCACGCCACGTAGACCCCGCGGTTGAGTCGAATGCCCAGATCCATGGCCGCCGAAATCGCGACCTGTTGCAGCCCGCGATCGTACGGCTCGGACATGTCCGGAAACCGTGGCCCGAAGCTGTCGTCATTGGGCCCCACCAGCGGGTTATCCCCCAACAGGTTGATGTGATCGTCGATCAATACCAGCTCTCCGGCCCGCCAGAGCGGGTTCATGCCACCGGAGACGTTGCTGACGATGAGCGTCTCGGCCCCCAATCGCTTCAACACCCGAATCGGGAAGGTCGCCTGCTGGAGAGAGTATCCCTCGTACTTGTGGAAGCGCCCCTGCATGACGACGACCGGCGTCCCCCCCAGCGCACCGAACACGAGCCGCCCCGAGTGGCTTTCTACGGTGGGCTCGGGAAAGTCCGGAATCTGTCCGTACGGGATCACGGCTTCGGTGCTCACTTGCTCGACGAGCCCACCGAGGCCAGTGCCGAGCACGATACCGACACGCGGCTCATGGTTGGTCTGTTCGCGCACAGCGGCCGCCGCCGCATCAACTCGTTGCGCGAGGTCCTGAGATTCGTTCACGGCAGCAGGCATTGAGAGTCGACGAGCTGGAGGCTCAGCCGTCCTCGTCGGCTTCGAGGGATAGAAGAAGCGCCTGGGCGTCGTCCGCAGCCTCCTCCGATGCTTCCTCGGCCCCCGGTTCAGCAGCGGCTTCTTCGATCTCGCCATCCGCTGACTCCTCTGCTTCCATCGCAGCGGACACTTCTTCCACGGCCGAGGAGGAGAAGCGCCCACCTCCAAGGTCGAGGTCGATCGGCCGATCCTCGAGCGGCGCGCGCTCATCCTCGACATCGACTACGTCGAGCTCGCGCTCGAGCAATTGGCGAAACGCCTTAAGGAACCGGGTTCTGCGCCGCTCCATCTCCTCGAGCGCGTCCCTGCCCAGCTCGAGCCTGCGCTCGGCGTCTCGAATCAGGTTGCGCACGTTGGCCTCGGCTTCTGCCGCAAGCCGTCGCGCCTCGGTCTCAGACTCTTTGACCAGGTGGTCCGCCTCGCGCTGCGCTTGGGAGTGAATGTCGGCTCTCAGCTCCTGGGCTGTAACGAGCGCCTCCTGAATTGCCTGCTCGCGGCCGGTTTGCGCGCCCACCTGTCGCTCCAGACTCTCGGAACGCTCCCTCAAGACGATGTTCTCGCGAACGAGCTCCTCGAGGCGCTCCGCGGCGATCTCCAGAAAGACATCGACTTCCTGGGGGTCATAGCCGCGCATGAGCTTCTTGAAGTCCCCACGCTTGTTGCGAACGTCGAGTGGTGTCAGGTCGATCATTGTCCGGCTCCTGAAAAGGCCTTCTGGGCTCGGGGCCCAAAGAGCGCCGTGCCGATCCGAACCATGGTACTGCCCTCTCGGATCGCGATCTCCAGATCGTTCGTCATTCCCATGGATAGCTCCTGGCCGATGCGGGCGCCCTGAGCTCTGAGTCGCTCGTGTACCTCCCGTAGTCCTCCGAACGCCCGTGTCAGAATGAGCTCTTCGGCGCCGAAGGGGGCCATCGTCATCAAACCATCAATCTCCAGTCCCGGCAACTCCGCGAGGGGTAGCAGGTCGTCCACGGCGCGAGCGAGCTCGAAGCCGCTCTTTGCCGCTTCCCCCGACGTGTTCACCTGCGCCAACACATGCACGACTCGGCCGTCCTCTTCGGCCATCCGTGCGAGACGCGTGGCGAGCTTGGCCGAATCCACCGAGTGGATCAGGTCCGCGAGCTCGAGCGCCTGCCGGGCTTTTCGGCTCTGCAGGTGACCGATCATGTGCCAGGTCGCCGCACCGCGTCCGAGCGCACCGACTTTGCCCTCCAGCTCCTCGATCCTGTTTTCTCCCAGGTCCGACAGCCCGGCCCCCAACGCGGCCTCGACCGCCTCGAGTGGGTGTGCCTTGGTCACCGCGACGAGGCGCACCGCGCCCCCGTCGCGCCCCGCGGCATGTACCGCGTCCGCGATGCGGTCGCGCACACGAGGCAGTGCCTCCGCCAAGCGCGCGCTATAAGTCGTGGTCATCGTGGCATCGTTGGTCGACATGAATGGGTAACATAAGAAAGGGACCCCGCCGGAGCACCGGCGGGGTCCCCTACAAGGGGCCTTTCGGGCTCCGTGCTAGCGGACCTGGAACGTAATGGAGAACGACACCCAGACCGGAACCTTCTTGTCACGGTTCAGAGCGGGCGAGAATCTGTAGATCTCCGAGACTGCCATCGCGGCATCATCCAACGCCTGGTGGCCTGAGCTGTCATTGATCTGCCGATCCTGCACGAGACCATCTTCGTCGATGAAGAAGTACACGGTGACCGTGCCACCAATTCCGGCGTCCCGCAGCAGGGGCGGATACTCCCGCTCCATCGACCGCATCACCTCTGCCCGGTTCAAGATGGACGGAGCCACCGTGTAGGGCGTGAACGTGGGCGCGGCGGAGATGTCGGTTGTGGCCTCCTCAGGCGGCGGCGGAAGATCCTCCACCGGATTGTCCTCGAAGGTGGTCGGCGCAATCGTGATATCTTCGTCGATATCCGCGGTCGCGATGATGGGCGTCGCGGGACGCGCAATTTGTTGCGGCGGCGGCGGAATCTCGATTTCGGGCGGTAGCTCAATGGCTTCGAGCTCCGTGCTCTCGAACGAGAAATCCTCCGCTGTTAGCTCCGGCCAGAAGGCGAACAGAACGAAGTGCAACACGGTGGCGGCAATCATCGAGCCCCAGAACTTCGAGGTGAAGCCCCGCTTGAGGCGGTCGTTCGCGGTCTCTGCAGGTGCAGCCGGAAGGGCTTCTGCTGTCATCGTCTCTCCCTCTGCATGGTTTGCTCCAATTGTGTGGCGAACACCACACGAACCACTCCGGCGCTGACCAGCGCAGTTTGCACTTGATCAATGAAGCGGTACGGCACTTCTCGATCACCCCGAATTGAGATCACCAGGGCACGCTCGGACTCGGCGTAGAGGGGCGCGACCACGGTCGTCACCTGCTCCATGCTGTAAGCCTGGTCGTTGATGTAGACCACACCGTCGCGCTCCATCCAAATGTTGAGGATGTTCTTTTGCTTCTCGTCGATCTTTTGCGCCGCCAGGGCGCGCGGCCACTCGATGGGGCGATCACGGTCGTTCTGGAAGACCGTCGTGACCATAAAAAAGATCAGAAGCAAGAACGCAATATCTGCAAGCGACGAAGTGGGAACCTCATCCGTCGGCTTGGATGACTTTTGAAAACCACCACCCTTGATCGACATGTCGTCTAGTTCTCCAGAATCTGAAGCGAGATGCGCTCAGCGTTGGCGCGCTTGAGCGCGTCAAGCACGTCGATCATGAACTTGTAGGGCGCCTCCGGGTCGGTCTTGACCGCGGCGATCATGTTTGGATTCGCCGAGACTTCCTGCCGCCACAATCCCTCGATTTCGGACGGTCGCATCTGCACGATCTGCTGGCTCTCACCGCGCTTCACGTCGACGATCCCACTCGGCTGAATGATCAAGTGCAGGATGTTCTTCTGGCTGACCTGGGCTTCCTCGCCGGGCTCCGGTAGCACGATCGAGAGGCCTTTGTCCTTCGGGAAGGTGGTCGTCACCAAGAAGAAAATCAGCAACAGGAATGCGATGTCGGCTGTCGACGCCATATTCACGCCGTCGCTGACCTTGCTCTTCTTTTTGCCTAAAATCGACATATATAAGCCTCGGCCTCGGTTCTCTGAGGTACAGGTAGTGCCCGCGAAAGGTTCCTACTCATCCTGCACCAGCCTGACGACCTCGAGCTCACCCTTCTGCTCGAGTTCCCAGGCGAGGTTGAGGATCTTTTGCGCACCCTGCTCCATGTTCACGATGAGCGCATCGATACGGGTGACGAAGAAGTTGTAGGTGATGTTGATCGGTACCGCGACGATCAGCCCGCCGGCCGTTGTGAGCAACGACACTTTGATGCCGTGCGCCACCAGCGTCGGTTCGACCGTGCCGGCCTGCTCAATCGCAGCGAAAGCGAGGATCATGCCCGCGACAGTGCCGAGAAAGCCCATGAGAGGCGCCACGTTGGCGATGGTCGCCAGAATAACCAGGCCCCGCTCCAGGAAGCCGAGCTCGATCGTGCCGGTCGTCGCGATGGCGGCCTCCAATTCGCCGGCCATCATCCTGCCGCGCTGCACGCGGCGCAAACCCGCCAGCAGAATCGCCGCTGTCGGCCCCGGCGTGTCCCGAGCAATCTCGAGCGCTGCCTCGAGGTCACCGTTGGCGGTGGCCTCTTCGACCTCTTGCAGCACCCGTGAGGTACCGTGATGAGCGGTCCAAAGGGTCCAGAACTTGGCGATGATCACGCCCAGCGCGATTAGCGAGCAGAGCACGAGCGGATACATCATCCACCCGCCATCCGCAAAGAGCGTCATCAGTTGATACTGGGTTCCCACGAAGGCCAACTCCTAGAATATGTTGCACGATTCGCAGAATCTAGGCGCGTTGTCGTGTAAGTGTCAACGCGCGCGTCGGTCGTCTCTACGTTCAAGATTTCGGGGGATTCCCGGGCTACCCCTGTGCCGGTGCCAGTATCGGATCATGTTGGGGCACATTGCCCACCACAACCTCTCGCAGTCGGTCGGAATCGACGTCTCGTTCCAAGCGACCTTCCACCGCCAATGAGATCTGGGCGGTTTCCTCGCTGACGACGATGACGAGCGCGTCGGTCTCTTCGCTCAGGCCGAGCGCAGCGCGATGGCGCGTGCCCAATGAGCGATCCCTCACCGAAGACTGGGTGAGCGGCAGGATCGCACCTGCGGTTTTGATCTGGTCCCCCGTGATGAGCACGGCCCCGTCGTGCAGCGGAGAGTATGGCGTGAAAATGGTGGCCAACATCTCTGCCGAGACACGCGCGTCAACCACGCTGCCGGTTTCTGCGTACTCATCGAGTCCCACGTCGCGCTCGATGGCGATAATCGCTCCATGGCGGGCGCGGGCCAGCCGCAACGCGGCCTCGACGACCTCCTCCGCCGCGCGCACACCTTCCAGGGGCCGGAAGACGCGGATCATGCGGCTACGGCCCAGGCGAGCGAGCGCCGAGCGCAGCTCGGGCTGAAATACGACCAGCGCCGCGATCGCCCCGTACGCAAAGCTCGCCTCCAGCAGCCTACGAATCAGGATCAGATCCAGTAGGCGAGCCAAGCCGTAGGCGAAGCCGAGCAAGGCCACGCCCAGCATGATCTGCATCGCACGCGTGCGCTGGATCACGAGAAGGACCTTATAGAGCAGGAACGTGACGATCAGGATCTCGACCAGGTCGGTCCATCCCGGCGTCAAGAACCGGAGCTGTTCCCAGATCCACCCCACCGCAGTGTCTCCTCTTTTCTAATCCGGTCCGTTTTAGGCTGGTCCCGGAAGCGGCCCCTCTGTCCCGGGCAACCCCAGTGGCGGTGCTGACCTCTCCGGCTTCGGCGTCGACTCCACAGCGGCGGGAGCCAGCGGCTCCGGCTCCGGGACCTCGAGCGGCGGAAGCTGCTCGCCACGCTCCAAGATCTGGATCGCTTCGCGGTCGAGTGTCTCGCGCTCCAGCAGCGCCTGAGCAAAGACCTCCATAAGATCCTGGTTCTCCTCCAGCACTTCGCGGGCGCGCGTGTGAGCCTTGTCGAGAATGCGCTTTACCTCTTCGTCCACGATTCGCGAAGTGTGTTCCGAAACGGTCCGACGCTGCGAGATGTCACGGCCTAGGAAGATTTCGTGTTCGGGCTCGCCAACCGCCATTAGCCCAATGCCATCGCTCATGCCGAACGATGTGACCATGCGCCGCGCCATGCCCGTGGCGCGCTCAATGTCGTTGCCGGCCCCGGTCGTCACGGACTCCCGACCGAACGTCATCTCCTCCGCCACTCGCCCTCCGAAAAGCATGGCGAGCTGACCCTCCATCCACTCCTTGCGATACGAATGGCGGTCTTCTTCGGGTAGGCTCGCCGTGATGCCCAGAGCCCTGCCCCGGGGCACGATGGTGACTTTATGTACCGGATCGAGACCTGGAATCCTCAGGCCGACGACCGTGTGGCCGGCTTCGTGATAAGCGGTGAGCTTCCGCTCCCCCTCGTTCAGCACCAGAGAACGACGTTCCGCCCCCAGCATGACCTTGTCCTTCGCCTCGTCGAAATCATCCATCGAGACCTTGTCGCCGTCCCGCCGAGCAGCCAGAAGCGCCGCCTCGTTGCAGATGTTCTCGAGATCCGCTCCGCTCATGCCGGGCGTGCCGCGCGCGGTGAGCTGCAGCTCGACGTCCTCCGCGAGCGGGAGTTTCTTGGCGTGAACCCGAAGGATGCCCTCACGACCCTTCAAGTCCGGCATGTCCACCACTATCTGTCGGTCGAAGCGCCCTGGACGCAGCAGTGCGGGGTCGAGAACGTCCGGACGATTCGTCGCCGCGAGCAGGATGACGCCTTCGTTGGACTCGAAGCCATCCATCTCGACCAGCAGCGCATTGAGCGTTTGCTCGCGTTCATCGTGGCCACCACCTAGCCCCGCGCCGCGGTGGCGACCCACCGCGTCGATCTCGTCGACGAAGATGATGCAAGGAGCATGCGCCTTGCCCTGCTCAAACAGGTCGCGAACGCGCGACGCACCGACACCGACGAACATCTCGACGAAGTCCGAACCGGACATCTGGAAAAAGGGTCGGTCGGCTTCGCCGGCGACGGCGCGGGCGAGTAGCGTCTTTCCGGTTCCCGGCGGACCGACGAGCAAGACGCCCTTGGGTAGCCGTCCGCCGAGCCGCGAGAACTTGGCCGGATCTTTGAGGAACTCAATGATTTCCTGAAGCTCCTCCTTGGCTTCGTCCGCGCCCGCGACGTCCGCGAAGGTGACCTTGAGTGTGTCCGGAGAAATCAGCTTCGCTTTGGAGCGGCCGAACTGGAACGCGCGGTTGCCACCGCCCTGCATGGTTCGGAAAATCCAGATCCAGAAGGCGATGAAGAGCAGCCACGGCAGCGCTCCGATGAGCAGTGTGCCCCACCCCGCCTCGGGAGACTCGGCCTGAATGATGACGTCGTTGGACTCGAAGGCCTCGAGCAGCCCGTCGGTAACGTCGCTCGGTAGCGTGACCTCGAAGCGCGTGACCTCCAACTCCTGCTCCATGATGGGCGCACGCAACTCGCCCTCGATTCTGCGATCGATCACGGTCACCTCGAACACGTTCCCGTTGTTCAGCTGACGCATGAACCTCGTGTACGTGATCTCCGCGCGCGTCTCCTCCTGGCTGCGCACGAACTGCACCGCCAGCAGAAGCATCAACACCATCATCATCAAAAACGCGGCGTTCTTGGACACACGGCCGAGACGGTTATTGGCGTCGGGGCGGTTCGGATCAGATTCTGGCATGCTGCTTTTCTACTTTAGCGTGGCACTGGAGGCCGTTGGCCTCCTACAGGCTCGCGATATATGGCAAGTGACGGAAGTCTTCGGCGTAGTCGAGTCCATACCCCACAAGGAACTCGTTAGGTGCATCGAAGCCTACCCAGCGTGTTTCTGGCTCCAGGGTGGTGAGTCTCTTGTGGAGCAAAGCACAGATCTCCAGCGAGGCCAAACCACGGGCTTCGAGGCGGGGAATGAGTCGGGTGAGCGTGTTCCCACTATCAATAATATCCTCTACGAGCAACACCGCACGGCCCTTCAGGGAAGCACCAGGATCGTATAGCAGCCGCACGTCACCGCTCGAAGCCTTATTGGCGCCATAGCTCGTCGCCACCATGAAATCCACGTGCAAGGGAAGCTCGATCGCCCGCACGAGGTCGGCCATGAACAGGAACGAGCCCTTCAGCAGCCCCAGCACGAGCAGCCGGTCCGACGCGGTATACGCCGCCGTGATCTCTCTCCCCAACTCACGAACGCGGAGCTGCACGTCGTCTTCCGAGAAAACGATGCGTTTCAGCTCCTGACCGCCTAACTGCGTGTCCTCAGTGAGTGTCGGCATCATCGATTCCAATGTGAAGAACTTGGCGTCCGTCGTCGCGGGCTTCCGGCCCTACGGCGGTCGCCACTCCAGGGATCCAAAGTACCTCTCCTCGCGCGTCCACGAACACCGGCAGCCGCGACCGCAGCGACCGCGGGATGCGCGCCTCGAGCAGTAGCTTCTTCAGCTTTTTCGAGCCGTAGGAGAGTTGAATCCGATCTCCTGCTTGGCGTGCGCGCACCGTCAGCGGAAAGTGTGGCGCGATCACGGTAACAGAGTCGCGCGCCGACTCCGAGGACTCCGGACCACCCCAGCTCACCGTGAAAGTGCGGCCGCCGAGCGTCACGCTGCCCGAGCCGGCGCGAGCACCTGGGATGCTCAACGGTGTGTCTGACGCCTCCTTAGTTTTTCCGAGCAAGGGCCTCGGCAGCAACACGATCCGGTCCAGTTCACGCCTCACAACGAGACCGGCGGTGAGGTCCAGATGCCGGCCGCTTCCGCCCGAGCTGGCGAACTCGGCTGCCAACCGAGTTCCTACTGTGTCGAGGCGGGCGCCGAGTCGCTCGCCGAGCCAGCGCAGCACGCGGCCACGAAGGGCACCGGGCAATAGTAGTAGCTGCGCACGATCGACGGAGAGCACGTCGTCGCCCTCCTCCAGATCCAGCGTCTCCACGAGCCCCGGCAACAGGTACCGCCAGGCCTCGACGTCGTCGCGCGCTTGTTCCGCCAGGCGCACCAGCGCACGGCGCGCGCCTGGCGCTACGGAGGACTCGGCGTCCGGAATGATCCGGCTACGCAGTACGTTGCGAGCGAAAGCTGATTCCAGGTTGGACGGATCCTCCCGCCACCTGAGCCCCACGGAGTCGGCGTACTCGACGAGTTCCTCTTTCCAGAAGGGCAACAGTGGTCGCCAGAGCCCCGGCTCCCGGAACTCGGCAATGCCGGAGAGCCCAACCGTGCCGCTGCCCCTCAGCAAGCGAAACAGGACCGTCTCCGCTTGATCGTCGGCGTGGTGGGCCGTCACCACAACGTCTGCGCGGACGGCTCGCCTGACCGACTCGAGGTATGAGTATCGCGCATTCCTAGCCGACTCCTCGGATCGTAGCGGCTCTTGAGCACGCTCCACGAAGACTGGGAGCCCCCAAGCAGAAGCGACTCCGCACACCCACTCGGAATCCGAGCGCGACCCCTCTCGCATGCGATGATCGAAGTGCGCCACGTGGATCGGAAGGCCGCTGGATTGGAACCCGAACCGCAGCAAGTGGAGCAGCACCATCGAGTCGAGGCCTCCGGACGTCGCGACCACGAGGCCTCCTTCCCGAAGGATGCCGCCTCGGGCGGCCTGCACGACCTCCGCAAAGCGGCTTCCCAGTTCCGTCGCCACAGCACTCATTCGGCGCCCTCCACCGGCCCCGGCGGCGGGGGCCGACCTGCAACCTCGGTGAGTACCTGGGCGAGTATGTCGGGGCGGTCACTCTGGATGCCGTCCACACCCCACGCGAGCAAGCGTCTCATCGACTCTGGATCGTCGACGGTCCAGACCTGCACTGGCAGATTGCGCCGGTGGGCCGCTCGAACAAAGGCCCGCGAGACGATTCTGATGCCCTTCCACTGCTCGGGCACCTGGAGAACATCGGTACGCGGCGTGTAGGGACCACCGCCCGGGAGTCTGTGCAGCGCCAAGAAGAGGAGGACTTGGTGACGGCTCGCACCCCAGGGGCCCTCGTAGCCACGGGCACCTCGTCGGCAGCGCTCGAACTCCGCCGCCACGAGTACACGATGCTGCGCATGATGTCGTCGAATCACTTCCACGAGCGGCCCGGCGGCCTCCGGCTCCTTGGCCTCTGCATTGATGCGCGTGTCCGGGAAGGCGGTCAGGACCTGCTCGAAAGTAGGGATCGTTACGCCCACGCCACGAAAAGGACGCGCGCCATTGAGGTCCTCGAAGCGGTGCCCGGCATCGAGCGCCTGGATCTCGTCGAGTGTTTTCGCTGCCACCGGGCCCTCACCATCCGTGGTACGGTCCACGTGTTCGTCGTGAATGACCACGAGGTGTCCGTCCCGCGTGAGTCGAACGTCCAGCTCGAGCATGTCGGCGCCCCACCAGTCGACCGCCCGACGGAAGGCCGTCATGGTGTTTTCTGGCGCGACTTTCGATCCGCCGCGATGCGCCACGAGCAGGGGCGCTCCGGCGAGATACGTGCACCCGGGCCGGGAGGTCACCACACCCACGTCGGCGGTCGCTTACGCGGAGGCGTGCCCACCGGCTTCGGCCAGCTCTATTTCCGCCGGAGCCAGTTCGTGGAAGCGGTACAGGACGAAGTCGATGAGCCGGCTCGTCATGTCCATCTCTGATCGTGCTTTGTCGGGATCGTCACCGCCGCCCGTAGCGAGCGACTCCTCGAGCTCGACCACACGTCCGCACAGGAAGCCCAAGGTGTCCTCGACGACTTGGGGACGCGGCGACGCGGGTGCAAGCGCGTCGGGCATCACTTCAGTGAGTAAGAGCCCACGCACGAACGCGAGAAAGCCGGGGAACGCGAGCTGGGTAATCGGTCCGTCGTCCAGAGCCTCTTCGTCGGTGATGTTTTCCCACTCGAGCTCGTTCCAGTAGAGGTCCTCCGCCTCCTGGCAAAGAAACTCACGAACATGAGGTGGCATGGGAGAACTGGGGCCCGTCATGGGAGGCTTCAGTTCCCGCTCCAAGATGCGTTCCAGGCGTTCGCGGCGCCCGCTCAGGAGCGTGCTGGCGCGGTCTGTCATGGTGTCCTCAGTCGGCCGAGTGTTCCTGATTTGTGGCAGAAGCTACGTCATCTGTAGCTGTAGCGCGCCACCCTCGGAACGGACGGTTGACGCGTCGAAGAGTCTTCCGGTAGCGTCGCAACCATGGAAACGAACCCGTCTCGTGCTCGGCGACGCGCGCAGTCGGCGTCTGATGCTGAGCTAGCGCAGCGCCGGGAGGTCCGCTCGTCGGGGTGGTTCACCACGGTCCGGTTAGGGATCGAGGCGCGCATGCAGGGCCGCAAATGAACGAGACCAGCGCGAATGTTAGGATCTTGCGCTGGTCGCAGATTCAGGGAGGAGGTCAGTAGGCCCACCCGCTTTGCATCCCGATTGCATCTCGCAGAGCGGTTAAGAACGGTTATGGAACGCGGCCACCACACCGCCTCGCGCACGATCGATGCGGTGGCGCACCATAGGGCTGCGTTTTGGCGCGTGATGACGTCCCTCATGCGCTCAAGATGCGGCGCGGGTCAGCAGAGCGCGAGCAGATTCGGCCGATCTGTAACCAGGACTATCGCGGCACGAGAATCCGGCACCGCCGACGGCAACAACGCCGGTCCTATGTGGACTCCGTCCACTTCGGGTCGGTTAGATTGCGTTCGTAGGCGTGCAATCGAGCTCGAACCATCGAGAGGCCCAATGGGTGACAGCGACTACGAAGTGCGTTTGAAGACCACAGGGCGAAACGACCGCTGTCCTTGTGGCTCTGGCAAGAAGTATAAGAAGTGTCACTTGGCCGCGGACGAGGGCACGCGCGCCGCAACACTCAAAGCCCTCGAAGCGGAAGCCATGGCAAAGCCAAAAGCGGCTAAAGACGCCGAGGACGAGGCCGACACGAAGGGCTCGGACAAGCGCACGCGGTCGACGAAGCGCCAAAAGAAACAGTCCGGATCCAAAGGGCGCGCCTCAGACGGCAAACCGAAGAACATCCCGCGGCGGGGCGCCCTTTGATGTCCTCGGCCAGGTAAACGGTCGCCATCCCGCCCTCACCGAGTTCGGACTCGATGCGGTAGCGGCCTTCCAGGGTAGCGTTCCGGCGGGTGACGCTCATGCGCTCAAGATGCGGCGCGGGTCAGCCGAGCGCGAGGAGATTGGGGACTGCCGCTCTCTACCTTCCGAGCAGCTCGCGCTTCTCCTCTTTGGTCAGCCTGATGTCGGCGACTTCTGCACCGGCGTCGAGCAACTCTCGATCCTCTGCCCGCCTGGCCAGTGCCAGTGTAGCAGCCGCGAAGCTCGCGCCGGTCAGCGCCAAAACAGTGGCGGTTCCCAACGCGTCCGGAGTGTAGAGGTACTCGATTCCCCCCAGGAGCACCGCTATGGTCACGAGCATGAGGAGGGGCACCAACGCTCCTAAAACGGCGAAACGTGGGATCGACATCTCGTCGAACCTTCGGCGCCGCCCAGCAACCGCAAGGAGGACCGAGAAGACGCCTCCGTTGAAGAAGCCGAAAATGGCGCCAAGGGGGATGGCAAGCAGAATTTGGGGGGCACCACCGCCCTCAGACACCCACTCGAACACATCGAGGAGAGGGACAATGACGCTCCATCCTACAGCCCAGGTCAGCCCCATACCGATTGCGCCACGGAGGTAGCGGTCGGCTGCGGTGATGGCTTCGGTTGGCTGGTCAGTCATGCGCCCAAGATAGAGGCTGTGCGGGTCACCAAACCGCGAGCAAATCCTTACAGCAACACCAACGGCAGCCCCAGCGCGAACAGCGCGCTCACGATGATCACGCTCGCGAAGCCCATCGAGCGGAAGGGCTGCTACTCTACGTCGGCCCTGCCGCCCCGCTCTTGCCCATCTTTACAGTGAGTCGGGACCGAACGAGTATGTGGGAAGATCCTACCTATTCACGGATACGGGATGTCGTCGAAGAAGGCTCGTCGCAGGAAGCTCCAGAAGCAGACCCAGGACCGTAGCCGCAGGGCGGTTAGCCCAGCCATCCTCTTCATCCTCGGCATCGGCTTGGCAGTCGTCCTCACGGTAGTCGGAGCTGCCGTCTTCGGAGACAGGGAAGAGCCCCCGTGGCCCGGTGCCGTGTGGTCCGACCAGCACGGGCACTGGCACTGAAGACCTGTCCTGGCCCCTCAACCATCGTAGGGCGGCGTGTGACAGGGCGCTCGGGGCAACACCAGCCGCGACGACTAGACTCGCAGCGGTCCTCGGCCAATACTTCGTGACTGCGGTGTAGAGCTTGCCGGAGGGTTGCTCGGTCATCTCGCAGGATGTGCGCGAGAGGAGGAGGGTTGACTCATGCGCTCAAGATGCGGCTTAGGTCACGAAACCGCGAGCAAGCCAACGCTCCATTAGGCGGGTCAGCTCCGCCATGCCTATCTTGTGGCTCGTCTTATCCACCCGGCCGACAACCCCAACTTCGTGATCCATGCACAAGACATCTTTGCTTCTCGTCGCGCTGCTCGCGGTGATGACTGGTGCTGAGCTAGCCACCGCCCAGGAAGCCCCCGCAGCTCTA
>DQPL01000116.1 GCA_015664885.1 Gemmatimonadota bacterium
GCGGCATAGTCTCGTCGAGACTCCTTGTGGAGTACTAGGTAGGAAACAGTGGAAACAAGAGTTGAAAAACGGCGGGAACACGCCCTCCGCCGTGTCTTTCGTGTGGAAAAACCCCTCCGCTCTACTACATATCGAGCAACGCCCATAGTACAGGCACTACATCTTGGGGTCAAGATTTTTTTCTGTTGGCCCGACGACCAATACGGAGGACTCTCGTATCTTCGGGACGTATTCGGTGATTATCCCTCGACTTGCACCGAAAAGCAAGGCTTCGGAACGCTCGGGGCGCTCCTGGAACCTGCTAAAACGGCACGCCCAGGCGCAGGTATAGCCGTGCCCCGTCGCCTTCGACCAGCGGGACGGCCACACCGCCGCGGAACCGCATGGAGACCTTGTAGAACGTCAGCACCTCCGCGGTGACCTCGGCGCCCACGGACGCCAACGCGCTGCGTAGAGGATTCTCGAAACCGCTGGGTGAGAGGTCCGGTCCCCAAGCGTTTCCGGCGTCGCCGAAGACGGAAGCGAAGACGCGATCGAAGTGGATCGGCCACGCGCCCAAGCCGCGGTTCACCAGCGCCAGTGGCACACGATATTCCACGGAGGCGGACCACGCGTAGCGGCCGAAGCGCGAGAAGGTGTCGTATCCCCGGACCGGGAGAAAGATCGGGCCGCCTCCGAAGAGATTGAGTCCCGACGCGGTCTCGGAGGTCCCCGACGCACCGCCGACCTCGAAGTGCCCGGCCGCAGCATTGGGTCCGCGAGCTGCTCCGAAACTCGCCTGAAGTGCGAGCACATGGGACGCGTATCCAGGACCGGAGATCGGCAGATAGAGCCGTGCTCGACCAATCACGTCGTCCACGGATCGATCTGCCCCGATCAAGCCCACTAGCGTGTCGGGAAGGCTCAACTCGTTCAGTGTTCGCGCACGAACGAAGAGCGTCGCACCGCGCGCCGCGCCCATCTGGAACGAATGGGCGCGAGCTGTCGAGTACCTCATGGAAACGCTGAAGTCGCTGAAGCGCGTGCTGGGACGGTTGAGGCGATAGCGCGTGGACGGCTCGAGCGTTTCGTCGAGCAGCTCCCGGTCCTCCCAACGCCATCCGCCCGAGAACGTCAGGAAGAACGAGTTGCGCCACTCGCGCCGCGTGAAGGAGACCGAGCCCAATAGGCTGCGACTCCGCTCCAGCACGAAAAGCGTGTCGATGGGTGAGTTGGCATCGTCGCGATCGCGCCGCCCGAGCAGTGAAGGGGCGTCGTCCCACGTTTGACGAGCCGTGAGGCTGATGATCGGATCGCCGAGGCCGGCGAAGGAGTAGGACGCTCCACCCTCGGCCTTCCCGCCGGAGGTGAAGACCCGCCCGATCGCGGAGTAGCGATGACGGCCGACGAGGTCGACGCCGCTCGTCTGTGCGCCCACACCGAAGCCCAGCAACCGCCGGTGCGGAATGAAGTCCTCACCGACTCGGCGAGCTCGCGCGTCCACTGGCTCCCGCACGACCGGCTCCCAGTACCTGGGCCAGAGCGTGGCGCCGGCGGAGTAGTTTTGCAGCTCCCCCTCGATCGGCGGGGGCACGTCCTCGACATCGGGAGCAGCGAATCGTACGGCCGGGGACGGGGCGACAGGGGCACTCTCCGGGTCGAAGCGCACGCGTTCGATCTCCCAGCCGTCGACGTGGTAGCCACTGAAGTAGATCCACTGACCACCGGGATCGATGCTCGGGTACGTCGCGCCCGTGCGCACGTTGGTCAACATGAGGGCCGCCCCGACTACGCCCGTCTCCGGGTCGACCGGAGCGCCCAGGATGTTCGGGATTCCGGATCGATCCGATCCCCAGACGAGAAACCGCCCATCGGGACTCCAGTCCGGCGCCAGATCCAGAGCTCGGTCTGCGGTCACCTCATGCACTACTGCGCCGCCGGCATCGAGTATGACGACGTCGTGGTTCGCGCCACGAGTCCAACGCGTGACCGCGATCCAGCGACCATCGGGCGACACGCTGGGAAACGCCCACTGCACGTCCGGCTCAGACGCTACGAGCGTCGTCCGCTGTCCGCTCGTAAGATCGACGCTCACGAGCCCCGTCGTGCCGCCGCCGCCGTCGACAGCGACGGCCCAGGCGCCGTCCGGCCCCACCGACGGGTCGCTCAAGCGCGCGCCGTTCGTCACCCTCCGCACGGCGCCGTCGCGGCTCGTAACGTACAGGTCGCTGTATGCCCGATAGCGGTCCGAGTACTCCAACTGAGCGAAGACCACGCGCCCATCGGGCGTCCAGTCGAAGGTCGCCAACCCGTTCGTCCGAGTCAGCGTACGCCCGGCGGTGCCATCGGGGTTTGCCATGAACAGTTGCAGATCCGAACGGCCGTCGGATCGCACATAGAGCAGCGAGCGGCCGTCGGGAGAAACCTCGGGATGCCAGCCCCATCGGGCCCCTGATGTCAACCGTTCGGGTTCGGACACGGGCCCCAAACGCTCGAGCCGCGCGTCAAGCGAGTCGGCTGCGTCGCGCAGCTCCTCCCCCCACAGATCCCACTCCTCCGAAAGCGAGACGCCGAAAGCGTCGCGCCCCGCGGCGTTGAGTCGGTAGGGCACCCACTGGGCGGCGATGGCTTCTACGAACGGCGCCATGCGGTCCTCGCCGAACTTCGTCAGTAAGTGGTCGAAGAAGAGCGACCCGTACGCGTATTGCCTCGTGCCGCCGGGCCACTGGGGCGAGCGACCGGACGCCTGCCCGATGCTTTCGAAGCGTCCCTCGAGCGCCGCGGTGCGCAGGACCATCTCATTGAAGGTCCCTTTCGCGCGGCCCGCCTCGGTGAGGTCGGACTCGTACCAAGTTGCGATGCCCTCCGAGAGCCAGCGGGGCGTGCCGGTCTCGGGAAAGAACGGCCAAGGGCCCGTCACTCTTCCAAACAATCCACGCGCGACCTTGCCGACGAGGTTATCCGTCCGGTCCAAGTGCACGATGTGCGCGAGCTCGTGCGTGATGACCAGTTCCATCCAGTCGTCGTTATATCCCAGGGAGGGGTCGCCGACGGGCGGACGAGCGTAGACCGTGATGCGATTCGATGGATTCAGCTGGGCGAAGCCATTGGAGATGTCGATGTGGTCGGTCACCAGAAGGTCGATCATCCCGGCGGGTGCCTCGATGAACTCAGCGGAGAGCTCGTCGTAGGCGTGCTCCGCAATGCCAGCGGCTCGGCGCCCCAGCGTCTCCAACTCAGCCGGGAACGTCACCCGGAAGTGGTCCGTTTCGATCGTACGCCATGATTCGTCGGGCGGCACCTGGGCGGACAAGGACGCGGCAGAAAGCGCAAGCAACACAAGTGCTCGAGAGAGCTTGATAACGCGCGATGCCCTCGCCACCCTTTCCAACACGTCGCTCCTCGACTTCATCGCCCATGCCTCCCAAACAGAGCCTCTGGTTTCGCCTTGGCTACGCCCTCGAGCGTGCCCGCGAGGGTCCGCCAGCGGCGGGTCGATCGCTCAGGGGGCTCGCCGAGCAACAAACTAAGCCGTTGAAGGCAGAGGGCGAGAGCGGTCCCGGTCCGGCGTGGCCATCCATCGACAGCATCGTGGCCTCGGGCGCCTCGGCGGCGGTGGCCAAGGTGTTGAACGGCTGGAAGCCGCAGAGGAAGGCCTCGACGCTCCGACTGTTGCGTGCGGGCGCGGCCGGAGCCGCCGCGGCGCTGCTGGTCGACATGCTGAGGCCGCTGATTCGCGGCGAGCCGGGCGTGGGTCCTCTCGACAAGGAGACCGTCGATCGACTCATAGCCGGCATTGGGCAGGGCCTCGTCTACGGCGCGGTGGTGGAGCCGCGCATACCCGGACCGACGCTGGTAAAAGGCGCTCTATACGGAACCGCGGAATACGCCGTCGATCCCGTCGGAGGCCTCTCGCGTTTGCTCGGGCCGCACGCGCCGCAACACCGCCTGCCCGTGATCGGACACCTGTTGGAAGATCTCGACTCGCACGACCGTGCGTATGCCGAGCATATGGTCTTCGGCGTCGCGCTCGCTCTGCTCTATGGATCCAGCCCCTCGAGCAACGGAATCCGCATCGACGTGGACGACGAGTAGCCCACGCCAGGCGCATCAGCCGCAGCGTAGTCGGTAGAGCATCCGTCTATTTGCACATCGCCACTACTAGGCGCCCCGAAGCCGCGCTCGGTGAGGGGGCGGACACCGATCAGGTACGACGGTGACTCGGCGGTTCCGAACGCCCGCACCGAACAGAACGCCTGCGGATAGCGTTGAAGCGCGCCACCCAGGTAGCGCCCGGCGAGCCCGTCCCAGCGGTCGATCAGCAGGTAGCGAGCGCCGAGTCTGTCGGCTTCCGTAAGCTGCACCGCCGGATCGTCGTCGAAGGGGAAGACACGACTCGGAATCCCGGAGAGCACGTAGAAGATCCGAGGCTTCCTGCTCAAGACCACCGACCCTTCGGGAAGAGCCTCACCCATCCACTCCGCCGCGGTCGCGAAGTCGGCGATACCCGACCCATAACACGCCCAAGGGCCTCCGGACCTAGTCGCTTCGTCGCAAGCGGAGGCCTGTCTCACGGAGTCCACCCAGTCCCCACCGGCCGGGAGCAGTACCGCTGACATCACCAAGACGGTGAGCGCACTCCCGCCCACTCCACCGACCCTCTTCGTGATCGCGCGCAGCGTGAGTGCAGAGAAGAGGAAGAAAAGCGGGTACAGTGGGAGCGCAAAGCGGTCGCCCGACCAGACCTCGGGCCAGAGCAGGATTACGCCCGCATACAACGGCAGGAAGAGCTCGGCGACACCGATGCGGTCCCTCGAGCTCCGCCACCATCCGTAGAGTGCGGCGGCGGTGATGAGGACGCCGAACGTAGCGACGCCGCCTTGGCTCCCTGCGCTCCCGCCGATGATGCCCCCGGGACCGTGCGCGCTGACGTAGGCCCACGAGTTGCTGAGCGCACGGCTCACGAGGCCGCCGATGCCCACGGTGCCGAGTGCCGGCTGATAGGGATCGACCATCCAGAACTCGGTGCCGTACTCGGCAACGCCTTCGCCGCGCCCACGCAGCCACCAGAGCAATGCTGGGATGCCCACCACGACCGCACTGGCGCCCAACGTGCGCCAGCGTTTGCTCAGCGCCAGCCAGGCGATTAGAGCGACCAGGAGCGGCAAGCCAGCCGAGCGCGTGAAGTACGCCAAACCGGCTGCCGCCACCCCGACGACGATCCACCACCACCGGGCGCCCTCTTCGTCCGCGCCCTCCAGAGCCCAGAGCGCGGCCATGGTGAAGGCGACGAAGAGAGGGTCGGAGAGGATCCAGTGGCTGTAGTACACGACCGCGGAGGAGATCGCGAGCAGTAGCGCGACCGCGCATGCCGGCCAGGGACCCAGCCGACGCTCGGCCCACAGAAACGTGAACCCCACGGCGGCAATGGTGGAGAGCGCGGTGACTGCCTTCAGCGCCGTCCACGTCCGGGCTCCGAGTAACAGCAGAACCGCCAAGAGCCCCGGGAAGACTGGCGGATACTTCGTATGAGGGAGGCCCGCGGGATCATAGAGATCCGTGTACGTACCGTGCTGCGCGAGCGAGTACGCGAGCGTCACATACGCCGCGTTGTCCCCGCCATTGTGGGGCGCCGGGTTGAAGGCCGAGACCACCAGCACAGCCGACACGAAGAGGCTGATCGCGAGCGCCAACAGGCGTGACCGACCACGATCACTCAACGGCCCAGATCTCCCAGGACGGTCACGAGCGCACCTGACGCGTCCTCGAGTCGTCGCTCGGCGTTGTCCCGGTCGACGTCCAGACAGCCCATCACCAGCGCGACCTTCACGCGACCGTGGGCCCGGTCGAGCAGAACGGCGGCGGCGGCACGCTCCAGGCCGAGTGTCTCCGAGATTATGCGCTCACCTCGGTCCTGCAGCTTCTCGCACGTGACCTGGAGATCGACCATGAGGTTCCCGTACACCTTGCCCAGCCGCACCATCGCCCCGGTCGTGATGGTATTGAGCACGAGCTTGGTCGCGGTCCCGGCCTTCATGCGCGTGGACCCGGTGATCACCTCGGGGCCCACCAGAGGCGCGATCACGACGTCGTGCCGGTCGAGCAGTTCCTGGGACGGATTAGTACACAGCAAGAAGCCAGTCTTGGCCCCACGTTCCTGCGCACGCGCGAGCGCTGCGTGCACGTAAGGCGTGGTGCCCGAAGTGGCGATGCCGAGCACGAAGTCGTGCGCTCCGACTTCGATTTCGTCGATGGCGGCTCCGCCGTCCTCGCTCACGTCCTCGGCTCCCTCGTGGGCACGCACGAGCGCCTCGTAGCCGCCCGCGATGATGCCTCGTACCATCTCGGGATCGGTGCCAAAGGTCGGTGGGATCTCCGCGGCGTCCAGGACCCCGAGCCTCCCCGACGTGCCTGCGCCCACGTAAATGAGACGACCCCCTGCCCGAAACGCGGCCTCGGCGAGCTCTATGGCGCGCGCGATGGCCTCACGTTGCTCGCCCACCGCGGCGGCGACCCTGCAGTCTTCTGAGTTGATCAGGTCCACGATACCCAGCGCGTCCAGTTCGTCGATACGGCTGGACCGTGGGTTCCGTTGTTCTGTGAGGCGGGGATCCGGCATGGCGCAAGTCGGTACGTGAGGCGCGGGCATTCTCGGGCGCCGAACAGTAGTCCGAGCGGGCAGAGCCCGGCAACGCACGTGTTACTGTTCACGGGTTGATCCGATCCCACGCCCCGCTGGCCAGGCAACCGCGTACCACGAGGGTTCGATGGGCGAATTGCGAGCGATTCTTCCGTACTTCCGACCGTACCTGCGGTCGCTGTACTGGGGTGTGGTGCTCGTTTTCTTCGCCACCCTGTTCCAGATGGCGGGCCCATACCTAATCAAGCTCGCGCTAGATGGCATGGAGGACACCGACCCGGACACTGCTGCGGCGCGGATCGCGACGTACGCGGGACTGATCGTGGCGACAGCATTCGTGGGCGGCGCGGCGCGATACGGCATGCGCGAGCTGCTCAACGGGATGAGCCGCCGCATCGAGTGCGATCTGCGTGACGACTTCTTCGTACACCTACTCCGACTCGACGCGACGTTCTACGGCAGCACGCGAACGGGCGATCTGATGAGCCGGGCAACCAACGATACTCTTGCGGTACGAATGGCTGTGGGCCCGGCAGTCATGTACACGGCCAATACGATCGTGGGCTTCGTGTTCTCGCTCAGCTTCATGCTCTGGATCAGCCCACGGCTCACGCTCTATGCTATCGTGCCGATGATCGTGTTGCCGCCGATCGTGCTGGGGTTCGGACGCATCATCCACCGCCGCTTCGAGCAGATCCAGGAGCAATTCTCGTCGCTCTCGACGTTCGTGCAGGAGAACCTGACCGGTGTACGCATCGTGCGCGCGTATACGCAGGAAGCCGAGCAGGCACGCCAGTTCGACCTCTTCAACGAGGAGTACCGGCGCAAGAACATGAGCCTGGTGCTTTCGGCGGGGGCCTTTCACCCGATTCTGATGCTGATCTCCGGAATCGCTCTGGTACTCGCTACCTGGCTGGGAGCGCTAGAGGTCATCGCGGGGGCCATGACGAAGGGGGATTTCGTCGCGTTCGGCTTCTACTTGGTGATGCTCATCTGGCCCATGATCGCGCTCGGCTGGGTCGTGAACCTGTATCAACGCGGAGCCGCGTCCATGGGACGCCTGAACGAGATCCTCGCCGTGAAGCCCGCGGTCGGCGTGCCCCTGGAGCCAATTTCACTCGCGGCCGCGCGCGGTGGCATCGAATTCCGAAACGTCTCCTTTTCCTACCCAAACACTCAGCGGGAGGTATTAGACGCCATCAGCTTCGTGGTCGAGCCAGGAGCGACGGTCGCCATCGTCGGGCCGACTGGATCGGGCAAGAGTACGCTCGTCGCGCTGCTCGCTCGTCAGTACGACCCGACCGGCGGCGAAATCCTCCTCGACGGAGTGAAGCTCACCGACGTCGATCCGGCTGAGTTGCGCCTACGCATCGGGATGGTGCCGCAGGACCCATTCCTGTTCTCGGCGACCATCGCGGACAACGTCGGTCTGGGTCTGGATTCAGATGAACCGCTGCTCACGGAGTCCGGTGAGCCGAGCGACGTCATCGCGGCGGCTACCAGCGTTGCTCAGCTCGCCGAGCAAATCGAGGGCTTTCCCAAGGGTTACGGCACGATGTTGGGTGAGC
>DQPL01000135.1 GCA_015664885.1 Gemmatimonadota bacterium
GATGTTCGGCGAAGTCTGGGTTTCTATTCGGCTTCCACCGCTCTCTATCCGCGCCTGACCGGCCGGGAAACGCTTGAGTTTTTCGCCCGCATCAACAGGTATCCTGCCAACCAAGTGAATCGGCGTGTTGAGGCTCTCATCGAGCGATTCGGTATCGCGGAATACGCGGACGCCCGGGTGGAGAAGCTGTCCAGCGGCATGAAACAGAAGATCTCCATCGCTCGAACCATCGTGCACGATCCGCCCGTTCTCATCTTCGACGAGCCCACGGTAGGCCTCGATGTCATGGCTGCGTTGGAAATGCAACGCGTGATCCACGAGCTCCGCGGCGAGGGCAAGTGCATCATCTTCTCCACCCACATTATGAGCGAGGCCGAGAAGCTGTGTGATCGCATCGCGATCATCCACCAGGGCCGCCTCCTCGCCCTGGGAACGCTCGAAGAGCACAGACAGGCGACCGGGCAGCACTACCTCGAGGACATTTTCGTGCACGAGGTCATGGCTGTGGAGGGCAGCGCGTGAGCCGGAAGCGATCCGGTGACCGGGGGGTGCTCGCGACCCTCTTCGTATACGAAATCAAGAGGCTCCTGCGTGATACGCGCACGATCCTCATCGCGGTGGTGGCGCCGCTGGTTCTTTTCCCGGTCATCATCTTCGTCATGCGCACGGTAGAACGGTCCGAGCAGCAGAGGCTGGTCGAGACCGTCTACGAGTATGCAGTCGTGGGGGATGAAGCCGACTGGGGTCGAGAGATCGTGGCGGCAGCCTTGCTGCTGGAGGCTAACGATCCTGACACGTCTCGGGCGCGCGTGCGCTTTGAGGAGCAGCAGGTAAGCGATCCCGATGCAGCCCTGAACTCAGCCGAGATTCATCTGGTCGTGGAAGCACTCTCAATCGAATCCTACGAAAGGATTCTCGCGGAGGAAGCGGCGGCGGACACTACCGGTGCGGGCGGGGACGAAGGCGACCAGGACGAAGCCGACGCCGGAGCGGAGGATGATCCCCCGGAGCTGCCAACGCTTCGGCTTCGTTATCGTGGCCAGAGCGACTTCTCCAGCAACGCGTCCACTCGGCTCGGCTCCCGCATCGTCGAGTTGCGCTCGCAGTTCAGGGACAGCGTCTACACCGCCCGCGGTTTCCCGGTTGCTCCGGAACTGATCGCTACGGTCGAGACCGAGAACACCGCAAGCGCCGAAAAGGAGGGCGGCGCGCTGCTGGGCCTCGCGCTCACCCCTTTCCTTCTGCTGTTGATGCTCACCGGCGGCTCGATCATGGCGGTGGACGCCATCAGCGGTGAGAAAGAGCGGGGTACGCTGGAGACACTGCTCACCACCGCTGCGGCCCGGTCGGACATCGTCACCGCCAAGCTTCTCGGCATCGTCACCGTGGGAATCGCCGTAGCGGTCGTCAACATCCTGAACTTGCTGGTCTATCTCGTTTTGGGCGTAGTGGACCTTCCGGAGAATTTCGCGGTGGCGCTGTCGGCGCTGGACCTGGTCCTTCTGCTGATCCTCTTCCTGCCGCTCACCGTGCTCATTTCGAGCGTGCTGCTCCTGCTGTCGGGCTACGCGAAGACCTACAAGGAATACCAGATCTACTTCTTCCCCGTCTTCCTGGCGTTCCTGGTGCCTTCGTTGGCGGGTACACTGCCCGGAATGGACCTGCGCTCCGCCATCGCCCTCGTGCCCATCGCCGGCATCGGCGTCGCCGTGCGTGAGGTCATGGTGCGAGAGTACGACTGGCTCTTCCTGTTTCTGGCATTCAGTTCCACGGGTGCAGCGGCCTGGTGGGCCGCGCGGCTGACCGAGCGCACGCTCTCGACCGAGCACCTGATTTCACAGTCCGACCTCGACGAGGCGGACCTTGTCGGCGGGCCCGCGCTTTTCCCGCGGCGGGTGCTGCGCTGGTTCGGTGTGATGTGGGTGATCTTCTTGATCGTTTCGCTCTGGTTCGGTGAGGACCTCGGTGTGCGTGGGCAGGTCGTGGTCAATCTGGTGTTCATCTTCCTCGGCGGATCGCTGATGATGATCCGCCGGTACGGGCTCGACCCGCGTGCCGCTTTCGCCCTCCGTCCGGTACGCCCACTGGTCTGGCCGGCCATAGTCATAGGGGCACCCTCCGGCTACATCGTCGGCATCGGCCTTGCCGAGCTCGTGAACACCTACGTCTTCCCCGTGCCGCAGAACGTGCTCGAGGCCTTCGGTGACGCTCTCCTGGGCGACCAGATGCCGCTATGGCAGCTGCTGCTGTTCATCGCCGTCATGCCCGGCATCCTCGAAGAGCTCGCCTTCCGGGGCGTGCTGCTGCATGGGCTCCGCAAGGTGTTCGGCCCCGTCGGTATCTGCCTGATGGTCGGCGCCATTTTCGGGATCTTCCACGTGTCGCTGTTTCGGCTGCTGCCGACTGCGTACCTCGGCGTGGTCTTCGCTGCGGTGGTCCTGCTCACGGGCTCCATCTTTCCGGTCATGCTCTGGCACTTCCTCAACAACGCCATCGGGATCGTGCCAGCCCACATGGGGTGGGTCACCGAGGACACGGTGGTTCCGTGGTGGGTCTTCGTGCTTGGCTTGGTGGGCTTGGTAGTCGCGCTGGGAATGATCTGGGGTGTGCGTACGCCGTATCCGGACATGAAGAAGAAGAGACCCGAGGGGTTCGGGTAGGCGCGCGTGGGTGTCCCCCTACCCTCCCAACGCAAACACCCAGATCACTCCACCCTGGGGCACATAAGTCTCAGTCCCACGGTCGGAGTCGACCCTTCGCCGCATCGACGCCGCATCGACACCAAAGCCTGACTGGACCGCGATGTACTGCACGCCGTCGACCATGTAGGACGATGGGACCCCAATGACCCCGGAGTTGGTGCGCTGCTGCCAGAGCTGGTCGCCCGTGCGCGCATCGAACGCGCGGAAGTAGCGATCGCTGGTGCCGCCCATGAAGACGAGATTTCCGGCGGTCGTCATCACCGGGCCCCAATTGGGTGAGTCGAACTCGCGTGTCCACACTTTCTCGCCGGTGTTCATGTTCCAGGCCTGCAGCTCGCCAATGTGGTCGGCGCCGGGCCATACGTTCAGACCCGTCCTGGCTCCAACGAACGAGCGGCCTGGGCGGTACACGACTTCCTGGCCCTCGATCGTCCCGCACAGATTGTCGTTGGCGGGGATGTATAAGAGACCGGTGCCCGGATTGTAGGCCGCAGGGGGCCAGTCCTTACCGCCCCAAAGCGAAGGGCAGAAGTCCGCCTGGGTGCCGGTGCTGGGCTTCTTGAGTGGGTCGTAAGTCGGCCGACCCGTTTTGGGGTCGATGTTGATGAAGACGTCCTGGCGCACGTAGGGCCACGCGTCCACGAACGAGATCGCGTCCGCGCTGCGCTCGAGCAGCCACAGGTAGCCGTTGCGACCCGGGTGCACGAGAGCCGGAAACGTGCGCCCGTCGCGCTCGACGTCGATCAAGAGAGGCGTCGAAACTTCGTCCCAATCCCACGATCCGTTCCAATGGTACTGATGATGGCCGACGAGCTCTCCCGTGTCGACGTTGAGCGCGACGACCGAATTGGAATAGAGATTGTCTCCGGGCCGGACGTCTCCCATCCAGGGACCCGGATTGCCAGTGCCCCAATACGTGAGGCCCAACTCGGGGTCGTAGTGGCCGGTGAGCCATACGGCGGCGCCTCCGGTCTGCCATGCGTCACCCTGCCAACTCTCGCTACCTGGCTCGCCGGGGCTCGGTACCGTGTGGGTCCTCCAAACTTCCTCCCCAGTCTCCGTATCGAGCGCCACCACGAAGCCGCGAATTCCGAGCTCACCGCCCGATACACCGACCATGACTTTCCCACGCGCGGTGAGCGGGGCGAGCGTCATGTAGTATCCGCTGGAATTGTCCGCGACGGATTCGGACCAAACGACTTCCCCGGTTGCCGCGTCGAGCGCGACGATCCGAGCGTCGAGCGTTGCCATGAACACCTTGTCGCCGAACAGCGCCACACCGCGGTTGGTGTAGTGAAAGCCGATTACGTCCTCCGGCATCTCGTGCTCGTACAACCAGATCAGATCGCCCGTGCGAGCGTCGATCGCGATCACCTGATTGCCCGGCGTGGTGACGAACATCACTCCGTCGTTGACGATCGCCGGCGCCTCGTGCCCACTGTTCACGCCAGTGGAGAACGACCACACCGGGACCAGGTCGGCGACGTTGTCCGCGTCGATTTGATCGAGCGGGCTATAGCCCCAGCCGTCGTAGGTGCCACGGTAGAACAGCCAGTTCTCGGGCTCGGGATTTTCCAGACGCTCGTCGGTCACCGGCCGATACGGTTCAGCCGCCTGCCGAGCCTTCGCGTCGCCAGGCAAGAACAGCCCGGCGGCGATCATCACGATGGTCGTGCGACAGCATCGGTCGAGCTTCATCACGTTCCCCCCTGAAGTAGCGTGTTGGTTGTCCCTCAGCGCCGCCGGAATCCGATGCGTCCTTGGAAGCCGCCCCCTGCCATCATCCTGCCATCGACGATCTTGAGCGGGAGCGCCGCGAGGCGCCGCGTCGCCGGCCCCTCTGTGGCCTGCCCATTGTCGCTCGGGTCGAACTCCGAGTCGTGGCAGGGGCAAACGAGCCGCAGACCGTCTTCGTTCCAATCGCTTACGTCACATCCCTCGTGCGTACATACCGCCGAATAGGCCACGATTCCGTCCACGGCGCGAGCCGTGGTTTCCTCGGTGAGGCTCGAAGGGTCCATACGGACCAGGATCACCTGGTCTAGCCGCGAGTCCGATGCCACGTGGCCGCCGCCGGCATCCGCCGGGTACGCAAAGATCTGGGGGCCGCCGAGCGGAACGTCGGAGGGCGCGATGACCTGGCCCTCCTTGTCGCCGAACGCGAAGACCAGCACGTCGCCGTCGGCCGGGTGCTCATGCTCCTCCGGCGGTGTGGTGTCGGCCGCGGGTGGCTGTTCGGTGGGCGCCGGTGCCCCGCCAGGCTCGGGCGCGGACGTACAGTCCGCCAGCCCCGACGCCAACCCGAGGCCCACGAACGCCTTCAATGCGGCGCGCCGGTCCATCTCGTCGCGCGTCACCTCACCCCTCCGTTCCCGGCCGCACTCCCCGGTCGCAGGTACATCTCGAACCAGTCGAGCATCCTCTGGTGAACGTCGAGCGCGTCGGCCCGCGAGTGCCGGTACAAGCTGTGATCGCCTTCCTCGTAGAGCACGAGCGTGGCGTTCTTCCCCAACCGTCTCAGAGCGTAGAACATCAACTCTCCCTCGCCTACCAGAATCGTGTAGTCCTTCACACCGTGCGTGAGCAGCACCGGCGTCTCGACCTCGTCCAAGTGGAAAAAAGCAGACTGGGACAAGTATCGCTCCATAAACTCGAATGGGCTGCCGCCCATGCGCGCCTGCCCGAACTCGATGTTGTCCGAATCGCGGTCCCGACCGCTCGCCCAGTTGCGAATGAGGTCGGGAGGCGTCGCACGAGAGACCGCGCAGTCGAAGACCTTGGTCTGCGTAATGACGAACGACGTCCCGTAGGCGCCGAAGCTGCCTCCCCAGAGACAGAAACGATCGTTGGTGAAGCCCATGTCGCGCACCATTTGCACCGCGGGCACGACGCTCTTCACGTACGACGTGCCCGTCTCACCGACCTTGATTTTCACGTTGGGCATGAGCACGGCATAGCCGTGAGTCGCGAAGATCTGGTGACGTGCGCTGAAGCGATGGATGCCGGGCGTGAGCTTCTCGTAGATATAGGTAATGACCGGCACATCGTCGGTCGCTCCGGGAGGTCGATAAAGGAGCGCGCCCAACCGCTCGCCGTCCGCGTTGTCGAAGTGCAGGAGTTCAGGCTTGCTGAACGCAAAGTCCGTCAGCTGCGGGTTCAGCTCGGTCACCCGTGTGCGACGTCCGGTGGTGCCGTCGATGAACCACAGATCGGACGGCGCGGTTGCCGATTGGATCGTCAGCAGGAGCCCTTCGGGAACAGGTATCAGGTTGCCGTAGGACTCCTCGCCGGACGCCAACTTGGAGAGTTGCCCGCGCTCAGTTTCGTAGCGGTACAGCGTCTGGTCGTAGGTGCTGTTGTCGACTGCTCGGAAGAAGATCGAGGATCCGTCCGAGCTCCAGACTGGGCCGCTCACATCATCGTCGAAGTCGGCCGTGAGGTTGGTGGCCATGCCGTCCTCGTTGGACACCAAGTACAAATCCGTGAACGCGCGGGCGATCGAGAACATGCCCGGCTGCGGGGCTTCCACTTCGGCGTCGCTGATCGATCGGTCGGCCACGAGCGTCACGTAATGCCTCCCGTCCGGAGACCACTCGAGGGGTGCCAACCGCGCGCCTGAGCCGGACCTGAAGGGTGTGCCGCTCCCGCCCTGAGCCGGGCCGGGCTCGTCGACGCCGAGTGTCAGCAAGCCGCCCCGGCCGCGCCAGGCCATTCGCCCATCGGGAAGCCAGGAAAGCCGCTGCCCGCGGCCGGTGATCATGCGTGACTCTTCGCCAGCGCCGAGGCGCCACAGGAACGTCTCGTTCCGCTCCCGGCGGGCGATACCCTCCGTGTCGGGGCTGGGCAGGGCAGCGGTCACGTATTCGCCATCTGGCGAGACCGTAAAACTCCGAAGCGGCGCTTCGTCATCGAGAAGTGCACGCTCCGCTCCGGTGGCGAGGTCCAGGACCACCAGTCCGGCTCGGCTTCGATTTGCGAAGTAAGCGTCCCCCGGCAGGATCTCGTCCGTTGTGTGCAGCACGCGCACGCGCGCCGGCTCACTCGCGACACCAGGCAACGCAGGTCGTGCGAATACCACCCTGCCGTTACCAGCCCACTGCGGTGGCGTCGTCGCCTTGCCGGGGAACGTATGGCCGACCGTGCGCGTCTCTCCGGTTTCAGCCCGCCAAACAGCTAGCTGTCCCCCGCTCGACCCTTCCAAGAAGAAAGCGACCTGTGAGCCGTCAGGTGAGAACATCGGAAAGGAGCTGCGCCGACCCTCGGAGCCGAGCGCCACAGGCGTGCCCGCGGACGTCCCGTCCAGGCTCCGCACGTAGACGGTACCCAGTGGAAAACGCTCCAGAACGTTCCAGTCCTCCGCAACGTCCGGTAGCATATACGCGATGCGGTCGCCGGCCGGAGCAACGGAAACACCCCCGCTGATCTGCACGAGATCGAGCATGTCCTCGGCAGTGAAGGCACGAGTCTGTGCCTCGGCTGGAACGGGCGCCGTCGTGCAAGCGGCCATGCATGCGGCCACTAGGAGGAGCGGCACGCCGCCGCGGTACTTTCTGCTGGTCATCTCCACATCTCATCTCCGGCTGTTGCCCGCATCCTACGACCGGAATCGATGCGCCGCATGTGGGGCGCCGACGACTACTTTCGCCCAGGACGATTGCATGGCGCGCGCCCTACCGCACCACCCGAACGGTCGCCTGATGGCCGGGCGCGTCAGCGCTCCGTGCATCACAAGTGAGTAGCGGACAGTCGAGCGCTTCCGCGAGCGACACGTAAGCAGCGTCGTAGGCGCTCAGGTTGTCCCGCAACGTCCACATGCGCGGCACGAGGATCCCAGCGGGGCGCCTCTCAACGGGTAGCACCTCGAGTAGCTCGATAGCCCCGATCGCCCGCGCGTCGGCGACCCTTCCCGTCCGAGCCAAGCGTCGAAACGCCTGCACCACCTCGACGTCGAGCAGATCCGGAGCGAAGAACTCGCCGTCCGGGTCAGCAAGCAGTTGCGCCACTACGGCGTCACCACGCTCGCTGCCCATCAGCCACTCCACCACGGCTGAGGCATCCACGACCATCACCGGATGTCGCGTTCCTCGCGGATGATATCGGCGGCCGCAGGCGCACCGTAGATAGGTCCCAACTCACGAACCCGTGCCACAACCTCGGTGACGCTCAGACGCCGCAACTCCTTCTGCAGTGCTCGCAGCGCCAAATCAGAGAGCGTTACGCCCTCGAGAGCCGCTTTCGCCTTGGCTCGGCGATGCACGTCCTCGGGCACATTACGAATCTGAATCATGATGGACATGTGGATAGCATGTTAACATGCTATCCACATGTCAACGGCGGGTGGGCTACAGTCCAGGAGCCTCTTCCAACAGCCGCCGCGTCATCTGCGACGGATTCCCGCCCCAGGTATTGATGAAGACGATGGCCGCGATGCCTTCGTCAGGCACCAAGCGGATGCCGGTGTTGATGCCGGGGTCGCTCCCCCCATGTCCCCAAACCTCCTTGCCCCGGACGTCGGGATAGGTGTACCACGTGAGGCCCTGAGTCCCGAACCCGCCCGGGAGCTGGGGCTGGAACATCTCCCGTATGGTGCTCTCCTCGAGGATGCGTTGCCCATCGAGAACGCCTCCGTTCAGGTAAGCACGCGCGAACCTCGAGAGCTGGCGCACGCTGGTCCTCAGGAACCCGTCTGGAAAGTTCGGGTGGTTGTACGCGCAGCTGGCATGGTGTCCGTCCCCCACGGGCACGGTCGAGCCGCTGCCCTCCAAAATAACGCCCAACGGACGGCCTCCCCACGTGGGGCTCCGAATTTCGTCGCCCTCCACATAGGTATAAGGAACGACATGTCGGGAGAGGTCGATGTCGGCCAGGTACCACGACGTCTCGTTCAGCCCGAGCGGCTGGAAGAGGTGCTCGCGGCAGTAGTCGGTGAACAACTCCCCTGAAATCTGCTCCACCAGGTAACCCACGAGGCCGAAGGCCACGTTGTTGTAGTCCCAGCGATCGCCCGGCGCCCAAGCCTGGAAGTTCTCCGGCGCGTCGTAGAACTGCCCACCAGGCTGCAAGTATCCTTCGATCCACTCAGCCAAGGACACCGTCGGGTCCCCGCATTGGTAGCCCCTGCCGTACCACTCGCCGTCCCGGATAGAGGACTGGTGCGTCAGCAAGAGCCGGAACGTGATCGGCACGTCCGCATGCGATGGATTGCGGACCGGAAAGGACATGTAGTCACTGACATCGTCATCCAGCTGGAAACGACCCTGCTGCCAGAGCTGCATCAACGCCGTGGTGGCGAACGTCTTCGATATGGAGCAAATGTTCTGGACCCAGTCCAGGTTCATCGGGATCTGCCGCTCCAGGTCCGCGAAGCCGTAGGTATTGGACCAGACCATGCGGTCGTCTTTGACGACACAGGCGGCCACGCCAGCAATCGAATACGTGGCCATCCTCTCGCGGATGAACGCATCGATTTCTGGGGATGAATTCGAGGCTTGCCGCACACTCTCCGCACCCCAGAGGTGAGCGCCACCAGCCGCCAGCACGGCCGATGACAAGAAGTTTCGTCGATCCATTCCTTGGTGGAGGCTCTTCATGTTTGCCCCGATGAGGCGGTCAGCGCGACGTCGTCGTGCGTGCCCGCAGTTGGACCAGCAGTTCCTCGACGGCGCGTTCGAGCTGACTGTCGCGGCCTAGGTAGCTCTCGCCCGTCGGCCGTTCCACTTCGATGTCGACCGGGCGGGGATTTCGCTCCATGACCTGGCCACGGGTGTCACGAATTTTCGTACGGGGCATGCGGACCGACGTGCCGTCGACGAGGCTCACGCTGCCCGTGTAAATGATCCAACCCGCGGTGGGCTCACCGACGATCTTGCCGAGCTGAAGCGTGCGATACCCCTCCGCGAAGTCCTCGCCGTCGGAGAGCGTGTGCTGGTTCGTCACGAGGATCGTCGGTGCGAGTAGCGCGCGTTGCCCGAGCTGCACGCGTGAGGGAGCCACGGTGCCGCCCCGGCTCTCCATCGTGAAGTAGTTCTGACGCGCGAGGATGTCGATGGCGTAGACGTTCACGAAACCACCGTTGTTGTTGCGAACGTCGACGACTACGCCGTCCTTGCCGTGGTTGCCCTGATCCAGGTCGAAGATCAACTGATCGAGCGCACCCTGGGACATGGAAGCGATGTGCACGTATCCGAGTCTGCCCTCGCTCAGTTCGTCCACGTAGGCGCGCCGGCTCTCGACCCACGCCCGGTAGACGAGTTGCCGCTCGGCCCCAGTGCTGATCGCCTGCAACTCTACTTCACGCGGCCCAGAGCCGTTGGCGTTGGCCGAAACCAAGATCGCAGCCTTCTCACCCGGCGCGCCGGCCAGAACTTGGTTCAGGTTCGTCGACCCGGTCAGCTCGGTTCCGTTTACCTCCAGGAGGTAATCGCCGAGCTCGATGCTTCCCTCCACATGTGCGGGTCCGAGCTCGATGATCTCGGCAACCTGGAAACGGCCATCGTTCTCAAAGACCACGCGGTCGAAGCGCAGACCGAGTTTGCCGGTTTGCTCGGCACGTGCGCCACCGCCACCACCCCGGTGCCCCAGGTGGGACGCGTTCAGCTCTCCGAGCATCAGGTTCATGAGGCGATTGAGCTCGGCGCGCGTTTTCGCACCGGCGACGCGCGGCGCGAAGGTCTCACGGACCGCGTCCCAGTCGGCTCCATGGAATTGATCGTCGTAGAAGCCGTCACGCATCTCGCCCCACCCCTGCTCGAAGACGGCTGTTTTGTCACGCTCGAAGTCGACGTCGACCTCGGCGGAGGTGGAGATCGAGCGCGTGTTACCGGAAGCGACGTTCATGACGTTGATCCGGCCCCGTCGAAGGAGGTAGAGATCTCGCCCATTCTTCGAGAACTGCATCGATGCGCCACCGCCGCGGCCACCACCCTGCCCACGATCGCCCAGCGGCCTGACGTCGACGCCGCCGTCGGGCTCGAACGTCACGTAGTGTAGGCCGTCCTGCCCGGAGACCGCTGCGTGTTCCCCGTCCGGACTCAAGAGGACCGCTCCGACGCTGAAGTCCAGATCGACCAAGTTGCCTCGGCGCCGGATACCGTCGAAGTCGATCTCGACGTCGGCCGGTGCCTCCGGAGTCTCCGACACTTCGGGCTCCTCCGCGCGTACACGCTCGGCACGCTCGGGCCGCCGCTCAGTCTGCTCCTCGTTGAAGAGGTCCCAGAACCGGTCCTCCTGGAACGTCGGCGTGAGTGGGATCAGATCGACGCGAACCAGCTTGCCGGGTTCGGTCCGCTGGCCGGTCCGGAACACCAAGTACTCTCCGGTCGAACTCCAGTTGAGCGAGCCGAAGTTCGTGTTCGCGAGGAAGCTCACTTGCCTCGGCATACCACCGTCGATGGACACGACCATAGCGTTGTTGAACTCGTCGGTGCGGCCGGCGTAGGCGATCCATTTACTGTCCGGGGACCACGCGTAGGAACCGCTCCCGCTGGTACGCCGCGCGAGCGATCTGTCCTGGCCCGATTCCATGTCGATGACGCGCAGTTCCTGGCCCGCGCGGTTGTACGCCAAGTATCGGCCGTCGGGCGAGAACCTGGGATTGTCGTCACGGCTTGGACTGTCGGTGAGTTGGCGCTCCTGCTCAGTCGGGAAATCGTACGCGAAAAGCTGCGGGGTGCCGTTCCTCCACGAGACGTACGCGATCTCGTCGGAGTCGCTCGACCAGGTAACGTCGCTCTCGGCCGCCGGCGTGTCGGTCACCCTCGCCGCCGGAGCGTCACCCTCCATGGATCCGGCGAAAATCTCCCCGCGCGCAACGAACGCGAACTTCTTCTCGTCGGGGGACACCGCGAGGCCGCTGAACCCGTCGGTCATGTTCTCGACCTCGGGCCTCGGACCCTCGACAGAGCCCATGAGGTTGATGTCGAGCTCGGCGGCCCGGCCCGACGCCGCGTCGTATGTCCAGATGCCGAAGTTCCGCTCGAAGGCAACCAGCGGCCGGTCGATCGCGATGGTCGGCCAGAGCACCCTGCCCTCAGTGAAGTTCGTGAGCCGCTGCTCGCCGCCCATACCGGCGGCGTCAGCGGGAACGGACCACAAATTCTCGGACCCACTCCGGTCCGACATGAAGTAGACGCGTTCTCCGGCGTCATCCCACATCGCCCAGGAGTTCTTCCCGCCCGTAGTGAGCGGCGAGTACGTCGGGGGGGTGCCCTCGCGCACAAGCCAAATCTCGGCCTCGTCGATGTGGGCGTGGCCGTTCCGCCACCACTGGCCCCGCGCCATGTTGCCACGTGTGCTGATGGCGATGACGCCCTCATCCGGTCCCGGAGCCGCGAAGAACTCGGTCTCGTACTTGTCCGCGGCGACGGTGAACGGCATCCCACCCGAGGCTCGGACTCGGTAGACGTCGCTCACGCTCGAGATGTCCTGATCCGACGACGAGAAGTAGACCCACTGCGAGTCGCGCGACCATCCATTGAGCTGCTCCGAGCCCGAGGCGTAGGTGAGGCGCGAGACACTTCCGTCGCCCAGGTCTATCACGTAGATGTCGAGGCCTCCGTCCCGGTCGGAGTTGAAGGCAATGCGCGATGCGTCCGGGGAGTAGAGCGGCCTCGATTCATTGCCAGAGTGCGCCACCAGAAGTCGCGCCGCACCGCCCTGCGTGGACACCGTCCAGATGTCTCCACCCGAGACGAAAGCGACCTCGGAGCCGTCCGGCGAGATTCCGGGCTCGGCGAAGGAGGGAAGAGCCTCGATGTCGGCCTGCGCGGCCAATCCCGTGGCTGGCGCCGTCAAAACGGTGGCGCATAATACGAGCGCACAAATGGGCGCCAAGCTCCCGCAAGTGGACACCTTTCGGGCTGCTGACGCTACGCGTCGGAGAGCGAACATCGGTCCTCCAGGCTAATGATTCGAGAAGACGAGTGGGCTATGGGTCAGTCGGACTGAACCGACCGTTTTGTAGGAAGTGCACGACCTGCCTGGCCACATCTCTGCGGTTCATGATGAACGTGTGCGTCGCGGAGATGACGAGAAAGTCCGCCGACCCCTCGACGTTGGCTCGCCCCACCGCGACTTTGCCGTCGTCCGGTCCCGGTATGACCCAGGATCCTATGGGGCTCAGGCTCTTGTCGCCGGTGATGATGCCCAGGTCGAATCGAACGGGGCCGAGTTTCCTTGCGATCCCCGCGGAGTCGGTCCCCAGCTCGGAAGCCGCTGGGCCCACGAATAGGGCCCGAAGTCGTGGCGAGTCTGCGAAGGCATCGACGATCTCGCTGCCCTGGCTCGGCGGGCTCAACATCACCACGCGCCCGTTGTGCGGTTCGGGTTGCTGGGAGAGGTAGCTCCGGACCAGTACGCCTCCCATCGAGTGCGTGACGAAATGCACGTCTTCCGGGTGGTCCGCACAACACAACGCTACCGCGGCCTCGAGTTGATCGATGAGAGCCTCCATGGGCTCGGACGTCGACGCATAGCCGAAGCTGGTAACGCCGTACCCGGCATCCTCCAGGCGCGCCACGAGAATCGCCATCGAGGCAGGGGTACGGCGCAGACCGTGCAGAACGATGACGGACTCCGCTCCCTCCGGCGGAGGCTCGGATGAGCAACCCGAAAGGACCAGAAGAGCGAAGGTCAGTGATCTGAGGAGGTGTCTGCTGGTCATTCGGGCCAACGGAGGAGCGGCGAGGCTCTTACTCTACCCGAGAGCTTCGGTAAGTGCTCCAATGCTCTCGTCGAAGTTGTTCGTCGTCACGCTGATCGGGGCTCCAACCTCCACATCGATGGTGGAAAAAGGCAGCGGTTGCATCTTCCGATCCCACGAGTCGGTGCGATAGCAGCGGTTCGCGGAAATGCGCACCGGAAGTATTGGCACACCGCTCTGAGCGGCCATGTGCAAGACGCCCTTCTTCAGAGTGCGCGCCGGTCCCTTCGGACCGTCCGGCGTGACGAACGTCGAGTACCCCTTCTTGAGGTAGCTCACGATCTCCTCCGCGGCTCCGATCCGGCCATTCCCTTTCGATGCCGAAACGAGTCGGTCCACGCCGACGAAGCTCAGGACGATCCAAACCGGCTTCGTATACCAGTCCGAGTGCACGATCCAAGCGTGCGGCTGCTGGTGCAAATAGGACGGCAGTCGCGGCGCCCACGTTTCGATCGCCAGCAGGCCCGTCTCATGCCATTGGCAAAGGATGAAGTTCGAGCCGTTGGGCACGTTTTCCGCACCCCTAACCCGGATCCTCAGGGTCAATCGAAGCAGCAGAATCCAGGTGAGCCAGAGCCCCCCCAACACATATCCGTACACGAGGAACGGAATGCGGAGTTTGGCAGGGACGTTGTCTACACGGTATCGACTGCGCAGTGGTTGATCCTCCGACCGGTGGCTTGGCGCGGAGACTGGTACCTGCCTACCCGTACTACCGCAAGGCGTGAGGGGGTTCAGGCGCGAGGGCTACCCCGTGCCCTCGGCCGCACCCCGCAGCTCGCGTCCCGGGAAGACCGCCTGGAACACTACGCAGAAACGGGGTTCGCCGTACAACGCACGGAATCGGGGGACACCTCCCGGGCCTGGCAAGAATGGATCTCGATCTTGCAGCGCCTGTTCGAGATGGTCGAGGGCCCGCGGCTCGTCGCCGGTGAGGAGGAGGGCGGTCGCGAGCACATAGCCCGAGATATGCTCCTCGCGGGAGCGGGCCACGAGATCTGCCACGACCCCTACGGCCTCGTCTTCCTGTCCAATCGCATGAAGTACGCTACAAATAAAGACCTCGACCATGGGCGCCCCCTCCGAGATCTCACGAGCTCGCGCCATCAGGCCGCGGGGCGGCGGGCGTGTTGCGATCGCCGCGTGACCCGGTCACGTTGATCCCGCCTGCCATCTCGGTCCAACTGACTCCTGAGGAGGGCATCATGAGGGCTTCACTCGCGCCCATCCTGATCACGCTCGTCGCCTTTTCCACCGTAGGCCCCGAGCTCGTCGTCGCGCAGTCCTCTTCCCCGGCGGTTGCGCGCCTCAGTTTGGCGGGGCCCGCCAAGCGCTACTGCTCCGGCATCTGGGTTTCCAAGCGGGAGCGCCCCGAGGCGCTGTACAACTCAGTGCTGTGGGACCAAGCGCTGCTAGAGGCATACGAGAGCGGCAGTCTCGAGTTCGCGATCAACGAAGAGCGCCGGATGGTCACCGCCTCTCGGGACGGCGTCTCAGCGAGCGCGCGTCATTTCGGAGACCAGGGCTGCGTGATCTTGCGGCCGGAGACGGACAAGCCGCTCTTCACGCCGGTGAGCGTGGTTAGCGCCCTCCCCGACGCGGCATCCACTCCGTGGCCGATGGGCGACAAGTTGCCCGAAACGCCGCTGCCGGCGGATGTCGATGGCGCTCTGCTCGACGACGCGGCGCGGACGTTCTTTGCGAACGACAACGACCGCCGGGCGGCGTTCATCGTCGTGCACCGAGGGCGGATCGTGAAGGAGGCATACGGCTCGGGCGCGCACGTGGACATGCAGCTCGAGAGTTGGTCGATGGGAAAGAGCATGACGGCCACGTTGATGGGACGCCTGATTCAGAAAGGTCTCTTGGAGCTTTGGCAAGGCGCGCCGGTGCCCGAGTGGCAACTCTCGCCCGACGACCCTCGGGCCGAGATCCGGATCGCGGATCTGCTGCGCATGTCGAGTGGGCTGAGGTTCAGCGGAGGGGGATCGACGCCCGAGCAGATGGCTGCGTCGTACATCCCCGGGCAGGCGGATCACCGGCTCGGATACACAGCCCCGATCGACATCTTCCGATTCTCGGCGAGCCGCGATGCCGAGCACCCACCCAACACGGTCGGACGATATCGCAATTCCGATCCGTGGACGTTGGGGTACATCGTACGCCGAACCGTGGAGAACGAGCTCGGGGAGCAGTATCTCACGTGGCCCCAGCGCGAGCTCTTCGACAAGATCGGGATCCGCCGTTTCGTGGCGGAGACCGACATCTACGGCAACTTCATCCTGACCGGCTACAACTATGGCACCGCGCGCCACTGGGCGCGGCTCGGGCTTCTGTATCTGCAACGGGGGATGTGGAACGGCGAGCGGCTGCTACCGGAGGAGTTCGTGGACTTCGTGCAGACTCCCGCGCCGGCCTGGCCCGAGCCTATCTATGGCGGCCTCTTTTGGCTCAACACCGCTGACGAAACAGGGCGCGGAAGCCGCATCCCCTCGTTGCCACCCGATGCCTACAATGCTGCGGGCGCGGGGGACCAGCGTACCTACATCATCCCGTCGCGCGACCTAGTCATCGTGGTGATGAGCCACCGGGCGGGCGCCAGCTTTGCCCGTGACAGGAGAACACGCGAGTTCGAGGCGCTCGGACTAGCCGTGAAGGCGGTGGATCCGAGGTGGAGCTGGAACTAGCTGGAAGGGGCGTCGGCCGGAACGGACACTCCTAAGGCGCGTTGCTCGAAGCGCGCACCTCCACAGACAGGGCTGTCGGAGGCATTTTTTTATCCTACATTGGCGCCCGGTAAACCCTGAGCTGTCCACTTCAGATCTTGGTTGAATAATGCCCGCGATCGTCCCGGCACTAATCGGCATCACGCTCATCGCCCTCGGCTATTTCTTCTACTCGAAGTTCATTGCCGAAAAGATCTATCAGCTCGATCCGGAATTCGAGACACCCGCGCACGCGTTGCGGGACGACATCGACTTCATTCCCACCAACAGGGTCGTGCTGTGGGGTCACCACTTCACGGCGGTAGCCGGTGCCGCTCCGATCATCGGGCCCGCCATCGCCGTCATCTGGGGATGGTTGCCAGCATTCATATGGGTTATCGCGGGCACGATATTCTTCGCCGGCGTGCACGACTTCGGCGCGGTATGGGCCAGCGTCCGTAACGAAGGCAGATCCATTGGATCACTCACCGGCGACGTGGTTAGTCATCGCGCGCGCACGCTGTTCCTGATCGTGATCTTCTTTCTCCTGATGATGGTCAACGCGGTGTTCGCGGTCTCCATCTCCAACGCGTTCGTGGCGACGCCCAGCAGCGTGATACCGGCTTGGAGCGCGATCGCGGTAGCCCTAGTGATCGGCGTCCTGATCTATCGGATGGGCGTCCCGATCCTCTGGCCCACGATCATTGGCACGATCATCCTCTACGCGGTGATCTACTTGGGAGACCAGGTTCCGGTCTCGCTGCCGGAGACGTTCATGGGTCTCGGCGCGGCCCCTCAGTGGATCATCATCCTCTTCGTCTACGCCACCATCGCGTCGCTGCTGCCCGTCTGGTTGTTGCTCCAGCCGAGGGACTACATCAACGGCATTCAGCTCATCATTGGTCTGGGCCTGTTGTTCGGGGCCGTGTTCGCGGCCAACCCCGACATCGTCGCGCCGATGTACAACACGGCTGTCCCCGAGGGAACGCCTCCGTTGTTACCTCTGCTGTTCGTGACGATCGCATGCGGGGCCTTATCCGGGTTCCATGGACTTGTGGCGTCCGGTACCACCTCCAAACAATTGGATAAGGAGACGGACGCACGCTTCGTGGGGTATCTGGGTTCGTCCGGCGAGGGACTTCTCGCGCTGGTCACCATCCTCGCCGTCAGCGCCGGCTTCGCGTCGCTGGGTGAGTGGCAGACGACGTACGCGGAATTCGGTCTGACCGGCATCCCAACGTTCGTCGAGGGCGGGTCACAAATCGTTTCGGATGGAACGCCGCTGTCCAAAGAGTTCGCGGCCACACTGCTCGCCGTCATGGCCGTGCTTTTCGCCGGAACGACCATGGACGCCGGGGTGCGCCTCCAGCGCTACATCATCCAGGAATGGGGCACGATCTATAAGATCCCCGTGTTGCAAAACGGATACATCGCGACGTTCGGGGCCGTGGCGGCATGCCTCGCTCTCGCGTTCGGCGCGGGCGGAAGAAGCGGCCAGGGCGGCATGGCGATCTGGCCTCTTTTCGGCACCACGAACCAGTTGCTGGCGGGCCTGACGCTGCTGGTACTCAGCGTCATGTTGGTCAAGCTCAAGCGACGGTACATCTTTACGATGGTGCCCATGGTGTTCGTCACGACGATGTCCTTTTTCGCCGCGCTGTACCAACTGTGGGATCTGTTCAACAGCGGTAGTTATTTCCTGATGGCGCTGGACCTCGTGGTCATCGTCTTGGCGATCTTCGTGATCCTCGAATCGGGGTCCGCCTTTACGAGGGAGAAACGCGCCGCCGAGGCTTCGTAAGGTCGGGCCTGAGCGACGCGCTGAACTGGAAGGACGGTCTGAACGAGAAATGAAGTGGGCTGGCATCAAGAAGAAGCTCCGCTGGTTGGCGTACCTGGCTACCGAAGCCTACAACGCGCCCTACCGGGGAGCTGTCGCGCGAGCAAAGCGCGAACAGGACGATCTCTTCATGCTGCTCATCTTCTCGGAGATGATGGGCGTCCCGAATCCTGCCACCTATTACACGCTCGAATTGCAGCCGATCATGCTCGAGAAGTTTCACGAGTGGCACAAACGGGCGGGCATGGAGCATTCGCCTCTCGACGACTTCAGATGTTGTTGAGGGTCGCGGCACACTAGGCCGTGGATAAGCTCTTCGACCGACGCATCGTCTTCGTGGGCGGCAAGGGCGGTGTCGGCAAGACCACGACCGCGGGTGCGCTCGCGTTGATGGCGGCGGAGTCGGGCCGCCGCACTCTGATCGTTTCGACGGACCCCGCGCATTCCCTCGGCGACATCTTCGATACGCGCATCGGAAACGAAGAGACCTCCCTCGGCCCCAACCTCGCCGGTTTGGAGATCGATCCGGAGGCCGAAGCCGAGCAGCACATCGCGACGGTCAAGATGAGCATGAAGTCGCTGGTCGCTCCCAAGATGTACCGGGAGGTCGACAAGCAACTCGACCTCGCGCGCCATGCTCCGGGTACGATGGAGGCCGCTCTTCTGGAGCGCATGGCCGATCTGATGGCTGAAGCGAGGGAACGCTTCGACTTGCTCATTTTCGATACGGCCCCGGCGGGCCATACCATCCGCCTGCTTTCGCTACCCGAGGTGCTGGGCGCATGGAGCGATGGTATGCTCGGCCATCGGGATCGGTCCCGAAAACTCGGAAACCTGCTCAAGGTGTTCGGACGCGATCACGCGAGAGAGGATGCATTCGGCATGATCGGCGGGTCGAAGGAGGAACCGGACGACAGCCGCGACGGTCGAATCCAGACCATCCTGCTGAACCGGCGGCGGAAGTTCCATCGCGCGCGTGAACTGCTGACGGACCCCACCATCACGGCCTTCCTGCTCGTGATCAACCCGGAACGGCTACCGATTCTCGAAAGCAAGAAGACGCTCGACCTTCTGAAGAAGTTCAACATTCCGGTGACTGGAATGATCGTGAACCGGCTGCTGCCATCAGACGTCGATGGCGAATTCCTACGCGAGCGTCGGCTCCAGGAAGACCAGTACAGGGCCGAAATCGAGCAGACCTTTGCGCGGCTCCAGAAGGTTTACCTGCACCTCTTGCCGCACGACGTGCACGGCGTGGAAACGCTGCGGGAAATCGGCCTGCAAATTGTTGGGCAACTGGGCGACAGTTCCGGAGACGCTTCGCGCCCTATTGAAGCGTAAACGAGAACCGCGCCACTACCCGGCCCCAGCGGCGGTACGGTTCGAGTTCCGTAAGCGTGTTGTGCCATGTGCTGTCCGAAATGCCTTGGGTCATGTTGGTCCACTGGGCAAGATTGTCATTCGCATCTGCGGCTCGAAGATCCTTTGGGAAATAGGCGCCCGTAGCGGCTCCTCCCGAGCTCGGTTGCAGTGCCGCCGCGAAGTCGTTCCATGTCGTCGTCGGCTTCTCCAAACCGGCATCCTCCTCGAGTGCCACGAGGACGCGGTCGGCGAGGGTGGGATAACCGGCCGTAATCGTGAGCAGCGTCAGCACTGCCTGGAATTCGCCCGGTCTCTCCATCAAGCCCAGAAACTCCGAGGACCCCACACTGCGAGTCGAGCGGATGAGTCGATAGGTGTTCATGAGCCTTTTCGCCGCTCGGGGCGTGTCGAGCAAGTGACCTAGGCTCTGGGCGAACTCCACCTCGGTGCGCGTCAGACCCATGGCATCCTGCGCTCCGCCCGCCGCCGCCGACCCAGGCTGCACCGTCAGCAGCGAGCGCGTGGGAATCGCGTCTCCGCCCCTGTCCGAGCGCATGCCGCCGCGCCGCTTTGGGGCAGCCACTGGGCGAGCCGTGGCTCCGGTCAGGTGCACGTCGGGGGCGAGGACTCGCGACGAGGCGTCCATACGCCGCGGGCTCCATCGCGGGAAGCGTGAGTGGAATCTGGAAGATCTTCTCGAGGTACTGCGTGGGCATCTCCTGCAGGTACGGATCTGTTTCCGCATTCTCCGTCGTGCCCAGGTCGCGGTACTGGTGCCGGAGGCTACGGTCGAGCCAGTGGGCATCGACCCCGACGATGACGATGAATAGCTCTAGCGCCAGCAGGAGATGCACGGCCTCCAGCACCTCGAGCACTTTGTCGGGCGGGCAGCGCGGTCGAGATCGTCGATGTACAGCACCACGCGGTCGATTCTCGGGAGGTCGGAGTGTTCTTGGCCGGAGCCAGCGTTGGCATTGGCGCGCAGTTTGTGCGTCCAGGAGGCGGAAGTCACGATGAAGCATGCCCACGACCCCCTGGTGCTTCCGGTAGTCGGGCGCCTGGCTCGAGGCACCCTACCGCAGCGCGCTCAACTCCTCCTCGGTCCGCTCCCATTCGCTGGTGAGATCCGCCACCTCACCCTTCAGACGTGATCGCTCATCCTCCAGCTCCCTGACGTCATCGGGCGGGGTCTGCTCGTAGTAGCCGGGTTGGCAGAATAGCTCATCGATTTCCGCGACCCGGGCTTCGGCGTTGTCGATGCGCGCCATCAGTGTGTCGAGGCTCTCGCCCATTCGATTCTTCTGCGCCGTCGAAACACGTTTCCGGCCCCCTGCAGGCACGCCTTCGCTCCCGTTTTCGGCCGCGTGGGCCCGATCCGCCTTCGACTTCGCCTTCTTGTCGCGCTGGGCCTTGAGGATCACGCGGTCGGCGTCCAGATGGTCGTCGCCGCAGAAGTGCACGTACTCCTCGTAGGTGCCCAGGTAGTCGACGATTTCGTTGCGTTTGATCTCCACGACACGGGTGGCGAGTCGGCTCACGAACCAACGGTCGTGCGAGACCAGCAGCAGTGTTCCCTCGAACTTCTTGAGGCCCTGGACGAGCGCCTCGATCGACTCGAGATCCAGGTGATTAGTGGGCTCGTCGAGCACCAGCACGTTGGGCAGCTCCAGCGCCAGCTTGGTGAAGATCAGGCGCGCGGCCTCGCCGCCCGAGAGAGCGCTCAGCCGCTTCTTGCCTTCGTCTCCCGAGAAGAGCATCAGCCCCATGCGGCCACGCACGAAGCCGAGGTCCTTGTCGGGACAAAAATCCCAGACCCAGTCCTCGGCGGTGCGCGTGGGCGACTTGAACTGCTCGCTGCGGTCCTGCGCGAAGTAACCGGGATGCGTCTCGTAGCCCCACTCGACCTCTCCGGCGTCGTGCTGCAACTCACCCATGATGATCTTGAGCAGCGTGGACTTGCCGATGCCGTTGGGCCCCATGATGGCCAGCCGGTCGCCCCGGTTCACGGTGAGATCCACGCCGTGCAGCACCTCGTTGTCGCCGAAGGCTTTCTTGATGCCCTTGATGCGCAGCACTTCCTTGCCGCTGTCCCGCTTCTGCTCAAACCGGAACGTGGGGTAGCGCCGCGAGCTCATGGGCAGCTGCGTGAGCGCCGCAGCCTTCTTCTCGATCATGCGCACCTTGCTCTGCGCCTGCCGAGCCTTGCTCGCCTTCGCCCGGAAGCGGTCCACGAACTTCTGGTGATGCGCGATGTCGCGCTCCCGCGCCGCGATGTCCTTTTCTCTGCGCTCGCGCTCCAGCTGCTTCGCCACCAAGGAGTCGCTGTAGTTCCCGTGATAGAGCAGCACGGTCTCGTAATCCACATCCAGGACGTGCGTCATCACGTTGTCCAGGAATCGGTGGTCGTGAGAGATGACCACCACCGGCCCCTTGAATTCCTTCAGGAAGATCTCGAGCCAGCGAATAGAGATGATGTCGAGGTGGTTGGTAGGCTCGTCGAGCAGAAGAATGTCGGGAGCGCTCGCCAGGACCTGAGCGAGCAGGACGCGCAGCTTGAAGCCGCCCGACAGAGTGGATACCGGAGAGGTGTGCACCTCCGTAGGCAGGCCCAGACCCTCCAAGATCGTGGCGGCGCGGGCTTCGGCGGTGTATCCGTCGTGCCGCTGAAACGTTTCTTCCAACTCGGAAAACCGGTCGGCGTCGAAGTGCTCTTCGGCACGTGCCAACAGCGCCTCCTTCTCCACCATCGCGTGCCATAGCTCCGGATGGCCCATGAGCGTGACCTTGAGAATCTCCTCTTTCTCGTACACGAACTGGTCCTGGCGCAGGACGCCCATGCGCAGATGCTTGGGTACAGAGACCGTACCGTCACTGGACTCCAGGTCGCCGCACAGGATGTTGAGCAGCGTGGTCTTTCCGGAGCCGTTGGCGCCCACCAGCCCGTAGCGCTCCCCAGGGTTGAGCTGGAAGGACGCGCCGGTGAAGAGCGTGCGGTCGCCGAACGACTTTTCGAGGTTTGAAACGGAGATCATGGCGGAAGAACCTAAAACGAATCGACTATCGCGTCCTTCAACCAACCGGGATCCGTCACCAAGGTGAATACCCCGGTCTTCCGGCGCTCCTGCAGGATGCGCTCCACTTCCCGGTGCCCCGCAAGCAGGTTCTCCATGTCGTCCGAGATGCCCCTGGCGGCCTCGAGCTCCATGGTGAGGCTCTCAACGGTTCCCGTGCCGGCCTGCATGTAGAGCAGACCAAGGCGAATGGTCTCGAGCGCCGCGACCGCTTCGCGCAGTTTCCCCTGTGCCTCTTCCCTCGTGGCTTCGACGCTCGCACGCACGCACGCACGCGCGGCCGAGGGGCGCGAGGGGTCGTCGTCGCCGATTTCCGCCAGGATGCCGTCCATCTCCGCCACCTGCTGACGCATCGCCTGTGCGTCCTGTTCCAGCGCTTGCACGGTCTCGGGCAGTGTCCCGAGGCTCTCGCGTGTCTCTTTCGGCAGAGCCTCGAAGAGCCGGTCCGCCTCGAGGCCGATCACCACTTCAGTAGCACGGTGCTCGCTGGCCCCTAGCGCCGGCGCGACGCGCTTCAGTTTGAAGCCCGCGAGCCTGAAGAGCTTCTCGCCCAGCTTGCTCTTCCAGAAGCGGAGGTAGCGCTCGCCCATGATGTCGCCTCGGTCTCAAGCGTGGACCTCCTGGATGAGCAGACCCATGACTCCGACGGCGTTCCCGAGCAGGGCGGAAGAGGCGAAAACATCGAACCACGGGATCAGCCCGAAACCTTCGGCGATCAGGAGCGCGACGGACACGCCCAGCAGCGCCAACGTGACCAGCGCGATGCACACGAGCGCTCGCGCGAGCAAACCAGCACCCGAAAGTGTCTTCAACGTACTCATGTCATTCCGATCCTTGCTTGCCACGTGGCGTGACGACGCAAAATGCGTCCACCGCGGGGACATCAACAGAGTGGCTACTCTCTAGGTAGAGTCATCATGAAAAACGCTTCGCGGGCCTCCATCCCAACACTTCTCTGCGCTGGTCTCCTGGTTATGACAGGACCAGCCCTCCACGCGCAGGCCGTCACCACGCCCATGGCCCAGTTCGGGCACAACATCGGTGATGACTATTGGCTCGCGACGTATACGCAGCTAACCGAGTACTGGCAAACGCTTGCCACCGAGTCGCCGCGCATGGTACTGGACACCATCGGCTACACCGCCGAAGGCCGGCCCCACCTCATGGCGATCATCACGTCTCCGGAGAATCACGCCGACCTCGAACGCCACAAGAGCAACTCACGGCGACTGGCGCTCGCGAACGACCTCAGCGAGCAGGAGGCAGCCGATCTGTCCCGGAACGCGAAGGCCGTCGTATGGATCGACGGGGGGCTGCACGCGACCGAAGTGCTGGGTGCGGCCCAGCTCATGGAGATGGCCTACCAGATGGTGAGCCTCCACGACACCGAGACGCACCGCTTCCTGGACGACGTGATCACGCTGCTGGTGCACGCGAATCCGGACGGGATGGAGCTGGTGTCGAGCTGGTACATGCGCGAGCCCGACCCGATGCAGAGAAGCACGGGCGGCATTCCCCGCCTCTATCAGAAGTACGTGGGGCACGACAACAACCGCGACTCCTACATGGTGACCCAGCCCGAGACCGAGAATATCTCGCGCATCATGTTCCGGGAGTGGTACCCCCAGATCATGTACAACCATCACCAGACGGGCCCCTCGGGCACCGTGCTCTTCGCACCGCCGTTCCGGGACCCGCCCAACCACAACGTGCATCCGCTCGTGACCCTGGGCATCCAGGCGGTGGGCACCGCGATGCATCAGCGGCTCGTGTCCGAGGGCAAGCCGGGCGCGACCATGCGCCAGGGCGCCAACTATTCCGCGTGGTTCAACGGCAACCTGCGCACGACCAGTTACTTCCACAACATGATCGGCATCCTGACCGAGACGCAGGGCAACCCGACCCCGATGCGCATCCAGTTCGTGCCCGACCGGCTACTCGCGGTCAACGATCTGCCCGCGCCGATCGAGCCTCAGGAGTGGCATTTCCGGCAGTCGGTCGACTACTCGATCACCAACAACCGAGCGATTCTGGACTACGCGTCACGCTATCGGGAGACGTTGCTGCACAACCGCTATCGCATGGGGCGAGAGGCCATCGAGCGCGGCAGCGAGGACTCGTGGACCATCAGGCCCAAGCTGGTCGCGAGAGTGTCCGCCGAGCTGGCGGCTGAGAGGCAGGCCGAAGCCGCCGGCGGTCGAGGCGGTTTCGGTCGCGGTGGTCGTGGTGGCTTCGGCCGCGGCGGTCTGGCCCCGGAGGGCTTCCAACGCTTCCGCGAGCCCGACCTACGCGACCCGCGCGGCTACATCATCCCCTCGGACCAGCCCGACTTCCCCACCGCCGTGAAGTTCGTGAACACCCTGGAGAAGAACGGGGTCACCATCCACCGGGCAACCAGGCGCTTCAGCGTCGCCGGCAAGGCCTACCCCGCCAATTCGCTCATCGTGCGCAGCGATCAGGCGTATGCTCCGCACGTCTACGACATGTTCGAGCCGCAGGATCATCCCAACGACTTCGAGTACGACGGCGGGCCGCCAGTGCCTCCGTACGACAACGCGGGATACACGCTCGCGCTACAAATGGGCGTGCAATTCGATCGCATCCTGGACGGTTTCGACGGTCCCTTCGAGGTCGTGCAGGGCTTCTCGTCACCACCTCCAGGTCGCGTCAGCGACGCCGACGGAGCCGCGGGCTTCCTGGTGAGCCATGCCGTAACCGACGCGGCCATCGCCACCAATCGCCTGCTCGCCGCGGACCAGAAGGTCTACTGGATATCGGACCCCGTGACCGCCGCGGGTCAGAGCTGGCCCGCGGGTACGCTGTGGGTGCCCGCGACGGCGACGAGTCGCGAAATGATTGCGGAAATCGCGCCTGAGCTCGGGCTGGACTTCGTCGGCGTGGCCTCGACACCCAATGTTGACGCACTGGAGCTCAGCCCCGTCACCGTCGGCCTCTGGGACCGATACGGCGGTTCCATGTCATCCGGGTGGACGCGCTGGATGTTCGAGCAGTACGAGTTCCCGTACGAGGTGGTCTACCCCCAAGCGCTCGATGCGCCCGGGCTCGTGGACGACTTCGACGTCCTGGTATTCGAAGACGGCGGCATCCCCGGAGGCGGC
>DQPL01000029.1 GCA_015664885.1 Gemmatimonadota bacterium
ATACGACCTGTCGGGCCGACCGTTGAGCCCGGGAAACGCCGAACGGAAGGGCACGGCGATTCGCCCGTTCGAAATCACCATCATGGCGTTGTGGAGGTTGAGCGGCTCCTCGAGAGGGTTGCGCTCGAACAGAACGATGTCCGCCTCCTTCCCCTCCTCGATCGAGCCCGTCATCCCGTCCAGACCGTAGACCTCGGCTGACGTGATCGTTGCGGCCTGGATCGCCTCGAGGGGTGTCATCTCCCCGTAGTCGATGAACGCATTGATCTCACCTGCCAGCCTCGCCACGCTCTCCGGCCCGTACGGCGTATCCACGGCGGTAACCATCGTGACTCCCAACTCGTGGGCCGTGCGTAGCATCCTGCGTTGGTTTTCCAGGATCCACGGGGCGACCCGGCGCGCCGTCGGCGTATTGTAGTCGTCGTGGGGTAGGGCGAATCCTTCCGTGGAGATGTAGGTCGGGGTCCAGACCGTGCCCAACTCCCTCATTACCCGGAGGGCCTCCTCGTTGATGTACTGGCCATGCTCTAGGGTGGCGCAGCCGACCCGAGCCGCCACGATCGCCGCGTCTCCGCTCTGGATGTGACACTGGATCTTCCCCCCGTACCTTGCAGCCTCGTCCGCCATGGCCGCGACCTCTTCCTCCGTGTAATAGAGCCAGTAGGCGTCGGCCACTCCTGCCGCCGTATTCCCACCCACCCGCGTCTTGATCCAGTCCACCCCCCGTTCGAAGTTGACCTGAACCACCCGCCGTAGGCTATCCGTACCTTCGAGCTCGACGTTCATGAACTTGAACAGCCGTGGATCCTCCAACGCGTTATCGCCGAGGTGCCGCAGTACGAACACGCCCGCCGCCAGCATGTCGGGACCGGGAAAGTAGCCGGCCGTTACCGCATCCCGGAAGGTCATGTCCTGCATGCCGTAGGCACCGGCAGATAGCACTGTCGTCACCCCCGACTCCAGGGCAAACTGGGCAGCGTCCAGTGTCCTTCCGTGGAAGTGACCGTCAAAGAAGCCCGGGAGCATGTAGTAGCCGTTCACGTCCTGCACGTCGGCACCCTGCGGTGGCGCGCCTGTCGTGATCGACTGAATCAGTCCATCCTGCAGCACGACCGTGCGGTTCTCCAGGATCTCTCCCGTCCGCACGTCCAGCACGTTCGCGTTCGTCAGCGCCAGGTAGGGCTGCGGAAGGATGGAATCCGCGCCGGGCATTGCCTTGCCGATGCGATGGATTGGCTGGGCGGTGAGCTGGCTACCCCACAGGAGAAAAAGAAGGAGCATCAGGTTGCCTAGTCGGGGTAAGAGCCTTTTCACTTTCGGTTTCTCTTTGGTTAGTCTGTGGTCGGCCAGTCCGCCGACGGTTGGGTGAAGGCACGAAGCGACCTCCTTCGGGGAGCGCTTCAGTGCAACGCCTTCCTGCTCATCAACGTGGCTTCCTTTTTGAACCTCGGGTTGGCCGGGTTCGTGGTCGCGGCAATCGCTGCCCGATTCGTATTCCCCGCGATGTCGATCGAGGGACACATGATGTGGCTGCTACGCTCGTCGCCGCTCGACGTGCGCGCGCTCTTCTGGTCCAAGTACTGGGTGGGAACGGTGCCCCTGCTCGTGGTGGCGCTGCCTCTCATCGTGGTCACTAACATCGTCCTCGAGGCCTCGCCGTTCATCTTGACCCTGACGACGATCACCATGATCGGAATCACGTTTGCGCTCACGTCGCTCGCGCTTGGCCTGAGTGCATTGTACCCCAACTACGAGACTGAAAAAGTCGCCGAGATCCCGACTTCGTTCGGGGGGCTGCTCTTTATGATGTCTGCGGTGATGTACTTGGCCGGTGTCATCGTTCTCGAGGCCTGGCCGGTGTATCTTTTCCTGCAGTCCTGCTTCCAAGGTGGCTCGGGTCAAGTGAGTTCGATCCCTCTGGTTCTCGGCGTGAGTGGAGCGCTTCTTCTTACGATTCTTGCGACCTGGCTTCCTCTGCGGGCCGGGATGCGTAAGGTGCGCTCGATCGACTTCTGAATCGGAGATTCATGCATGCTCGAGTCTATCAAGAACTTCTTCAGGTCGTCCATGAGTCCGTCGCCGGAGGCGGACAAGGCGGAGAGCGCGCCAGACATCCGACTCGCGGCGTGTGCGCTCTTGCTTGAGCTAGCTCAGGCCGACGACGAGTTTACCGACGACGAGCGTCAGCACCTCGAGTCGGCCATTCGGCGTCAGTACGGCCTCGACCAGGCTGAGGCGGAGAAATTGCTCGAGCTCGCGCAGGAAGCGCGCGACGAAGCGATCGATCTGTGGCAATTCACGAACTTGATTGCCGAGAACTACTCACTGGGTCAGAAGATGGTTTTGGCTGAGATCATGTGGGGGTTGGTGTACTCCGACGGTGATCTCGCTGAAAAGGAGGACTACCTGATGCGCAAGATCTGCAATCTGCTGCGACTCGAGCCCGGATATCTGGCTGAAGCCCGTAAGCGCGCGGGCGATTCCGAGCGTGCGGACCCGATGGACTCGATGGACTAGCCTGCACATATTTCTGAGCCACTCCCCTTCAACGAGAAGCCCCAGCGATGCGCGACCTGGTTCCTGGCGGATACGTTTTCACTCATGCTGTGTTTTGGGGCGTGGCCGCCTTGGTCGCAGTAGGCACGAACGCGGTGGCGATCATTCTTGTGATCGGCCTCGGACTTCTGGTGTTCGAGACAGCCACGAAGCAGTGAGTTGATTTTCGCGCTCAAGATCCTCGGAGCGCTGCTCGCGCTCGGCCTCGGCGTGTGGCTCGGCCTGCCTGGCCGGTATTCACAGCCGATCGAAGAGATCGAGGAAGCGATGGAGCGGGGCGGTGGCGGCCGGCCGAGGCGGGTCAAGCGGTCCATCTCGCCGGTTGCGTGGATGCACCGTCAGCCCAAAGTCCGAACCACGCGCCGGGCTCGTGGCTTCAACCTGGAGGCACCGGAGGACCGCTGAGCTGTGTGGTCGAGTGATCCGGTTGCTAGGAGCCCGTGGTAGAAGTACAGCGGGCTACGGCAGGAACGGTTCCAGCAGAAAGAGCACCATACCAATAACTGCGCCCAGCACGTAGCCGAGCCGAACGATGAGCTTCAGCTCGCGGTGTGTCACGTTCTTCACGATTTCCTCCATGCGCGACACCGGGAAGCTGAGGACCTTCGCCTCGACACGCCCCGACACGTCGATCTGCGCGACGACCGTCGGGACCTGCGTCTCCAACCACGCCCAGATCGGGTCACCCAGGGCGGCCTCGATCCGCGCGGCCCCGTTTTCCGGCAGCCATCGCGCTGGCGTCCCGATCGGGCGGTCCAGCAGGTCGCGTGCAAGCTTGCGTATGCCATCGCCTAGCGCGGCCCGCGCGGCCTCTGAGCGTACGGCGGACACCAGCGTTTCCGAGATGCGTTCCGACGGAATGCGCTCGAGCACCTCGCCCCATGTGCGGTCGCCGGCCTTGTCCAAGCCCTCGTGGAGTTTTTCTACGAGGAACTCTCGGGTGCCCGGGTCGCGTGCCATGCCGACGATCCAGTCAGCCAGGGTAGTGCGAGACTCGATCACGCTCGGGTCGTCCGGTTCACCGAGCACGTCGGTCACCGGACGCCTCAGAAAGTCTACGATGGCCTGGTTGATTCCGCGGCCCATGGCTTCCTGCACCGCACTGTCTCGGAGGATCTCCGAGAGTCGCTCCGCGCCCTCCGCCTCGATGGTGTCGAGCACCTTGTCGACTGTGTCCTCTGTCATCACCAGTCGAGCAACGACGCGTTGATGGAACTTGAGGTCTTTCAGGAAGCGATGCAGCAGGTCGTGCAGCGTGGACTCGAAGCGAGCACGTGCGGTATCGTCCTCGAGCAGGCGGCCGAGCCGCCGTGCTGCCAGCGGCAGGTATCCCGCGATGGCCTTCTCCACGGTCCCTACGAGGCCAGTCGGCAGGATCTCTTCGAAGGTCCGGCCCGGTTCGAGCAGGCGCTGTGCCGCTCGATCGAGGTAGTCCTCGATCGCTGCCTTGAAGTCCTCACTGTCGACCGCATGGTGGAGCCACTCCTCAACAGCCGACTCAACGGCCGCACCCCTGGCTGACGTGATCAAGCTCCCGATGGGTTCGTCCTTGATCGCCTCGACAAGGTCGCCGGCGCGGCGCTGCATCGCTTCCGCAAAGCGCTCGGATTCGAGGTAGTCGTCGAGTTGTGCCAGCGCCTTGTCGAGCCCCTCCTCCAGCAGCACCTCGATGTCGGGCATTACCCGCTCAGGGATCAGGTCGCGCAGCGCTGCCCGCTCCGTGTTGAGGACGCCATTGAGGAATTGAGCCAAGCGGTCATCGAAGGTCGCCCGGAACGTCTCGTCCGTGAACGTTTGGGTCAGGTCCTCTGCCGTGAGCAGCCGATCGCCGACGGTCTTACCGATTGCGGCCGCTAGGCGCGGCTGGTTCTTCGGAATCGCCCCCTGGAAGAAACCCAGCCGCCAGCGTCTGAGCAGCTTCGGCGGCTCATACGGGTGAAAGAGCATCCAGATTGCAACGGTGTTCGTGAGCCCGCCCGATAGTGCTCCGGCCAAAATGAATGCCGCGAGCTTGATGAATTCTTCGTTCAAGAGCGGACCGTCACTGAAGGATGAATGGCGAACTTACCGTCGTTCATGCCTAAAAAGACCACGTATGGGGAACGTCCTTTCTTCGATGGTCACGGTGCCTTCTACCTCGAACAGCGCTTGCACCGGGAGCACGGGGCCGCTGCCTTGCCCCGCGCGCACATCTGACGAAGTCACTTCGAGCACGCCCTGAATGTCACCTTCCGGTGAGGAAATTGACCAGGACACGGGTACATCACGCCGGGCGGGTTGAAATGCATTCGTCTCTACCCAGTCTACATTCAGATTGCTCCACTGCAGGTCCCTCAAGTCGAGCCGTGCCCATCCCCGGTACGTGGGCAGCGGCTCGCCCTGGTGCTCACTCTCACCCTGCAACACGACCTGCAGGGAGTCTCCGGAAGTCAGGAACGCCCAATCGCCGGCGCGCGGGGAGTCCGCGGAGGAACCACGCGCCATGTCGAGTACGATCCCGCCGAGCCGCCGGTCTGATAGATAGAGCGAGCCGTCGAGCAGTTGGAATACCTCTCCGCGAGGGCCGCCCCACTGGATAAGCACTTTGCCCAGCGCGAGCTCCAGGTTCCGTGTGCCTTCGTCGAAGATGATTCCGTCCACAGTGTTGCCGTCCCGCGCGACGAGCCTCAGGCTGCCCCGCGGGAGGATGCGAGCGGGTATCCGTGTGGGTGGCGTTTCCCACCGCTCTGCGAAGAACGCGTCCCACGTGCCGCTTCGGTCCAGCCAGCCCCGCGCCTGGCGCACCACGGTTCCCGGCTGCGTGGTGGTCTCGAAGAGCCACGAGACCAGGAGCAGGCTGTCTCCGGTCACCGTCGCGAACACGAAGTTCCTCTCATACGACCGCCCTGGAGTGCTGCGGGGTGCGTCGCTCGCGGCTGTGCCCCGAGAGTCTAGGAAGACCTCCTGCGGCGGCTCGGTGCAAGCTAGTCCAGCGAACGCGAGAAGGATCGTCGCAACGGTGCGGCTCACTTCGGCTCCCCCCGAGCGGGGGTGAGCGTCGGGTCCAGGATCTGTCCGGACCGCACGTCCAGGGCCCGGTCGAGCTTACGCAGAAACTGGCCGATGGTTCGTGGATTCCTGCCCAGGTCTCCCCGTCCAACTCTTGAGGCAGAAGTGACGTCGACGCGCGTCTGCCCGTCCTCGTCTAGCCCAACGGAAATGTGCACGTCGTCTACGAAGCGCCAGATCAGCGTGGCCGACTCGGCCTTGAGCAACCCTAGCTGGTCGTCCGCGACGGTGACCGTCCAGCCGCGCATCCGCGTCTGGGCGACATCCACCGATTTGTCCCAGACCTCGTCGAACGGAATCGCGTAAGTCCGCCCTCGCAGGCGACCATCCTCGGACACCGGGTCGGTATGGGCCCGATTCTGGGTGAAACCCCTTACGAGCCCGCTCAACCCGTGCACGCTGTCAGTATCACGGCGGCTAAAACGATTCTTCCCGTCACCATCACGATTTCTTCCCTTCGAACGCCCATTTCGACGAGGCCTACTTTGCCGGCACGGCACGCCTTATAGTCTGGCGCTGTTGAACCCACCTCGCTATGCCCGGACTCGATGAAAGCCGTCATCCCCTTGGCCGGGAAGGGCACGCGCCTCCGGCCATTCACGCTGAGTACCCCCAAGCCTCTGCTGAAGGTTGCGGGGAAGCCCGTGTTGAGCTTCATCCTCGACGACCTGGTGCAGCTCGGCATCGAAGAAGTGGTCTTCATAGTTGGATACTTGCGCGAAGCCGTCGAAGCCTGGATTTCTCAGCACTATCCCGATTTGCTCGCGCACTACGTGCTCCAGGAGGTGCAGGATGGCACGGCCGGCGCGGTGGCATTGGCCGAACCGTACATCGATTCCGACGTCCTGATCGTATTCCCTGACGCCGTGATCGAGGTCGACTACGGACTGATCCGAAGTCTCCATCCTGGATGCGGCGGAATAATCTGGGCGATGGAAGTGGAGAACTACCAACGCTACGGCGTGATTGTCACAGACGATGCCGGCTATATGGCCCGCATCATCGAGAAGCCGTCCGAACCGGTCTCCAAGCTCGCCAATATCGGTCTCTATTACATCCGGGATCACGCGCTGCTTTTCGAGGGCGTACGCCACACCATGATCTCGGAGCCCGGCAAGGCGGGCGAGTTCTATCTCACGGATGCTTTTCAATACATGGTCGATCACGGTTCTCGCATCCTTCCTGCTCCCGTCGAAGGGTGGTGGGACGCTGGCAAGCCCGAGACGCTGCTCGAGACGAACGAGCACTTGTTACTCAGCGGTCATGGGGGCGTGGACCCGGGCGCCACCGTCGAGGACGCCGAGATCCAGGAGCCGGTGCGCATCGAGGCCGGTGCGGTGGTCAGGGGTGGCAGAATTGGACCGAACGTTACCCTCGAGTCCGGCGCGAGCGCGTTGAACTGCGAGCTCGAACATACGGTCGTGGGACCGGACGCCAGGTTGCAACGGTCTCGGCTCCATCACTCGATCGTGGGGGCGCACTCGAGGGTTTGCGACGCCGCCGGATCGTTGCTGGTGACCGATCACTCCGTGGTCGAGGGTCGCGCGTAGGCGGCTATAGCTGCGCGCCGGCCGCGAGAAGTACGGTATACAACGCGCGCTGCACACCCTCCACACCTCGGACGTTTCGGTACCACTCGTCCGTAGTGTGAGCTTGCCCCGCCTCTCCGCCGCCGCCGACGGTGACCGCCGGTATTCCCAGCGACATCGGTACGTTGGCGTCCGTAGAGGACGCCGTAAGCAACGGCTCGGCCCCCAGGTGTCGGGTGGCCGCCACGGCGGCACGAAGGAGCGGGGCTTCGGAGGGCGTCTGCCCGCCGGGACGGTGCCCCAGCACATCGATCGTCACTTCGAGCTGCGCACCGGCGCCATCCGTGGCGGCGTGAACCGCCTCGCGAATCCCTCGTTCCAGATCCGCCAGATTGTCGTCCGACTCTGAGCGTGTATCGACCTCGATCCATGCGTCCTGGGGGATGGCGTTGATGCTCTTGCCGCCGCCCCAGCGGGCGACGGTGAGTGTGGTTGTGGGGTCCGCGGGTAGCTCGAGCTCCGTGAGCCGCGCGACGGCTTCCGCAAGCACGTGGATCGGATTGACCAGACCCCAGTCGATCCACGAGTGGCCGCCAGGTCCGCGCGCGCTGATGCGAAAGCGTCGCGAAGCGAGCGCTCTCACGACCAGGCGCTCCAGACCGGCTCCGTCTACCGAAATGAAGCCAGCCGCATTATGGCCCTCTCCCCTGCGAAAGAGGTGCTTGACCCCACGTAGGTCGCCAAGGCCCTCCTCCCCCACGGTGGCGGCGAAGAGCACCGGGGTCACGCACCGGACGTCTCCCTCTCTGAGACAGCGAGCCACGGCGAGCAGCACCGCGAGGCCCCGGGCATCGTCCGAAATCCCGGGGCCACGCAAGAGCTGACCCTCGCGGGAGACCGCTACGTCCACTTCAGCGGGGAACACCGTGTCGAGGTGAGCCGAGATGACCAACGGTGCACCGCCCCTAACTCCCGGCAGGTCCGCGAGCACGTTGCCGATCTCATCGGCCCTTACCTGATCCAGGCCCGCGTCGGCCATCAGCTCGGCCATCCTCCGCGCGCGCTCCTCCTCCGCGAAGGGTGGTGCGGGGATTCGGGAGATCTCGGCCTGATCTTCGAGCGTACGCTCGTCTGCCGAGCGCGCATGCTCGGCGGCGATTTGAACGCCGGGATCCTTCAACAGCTGTTCGAGCGTCTGCTGCATGCTTCGGTATCGGCCTTCCGTCAGCGGGTCACGCACCTCACGACAACTTGGGGATCTTTCGCGGGCACGACCATCGGCCGCCCGTCTGACCCCCGTCGCTCCCCGGCTCGGCTATGTTTCTTGTCCAAGAAGCTACAGGTACTCCGACACCGGTGGATATGGACGAACGGGCACTCATTCACGACTGGAATCAATCACAGCCGACCTTCGACTGGTCGAGCGCAAGGGTACAACTGGACGACGAGACGCTGCGCGACGGGCTTCAGAATCCGTCGGTCGTCGATCCGCCGATCGAGGACAAGATCCAGTTGTTGCACATGATGGATCAGCTCGGCATCGATACCGTGAACGTCGGTCTGCCGGGTGCCGGTCCGAGAGCGGTGAAGGCGGTCACCGCTCTCGCGCGGGAGATCGTCGATTCTGGGTTGTCGATTCAAGCGAACGCGGCGGCGCGCACGGTCATTGCCGATGTACGTCCCATCGCCGAGATCAGTCAGCAGGTGGGCTTGCCCATCGAAGCGTGCACGTTCATCGGGTCCTCGCCCATTCGGCAATACGCCGAGGATTGGACCATCGACAAGATGGTCGCGACCTCAGAGGCTGCCGTCACCTTCGCCGTAAACGAGGGCCTGCCGGTCATGATGGTAACCGAGGATACGACGCGGGCCAGCCCGGAGGTCTTGAAGGCCCTTTACGGAGGCGCGATCGAGTGGGGAGCCAAGCGTATCTGCCTCGCGGACACCGTCGGACATGCCACTCCGGACGGCGTGAGGGCGCTGGTCCGGTTCGTGATCGAGCAGATCGTGGAGCCGTCAGGGGAGGACATCGGCGTCGACTGGCATGGGCATCGCGATCGGGGCTTTGGCCTTGCCAACACGTTCGCGGCGATCGAAGCGGGCGTGACGCGGGTGCACGGCACCGCGCTGGGCATCGGCGAGCGGTGTGGCAATACCGAGATGGACCTGATACTCGTCAATCTGCAGCTGCTCGGGGTGCACGACGCGGACCTGACGGGCTTGCCGGCGTATTGTGAATTGACTGCCGAAGCATACCAGATCCCGCTCGTGCACTCCTATCCGGTTGTCGGTAGTGACGCGTTTCGGACCGGGACAGGCGTGCACGCAGCAGCGATCGTAAAGGCCGAAGCCAAGGGCGACGCCTGGCTGGCCGACCGCATCTACTCGGGCATCCCTGCCGCGATGGTCGGTCGCAAGCAGCTCATCGAGGTCGGGCCCATGTCGGGACTGTCCAACGTGAAGCATTGGCTCAGGGAGCACGGTTACGACCCGAACGACGAGGCTCTGTGCCAGCGGATTTTCAATGCCGCCAAGCAAACGGATCACTCACTGACCGACGGAGAGGTACGGGCCATCTGCCGCGCGGGCTGATCGCGGAGTGAGAGGCTGTGCTGCGCACGAATCTGGACGGTGCTTTTTACTTCACACGTGCTGTCGCCCTCTTCATGCGCTCCCAGGAGCACGGCAAGATCGTGAATGTCACGTCGGTTCACGGAATCCGAAGCGAGTTCGGCATCGCCAATTATGCTTCTTCCAAGGCGGGTCTCATCGGGCTGACGAAGAGTTCGACCTACGAGCTTGGGCCGAGGAACATCAACGTCAACGCCTTAGCGCCTGGATACATCCGGACGACACGGCTCACGGACGGAGTGCCGTCCGAGGTCCTTGATCAGGCTCGGGAGCGCTCGCCGCTCGGCAGGCTAGGCGATTCTCAGGACGTAGCGGGCGTCGTTCTTTTCCTCTGTTCTGAATCGGCGCGGCACATCACGGGTGTCACCATTCCCGTAGACGGTGGATACCTGCTCTAGCGACGAAGTGCCGAGGTCCGTTTACGCGTGGAGCCCGCCCCCTCCACCAGCTGCCCCAACAACGGCCTCCCCGCGTTGCCCGGGGACTCGCACCAGCCCATGATCCGCGCATGCCATTTCTGAAACGGGTCGGGGCAGCCCTCCTCGACACCAACACCCGCGTCGGCAAGCCGGTGTCCGCTTTTGTCGACGCCCTCAACGACAAGATGGGAGCGGGCATCCGATGGCTCGCGTTGGTGATGGTCCTCGTCGGCGCTGGAACCGCGATTCTGCGGTACTCCGCCCGTGGGCTGGAGCTGTCCCTCAATTTGACGCCGTTGGGGGAACTCCAGTGGTACCTCTTCAGCCTGATCTTCTTGCTCGGCGCCGCGTACGGGCTCAACCACGACGTTCATGTTCGCGTCGATGTGTTGTACGAGCGCTCCAGTAAGAAAGCGCGCGCGCTGATCGACCTGATCGGGACCCTGGTTTTCTTGATTCCGTTTTCGCTCGTGATGCTGTACGTGTCGTGGCCGGCGGTCTCGAACTCGTTCTCGATCCGAGAGATGTCGCCGGATCCCGGCGGCCTCCCGAGGTGGCCGATCAAGATCGTCATCCTGGTCTCGTTTGTACTTCTGATGCTTCAGGGTTTGAGCCAGATCGTTAAGCAGATCGACATCCTGGGGGGCGGAGACGACGAGTCCGGGACGACCGAGGGTTCGTCGGGCCCGCCGCCGGAGGCGCCCGCATGAACCCGTGGGCTCCCAGCATGTTCCTGTTGGTCCTGATGATGATCTTTACCGGCTATCCGGTGGCGTTCGCGCTCGGCGGGACCGCTTTGATCGTGGCCGGCGTGGCGTCGCTGTTCGGGTCCTTCGACCTGGTCCTGCTCTACGCCTTGCCGGAGCGCACGTTCGGCACGATGTCGAACCAAGTCCTGCTCGCGGTGCCGTTTTTCATCTTCATGGGCACCGTGCTCGAAAAGAGCAAACTCGCCGAGCAGTTGCTGGAGACCATCGCGGTCTTGTTCGGGGGATTCCGCGGCGGGCTAGCGATCGGCGTGATCTTCGTCGGTGCGCTGCTGGCAGCTGCGACCGGCGTGGTCGGTGCGAGCGTAACCGCGATGGGGCTCATCTCGCTGCCGGTGATGCTGCGCAACGGCTACGACGAGAAGCTGAGCCTCGGTGTGATTGCGGCGTCCGGAACGTTGGGCCAAATCATCCCCCCCTCGATCGTCTTGATCGTGCTCGGTGATCAGATGGGGGTGAGCGTCGGAGACCTCTTCCGGGCGGCGCTCATTCCGGGACTGGTTCTGACGGGAGGGTATGCCGCTTACATCGCGGTGCTAGCGACCGTGAACACGGAGGTCGCTCCCGCGATACCTGAAGAGCTGCGCGATACCGGGTTCGAGCTCGCCAAGCGCGTCGTGATCTCGCTGTTGCCGCCACTGGCGCTGATCGTCGTCGTACTCGGCAGCATCTTCGCCGGCATCGCAACGCCGACCGAGGCGGGCGCTTTGGGTGCCGTCGGCGCGATGGTGCTCGCGGCGCTGCATCGCCAGCTCGGACTGGCCGCGCTCAAGGCGGCGATGGAGGAAACGAGCAGGCTGACCATCATGGTAGTCTTCTTGCTCATAGGGTCGACCGCGTTTGCGCTGGTGTTCCGTGGGCTCGACGGCGACCTCTGGATCGAGAGTGCGCTGACGGGCATTCCGGGTGGTGCGCTCGGCTTCCTCATCGTCGTGAACCTGGTCGTCTTCCTGCTCGGCTTCTTCATCGACTTCTTTGAGATCGCGTTCATAATCGTACCGCTGATCGTGGGGCCTGCGGTTATTTTGGGCATCGACCTCACCTGGCTCGGCATCGTGCTCGCGGTGAACTTGCAGACATCTTTTCTTACGCCACCATTCGGATTCAGCCTTTTCTATCTGCGTGGAGTGACGCCCGAGAACATTTCGACGACGTCCATCTACCGTGGCGTGATCCCGTTCATCGCGATTCAGGTCGTGGTGCTGGCGGGGCTGATCTGGGTGGCGGTACCGAGATAGATCATGAACGAGCCGAAGCTCACCGCCGTTTGGGCCGGCGGCCGGCGCAAGCTGGGGAAAGACCCCGTGTTCGGCCCCTGGGTCAAGCACATCGGGACGATTCGGCTGCCCGTGTCCGAGGTGACACCGTTTTACTACCTGGTGCGTGCGATCTGCTATCAGCAGTTGGCGACCAAGGCGGCCCAGACGATCCACGGACGAGTCGTCGAGGCGCTCAAGGGCGATGTGTCGCCGCAGAAGGCCCTGCGCGTCAGAGAGTCTACCCTACGCGGCGCGGGCCTGTCCGCGGCCAAGTTCGCCGCCGTCCGGGACCTCGCGACCAAGATCCGCTCGGGTGAAGTGGAGGTGCACGATCTCGACGAGCAGCCCGACGAGGAGATCATCCAACGGCTCGTGACTGTGCGCGGCATTGGTGTCTGGACCGCTCAGATGTACCTCATTTTTCGACTGCACAGGCCGGACGTGTGGCCCATCGGCGACCTCGGCGTACGCGCAGGGTATGCGAAGGCGCACGCGCTCGACGAGTATCCCACCGCGAAGGAGCTCGAGCCGCTTGGAGACGCATACAGTCCTTGGCGCAGCGCGGCCGCGTGGTATTGCTACCGGGTGCTGGATACTGAGTTGCCTTAGTTTACCGACACGCAGAAGGCACAAGGAGACTCGGTGACGCGACGCACGAACCATCTGGGGGACGACCTATACCGTTATCTGCTCGACGTGTCGGTTCGAGAACCAGACGTGTTGCGGCGCCTCCGGGAAGAGACCGCCTCGCTGCCCGGCTCCAACATGCAGATCGGCCCGGAACAGGGTCAGTTCATGGGCCTGCTCGTCGAGCTGATCGGCGCGAAGTATGCGATCGAGGTCGGCACCTTCACCGGGTACAGCGCGCTCGCGGTGTCGTTGGCGTTGCCCTTCGATGGCCGAGTGATCACCTGCGACCTGAGCGAGGATTCGACAGCGGTCGGGAAGCGGTATTGGGAGGAGGCGGCCCAGGCTCACAAGATCGAAGCGCGACTGGGGCCCGCGCTGGACAGCCTCGACGCACTGATTGCGCAGGGCAGGGCGGGGGACTTCGACTTCGCGTTCATCGACGCCGACAAGGAAGGGTACACCGCGTACTTCGAGCGCTGCCTACAGCTCGTTCGACGTGGTGGCCTCATCGCGATCGACAACACGCTGTGGGAGGGCAAGGTCGCCGACTCCGATGTGACCGACGAGGACACCGAAGCCATTCGCCGCTTCAACGAGAAGCTCACGGACGACGAGCGCGTGAGCTTGAGTCTCGTCCCCATCGGGGACGGGCTGACCTTGGCGAGGAAGCGCTGAGGAAGCGCTGAGACGAACCATGCGGCCCGACGCGTCTGCACCTGCGGTTGTCTGGTCTCCCATCTACGAGGTAGATCTCGGTCCGCACGTCTTCGTGACCGCGAAGTACCGGCTCGCTCGTGAGCAGCTGCTCGCGAACACCACACTGATCGAAGGCGACTTTGTCGCTCCCATCCCGGCAACTCGGGATGAGCTGGCCGGTGCTCACAGCGACGAATTTCTGAGCAAGGTGGAGACGGACTCGCTGTCGTTCAGCGAACGGGCGCGGTTGGAGGTGCCGCTCACTGGGGAGCTACGGGAAGCGATGGCGCTCTCTTGCGGCGGCACGCTGTTGGCCGCGCGGAGGGCCCTCGAGCGCGGCGTGGCGGTGCACCTCGGCGGTGGTTTTCACCATGCGTATGCCGGCCACGGGGAAGGATTCTGCTTGTACAACGACATCGCGGTGGCGGTGCGGGCGCTACAGGCGGAGGGTGCAATCGAACGCGTGGCGGTCGTGGATCTCGACGTACACCACGGGAACGGCACTGCCGCGATCTTCGCGGACGACGACGAGGTCTTCACGTTTTCGATGCACCAGCAGAACAACTACCCGTTCGTGAAACCGCCGTCGGATCTCGACATCGCGTTAGAAGACGGCACCGCGGACGGTGAGTACCTGGGGCTGCTCGAGACAGCGCTCACGGACGTTCTGGGCGAGTCCATGCCGGAGCTGATTGTCTATCTCGCGGGCGCGGATCCGTATGTGCATGACCAGCTCGGAGGACTCTCCCTGACGCTCGAGGGCCTGCGGCGGCGGGACCGAATGGTTCTCGAGCGCGCGGTGGAGCGGTCAGTTCCGATTGCCGTGCTGATGGCGGGCGGGTACGCGCACAAGCTGGAGGACACGGTCTCGATCCACGTGGCTACGGTGGAGGAGGCGGTCGCCGAGCCTTGAGCTACTCACAGCCACGGGCGGTGTTTCCGCCCGTGACTGTGTGCACGGCGCTGTGATGATCACCAATGACCGTCTCACTCAGCCTCAGGCGCTGTCAGCGGTACCTCTTCTTCTCAACCCCTTCGAGCTGCGGCGCCCCGGGCTTCGTGAAGATCTGGATGACGCCCGCGGCGGCTGCGTCTCCGTACAGCTCGTAGGCCCGCTGGCCCTTGATGACTTCGATGCGCTCGATCAGGTCCTGGTCCAAGTCGTCCAGCAGGTCAGAGTTCACCCGGACTCCGTCCAGGTAGATCAGGGGTGTCTCACTTAAGGTAATTCGGCCCGACCCCCTAACCGCTCTGGCCGCTTCGGCTGCCACCTGACTCGGTGCTACGGCTGCCGCGCTCACTTCAGCGTCCTGTTGCACAGCGGTCGGCGGCGGTGCTTCGCAGGCCACGACCACCAGGAGCGCGCAGACGGCGATCGCCGCGAGGCTCCCCAGGGGTACTCCTTTTCTCACATCGTTCATGATCATCGTCTCGGGTGGACCCGGTAGAGGCGCTGAGGTCGGAGTAGGCCCCGATGGGCGTCAGCCCATATCTATGTTGCCGATTTTGGGAAAAGCGAATCGCGCGTACGAAAGCTCGTTTCCTGCGGCGTACGGGAAGGAGAGGTCGCGATAGGTCTTCCAGGACTGGTACACCTCGTTGAAACCGGCGTTGTCTGCGGCCTGCTCAGCCAGGTAGGCGTTCGACTCGGTCCAAGCAGCCTCCAGAACGTCCTCGGGGTACTCTTGGAGCGTGACGCCGTGCTCTTGCACCAGGCGTCGCAGCGCAACGGGGTTGGCCGCGTCGTAGGACGAGAGCGTGTGCGACAGTGTTTCGCCACAGGCTGTGCGCAACACGGCTTGGTAGGCAGCGGGGAGCTCGTCGTAGGCAGCCCTGTTGACGAGTAGGCTCATCGTCACGCCCGGCTCCCACCAGCCCGGGTAGTAGTAGTTCTTAGCGATCTGATGGAAGCCGAGCCTTTCGTCGTCGTGCGGACCCACCCACTCGATCGCGTCGACCGCTCCGCGTTCGAGCGCGGGATAGACCTCTGCCGGCGCGATCACCTGCACGGTCACGCCCATGCGCGACATGATCTCACCGCCGAAGCCTGGAATTCGCATGCGTAGGCCGGCCAGGTCCGAGAGGCCGCCGATGGGCTCTCTGAACCACCCGCCCATTTGGGCGCCTGTAGACGACACCGGGAACGTGATCAGCCCGAAGTCCGAGTAGATCGCGTTGAGAAGATCGAGGCCGCCACCATGATACATCCACGCGATTTGATGTCGGCTGCTCATCCCAAAGGGGACCGCAGTGTCGAAAGCCAGCGCGGGGTGTTTGCCCGTGTAGTAGTAACCTGGCGTGATTCCGCATTGGATCGTGCTCTGCATCACGCCATCCATGACCTGCAGCGGTGGCACGATCTCGCCCGCCGCGAACACGCGGATGTTGAAGTTGCCCCCCGTCATCTCCGAGACACGCTCCGCCAGGCGCACGCCCGACCCGTACAGAATATCCGTGCTCGGCGGGAAGCTCCCTGTGAGTCGCCAGTTCACGCGGGGCCCGCTGATGCCTCCGGTTGCACCGGTCCCTGAACTGGTTTCGTCTCCCGCGCAGGCGCCGAGAGCCACAACACCGGCACCGGCCCCCGCCTTCTTCAGGAATTCGCGTCTCTTGATGGTCATCCCGCACAGCCTCGTTTTCTTTGAGCGAGCAGCTTCGGTGTGAGCGCGATGAAGTAACCGGCGCCGCACTGGCGTGCAATCGGTAGCACGACTCTCTCGAGTAATCACTAGCAGTGCGGGGAAGAAGTACAGCAGGGTGCTAGCGCCGTTCGCACCGAGACCGGATCTTCCTGGCTCGTCGCACACACGCAGACACTCCCTTACGAGGTCCCGATGCGTAGTCCCCATCGTTGGCGCGCCGTAACCCTGTGGACCTTCGCTCTGGCGCTGGCGGTGCTGCCGATCGACGTAGTGGCTCAGACCGCGGAGCCGGTGCGTGCCAGCACAGGTATGGTCGTTTCGCAACACTGGCTGGCGAGTGACGTGGGCCGCGATGTGCTCGCGGCCGGAGGCAACGCGATCGACGCCGCCATCGCTACGGGCTTCGCGTTGGCGGTGGTCCATCCCGCCGGCGGCAACATTGGTGGCGGCGGCTTCATGGTCGTCCGCTTCCCGAACGGCCAGACCACCGCGATCGACTTCCGCGAGAAGGCACCGCTTGCCTCCTTCCCCGAGATGTGGCTCGACGAGAAGGGTGAGTACTCCTCGGACGTGCACCATCGCAGCGCCAAGTCCGTGGGAGTGCCGGGCACGGTCGCGGGCTTCGAACGGGCCCACAAGCTGTACGGCGACATGGACTGGCAGCGGCTGGTATCACCCGCTGTGGCGATCGCAGAGGATGGGTTCGAGCTGAGCGAAAGCCTCGCACGCAGCCTCGCGGGATTCCTCGAGCGCAGGGCGCGGACTCCCGCGACCGTGGCCCAGTTCTCCAAGGACGGAACGCCCTACGCCGAGGGCGAGACACTCCGTCAGCCCGACCTCGCCAGGACGCTTCGGCGCATCCAGGGCGAAGGTCGTGACGGCTTCTACCGAGGCGAGACGGCGCGCTTGATCACCGAGGAAATGCAGCGCGGGGACGGCATCATCACGCGTGCGGACCTGGAGCTCTACGAGGCGCGCGAGAGGTCCACGATTCACGGCAGCTACCGCGGCTACGAGATCATCTCCATGCCGCCACCGAGCTCGGGTGGGGTCGCGATGGTCACGATGCTCAACATCCTCGAGGGTTTCGACCTCGCCAGCCTCGGACACAACAGCGCGCCGTATATTCACCTCGTGAGTGAGGCCATGCGGCGAGCGTTCCGCGATCGCGCTCACTACCTCGCAGACGCGGACTTCGTAGACGTGCCCGTGCATGAGCTGACGAGTAAGGCGCATGGCTCAAAGCTTCGCGCCAGTATCGCGGCGGACCGCGCGTCGGTCTCCGAGCCGAGCGACATCACCATGGGCTATGAAAGCCCCGAGACGACGCACTATTCGGTGGTGGACGGCAACGGCATGGCGGTCTCGGTGACGTACACGCTCGAAAGCGGGTACGGCTCGGGCATCGTAGTGAGCGGCGGCGGCTTCCTGCTCAACAACGAGATGGGCGACTTCAACGCCGGGCCCGGTCTCACTGACGACAGCGGCCTGATAGGCACGCCCGCCAATCTCGCGCGGCCGCAGAAGCGCATGCTGTCGTCGATGACCCCGAGCATCGTAGCTCGGGACGGTCGCCTAGTGGCCGTAGTCGGTAGCCCTGGTGGTCGCACCATCATCAACACCGTCGCACAGGTCATCCTGAACGTCATCGACTTCGGCATGAATATTCAGATGGCGGTGAATGCGCCGCGCATCCATCACCAGTGGTTGCCCGACCGCATCAGCATCGAGGGTGGAGGAGCGAGTGCGGCGACCGTCGAGCGTCTGGAGGCGATGGGCCACACGGTTCGAATGGGTGGCGGGCAAGGGTCGGCCAACTCGATCATGATCGACCCTCGCACGCGTGACCGACTCGGGGCGGCCGATCCACGAAGGTCGGACGCGGGCGCACGGGGGCACTGATCTGCGTTCGAGGGCACGCAGGCGCTCTTAGTGGTTAACTTGGAACCCAAGCGCATGCCTGAGGCTTTGACGATGAACATGACTACGATCAGATCAGGATTTTTCATGGTGGCGGCGATGGGGTTGATCGTCGCGCCCGCGGGGGCCCAGTCCACAGGTCCGACGCATTCGGGATTCGATCCGAGTGCGCCCATGGGAGGGCACGTTCACGAGGGCGAGGTGGGCAAGAAGCTGATGGCGCTCGAGTCTGCCTTCAAATGCAACTGTGGCTGTGGGTTGGACGTGCACACGTGCCAGTTCCAAATGCAGTGTGGCACGTCTCCGGTCTGGTCGGTGCGGATCCGTGAGTCGCTGGAGCGAGGCGAGACGGTCGAGGCGATCGAAGCGAGTTTCGTGGCCGACTTCGGCAAGGCGGTGTTTTTGGCGCCGCCGGCAGAGGGCTTCAACCTGGTCGGTTACTTGTTGCCCGTCTTCGCGATCCTTACGGCCGGTATGTTGATCGGCGTGCTCACTCGCGGCGGCATGCGCCGTGAGGACCTCGTCCCCGTCGAGAACGTGAGTGAAGACGAGGCCGAGAAGCTGCGCGAGGCGATGAAGAAGCTGGACGAATCGGAGAGCCCGGACTGGTAGGACCGCGGGTTACTCGTCGGCCTCACCTTCCATCCACTCCAGCGCTTCGTCCTCGGTGGCGAAGACGCCCACGGTCTGACTCCGTTCCGACATCGCTTGATACATGCGCGCGAGCCCGTACTGGAGGCCAGGTTGCACGATGAGTGCGCGCTTGGCAGTCGGCGAGAAGACACTCAACTCCACGATTTGTCTCAGTTCATCCGACGTGAGATGCGTGGGTCGCGCATCGGCGTAGTCCGACACGTGGTCGAACGACGGATCGAAGTCGGGGTCACCTCGTAGGCGTTCGAAAAGGCCTTTCATGTCCGCGACGGTGGTCGCCTCCGTCGCCTTGCTGATCACCATCCTGCGGTCGATATCGATGGTGTACCTGATCGCTGGATCGTCCTTCGGCGCACTAGTCACGTTGCTGCTCGCCGCATTCCCTCGTGAGTGGTGCCCCTGAGTATCGGCTATCCGTCCAAGTACGTGAGGAACCCGTGCGGGTCGTCGTTTTCGCCTCTCACGGTCTCCCAGAAGTGCTTTTGCAGCGCCAGAGAGACGGGGCCCGCGGTGCCCGAGCCAATCGTGATCCGATCCACGCTTCGCACTGGAGTCACTTCGGCGGCGGTGCCGGTAAAGAAGAGCTCGTCGGCCGTGTAGAGGCTCTCACGTGGGATGTCCTGCTCACGCACTTCGTAGCCGAGATCATTCGCCATGAGGATGATCGAGTCGCGCGTGATCCCCTCTAGCGACGTGCCGTCGAGGAACGGGCTGATGATCACGCCGTTCCTCACGAGGAAGAGGTTCATGCCGCTGCCTTCGCTCACGAGTCCAGTAGGCGCGAGCGCGATCGCATCGACGTATCCGTTCTCGAGGGCCTCCATCTTCATGAGCTGAGCGCTCAAGTAGTGGCCCCCCGCTTTGGCACGTTGCGGATACGTGTTCGGGTGCGCACGAAGCCAAGACGAGACACACACGTCCACGCCGTTCTTGAGTGCGTCCTCACCCAGGTAGGCGCCCCACGGCCATGCTGGGATGAACGTCACGATGGGGCTGTCGAACGGGTTGATCCCCACTGCCCCATAGCCGCGCAGCACCATGGGGCGGATGTAGCAACTCGTGAGCTCGTTCTTGCGCACGACTTCCTTACACGCTTCCGCCAACTGCTCGGGCGTGAAGTCGGGCACCATGCGATAGATCTTGGCCGAGTCTAAGAGGCGGCGGATGTGAGAGTCGAGGCGGAAGATCGCAGGACCGTTGGGGGTCTCGTACGTGCGCACGCCCTCGAATACCGACGTACCGAACTGTACTGCGGTGGAAAGAAGATGCAGTTGGGCGTCCGCCCAGGGGATCATCTCACCGTTCTTCCATATCCATTCTGATTCATCGAAACCGACTGCACCCATCAGAACAATCCTTTGATCCAGCCGCCATCGACGGCGATTGACTGCCCCGTCACATACGAGGCTTGCTCAGAACACAAGAACGCTGCTACCGCACCAACCTCAGGAGGATCCGCGAGCCGTCCCATGGGAATCTCGCTCTCCCAACCCTCGTAAGCGCCTTCGACCGTCGTTCCCTCCCGCTCCGCGACGGCCTCAGCGAGGTGGATCAGGCGTTCCGTGCGCGTAAACCCGGGCAGCACATTGTTCACTGTCACGTTGAACGGCGCCACCTCGTTCGAGACGGTTTTAGCGAATCCGGTGACGCCCGCCCGTAGTGAGTTCGACAATATAAGGCCGACGACGGGCTGCTTCACCGAGATCGAGGTCACGTTCACGATGCGGCCCCAACGTCGTTCCTTCATGCCTGGCAGCACGGCACGCGTGAGGTTCAGCACGCTCTCGAAGTTCTGGGCGATCGCTTCCTTCCACACCTCGGCCGAATGGTCCTCGAATGCGCCTGCCGGTGGCCCACCGGTGTTGGTCACGAGGATGTCGATCTTGCCGAACGCGTCGTTCGCCCTGCTCACGACCAGCTCCACGCCAGCCGGATCCGTGAGGTCAGCGCAGGCCGCCACCACCTGCGCACCCGTGGCCTCCGCGATCTGCGATCGCACCGCATCCAACTTCTCCGCAGAGCGTGAGTTGATGACGATATTCGCACCCTCGGCGGCCAGCGCGTCGGCGATGGCACGGCCAAGCCCTTGGCTTGATCCACATACGAGCGCGACTCGTTCTTTCAGCCCGAGATCCATCTGAGTGGCTCCCGGTCCGCTAGGACTCGTCGTGGAAGTAGGAGTCGGTGCCGTCGAGCCAGTCCTGACGGGGAGGGCTGAAGACGTCCACGTCGAGCGTGTCCTCGAGAGCCTCGGCGCGGTGCGGCACACCAGACGGGATGAAAAGGATCTCTCCGGTCGCGACTACGAGCTCCTGGTAATCGTCTGAGCCCTCCTCACCGAGCCAGAAGCGGAGCGCACCGTCCAGGACGTAGGTGAGCTGTTCGTTATCGTGGGAGTGCTTGGGTACGATGGCGCCCTGATCCAGGTACACATGCGCGATCATCATGCGATCGCCTGTGAACAGGCGCCGTGTGATGTCGTCCTTCACGGTCTCCAGTGGGATGTCGTCCCACTTGGTGTGGCGGACGGAAGAGTTGTTCATTGCGGGCTCCCATGTCGATTGGGGGACCGGCCAATCGGTGCAGCGGAGCCCCCTTTGTCAATGGGCGGTGGGCCGGCTCCCGGTCCCTCCCGCGGATGCGGAGCGATACATGTCCTTGGAGGCGGTCGTCCGCATAAGTGGCTTGCCACGCGATGCGCTCCACGATGTCCAGCTCGGGATTGTCGTGCCCACGATCGAACGATCGGCGCCGAAGCGACCTTCCCAGAGCGAGTGACTCAACACCACAACGGAATACTCGCCAGGATTCACGTCGTCCGCGGGCTGCAACAGTCTGCCGACAACAGGATGCACGCCGAGCACCGCGAAGTAGTCGCCGGTGACGAACTAGCCGGGCACCTTCCGGGTCTCGGTCCCACGACCGATGACGAAGGACCGCCCGGAATAACCAGCCACTCCAGAGAGCATGCGGGATTCGTCGCGGATCAGCTCCATGGCGGGCCAGGAGAAGTTGTCCCAACGGGGCGCGCTCTCGTACGAGCGCGCGATCTGAACGAGTCGGTCGGGCTCGTGGATGCCTGCGGGCGACCGAAACATCAATCCGTTCACCAGCGAGAAGATCGAGGCGTTCGCCCCGATCCCCAGGGCCAGTGTAACCGCGGCGACCAGTGTGAAACCGGGACTCCTCAGCAGCACCCGCGTCGAGAATCTGAGATCCTGTAGCATGCTATCCATCGTCCACCCCTCCGTCCTCATCCAAGGCGCATGCGGGACCGCCCCGAGCGCGTAAGTCAGTAGGCCCGGGAGAGCCCCGTCGTGCCCCGAGCGTGCTCGTACTCGAGAGCGGCGACCTCGCCATGCCACTCCCCCCTCCACTCCCCGCGCCGCCCCCAAGGGACGAATAGCCCGGCCACCCGTATCACGAGTCGCGCGACGAGGCTGGTCACCCCGCGCCTCCGACTGCTGCGCTGCTGAGGTCGGCGGCGAGCGTCGCGACGCGCGAGGCGCCTTCCGCTAGTGAGCGCTGCCCTTCCGCCGTCAGCTCGTAGTAGCGCCTGCGCGGCCGGCCCTCACGCTCGGCTGCGCGCTGATCCTCCCAACGAGCCTTGATCAGGCCGTTGCGCTTGAGGCGCCCGAGCGTGGGGTAGACAGTGCCCGACGCGAGACCTGTGCGTGTCACGACCTCGAGTCCGTACGGACTGTGGTCGCGAATCGCGCCGAGGATCTGCAGCGAGGTGATGCCGAGAGAGCGGGGCATGGTTCGTCCGTGAGCGAGTTATGTAGAAGTGCAAGGTAAGTAGTACGTGATAGTATTCGATGCAGTCAAGTCCAGTATCGTTGTACGGCGGGGATCCGCGTGAACTGGCAGGGGTAGATCGGGGAGGATAATCGCACAGTGGAGGCGCGCGTGACCGACCGTATCGAGAAGACCGACGCCGAGTGGCGCGAGCAGCTCAGCGAAGAGGAATACCAGGTCCTTCGCAAGCAGGGCACGGAGCGCGCGTTTACCGGGAAATACTGGAATGAGAAGGCGAGCGGCACGTACCGGTGCAAGGGCTGCGGTGAGCCGGTGTTCTCGTCTGTCACCAAGTTCGATTCGGGCTCGGGATGGCCTTCGTTCTACGAGCCCGTTGAGGGCTCAGCGGTGCAAACCGAAACGGACCACAGCCACGGCATGACCCGGACCGAAGTGCTGTGCGGGAAATGCGGGGGGCACCTGGGCCACGTGTTCCCGGACGGGCCACACCAGGGAGGGCAGCGCTACTGCATCAACTCCTGCTCACTGGATATGGACCGGTCGGACGCGGAAGCCGTGGACAGCTCAGTCGAGGCCGCGAGCGGCGGAGCCGAGACGGTCTGATCGTGCGCCCGCCGGCCTAGCCGTCAGCGAACCGGTTCGAGCGCGATGAGCCCTTCGTTCATGTCCGAGACCCAAACCAGCCCGTTGTGGAGTTGGGGAGCCCACGAGCACGTGTCCGTGCTAGGGCGATTGCAGAGGCCTGAGCCGCCGTTGTAGCGGAGCCCGGCGATCTCCCGGTCCTGCTGGTCGAGCTCTCCCAGTAGGTCTCCCGTCACGTCGAGCGCGCGCAGTCCCTCGGCGTACCAGGCCATGTAGAGCGTGCCCGTGGCCTCGTCGAGCCAGAAATTGTGCGGCGCCTGCCCGGGCACGCCGAACGTGGCAACCTCCCGCGGCTCCCGCAGGTTGCGTACGTCGACAACGTGCATGACGCCGGGAGTGCCGAAGTCTTCTTCGCCTACGAACACGTATCCTGCTTCGGGCCAGTACCAGGCGTTGTGGGTCTGTCCACCGAGCTCCTCGAGCCTGGAAACCTCGACCGGGGCCTCGGGAGTGCCTCCGGCGATGCCGTAACCGACGTCGAGGATCACCAACCCGGCGTTCCAGTGCGACAAGAAGGCGAGTCCCTCGCGCACATAAACGTCGTGCAAGGAGCTCGAACCGGCCCAGTAGCTGGCGACGATGCGCGGCAAGGTCGGATCCGAGATGTCCAGGATTCGAAGCCCCTTGCCGCTGCCGTCCACGACGACGTAGGCGTAGTCCCCATCGATCCAGACGTTGTGCACGCCCGTCTCCAGCTCAGACGTGAACCGGCCGATGACTGTAGGTGCCAACGGGTCGGCCAGGTCGAGCAGCGTGATGCCGTTGAGCCCGTCGGAAGAGCGCTCGTGCGTGATGATCGCGAGCGTGCCGTCGGCCCGCACTTTGGTATCGTTCAGGGACCTGGCGTCGATCTCGAGCGAGAAGGCCTTTCGTGGAGAAGACGGGTCGCTGATGTCCCAGACGTTGAGCGTATTGCCGTAGTTGACGCTGGTGCCGACGGTACGGCCGCTCCAGGTGCCGGAGTAGGCCACCGTTCCATGAAGCCAGAGGTCGGACGTGTAGCGCTGGACCTCCTGAGCGCGGCCCACGACGTTGAATGAGCCGCTGAGCCCGCGCTCGCGCACTTCCAATTGAAGCGTATCGGACGCGACGCCGGCGCGGGCGACGAGTGCGACGTTCCCTGTCCTATAAGCGACGAACTGACCGCTCAGACCCAAGTGTCCGGCGCTAGAGGGCTCTACGCTCCACGAGACCGGCACCCCCTGCAGCACGGTTCCGTTTGCGTTTCGGGCCTCTACCGCCAGTGCCACCACATCACCCAGGCGCGCCGTACTCTGAGTCGCGAGGATCTCCACGCTCGCGGCAACGCTGCCGGGGTCGTCGAGAACCACGAAGCGTACGGCCACCTGCGCGCTGGTTTGTGAGCCACCTCGAGCGGTGATCGCGGCGTCGTACTCACCCGGCATCAGCGATCCTTGCACCGAGATGGAGACGCCGAGCGTCCGGGCTTCGCCCGCGCCAAGCGTGGCGATCTCCTGAGGGTCGATCGTCAGAGTCGGGCCTGGGACCGTGGAGCCGTCGGCGTCACGAATGGCGGATACCAGGAGTTCGACCGGGCCGACGGTCTGACCACCCGTATTCCTGACCTCGATCTGTCCTTCCCGAAGCGTGTCCAGGTCGAGCGTGGGTTCCGAGAACTCGAGGTGCGGTGGCGCCTGGGGTTCAGACGTCGGCGAGCACGACGCGAGTAGCGCCATCGTCGTGGCGCCAAGCAGGCAGAGGTGGAGTCGTCGTGCGAGCACTCGAGACTAGTCTCCGAGGAGGGCATGAAGGTGGAACGGCTTCGAGTACGCCGCTGAGTGAAATACGTGCGAGGCGCGGCGAATTTTCAAGGCGAGTGTAAGGCCGGTGCGAAGGTTCAACACCCTGAGCGCCTTGTCTACCTTTCAACGCTGCATCGGATGCGACGCGCGCGGAAGAGGTTCGAATTGTCGGATATGACGAGCAAGGGAGTGTTGGCGGCACAGGCCCGCGCGGCGATTCTGGTCGCGCTGGTGCTCTGCGCGTGCGGAGGCGGCACCCCTCCTCCAGGGCCCGGGACTTCAGTGGGCTCGCCACCCGACTTGCGCGGGACACGAGTGCTGGTATCGCCCACGCAGCAGGTACTCGGCGTCTCCGGCGATCCTGACGCGGAGCTCGCGTTCGGACTACGCGATCGCACGCGTGCCCTGACCTGGGTTCTGCCTTACCAACTGGACGAGGTGCTTGCACGCTCCCCCGGGATCAGCGCGAGCCCGCGTGGCCTTCCGGTTAGGCAGTTCCTGCAGGCGGAAGTATGCAGGAGCGGAGATCCCCTGTACGGAGAGCTCCGTAGGATGGCGGCGCTGGTCGATGCCGATCCGGTGTTGTCGCCGGTTCAGGCGGCGCTCAGCTCGAATGTGGACGAGGACCCAAGGGTCAATTGGTCGGTAGCGCTCATGGAGGTTTCGACGGGGCGAGTTCACTGGTTCGGCATCGTGGAAGGCGGGGCGTTCCCCGCGGGCGCTGGCCTCCTCGGTCGACCGGCTGGCCCGGACGTTGCTGTGGTATGTGGGTCGATGACGACGGGATAGCGACGAGAAAGAGGAATATGAGGAATTTGACCAACATGAAGGCTATAGCGGGCGGGACGGTGTTTGTGGCGCTGATCTTGGTCCTTGGAGGCTGTCAGGAGCCCGTGGACCTTGCGTTACCGACTGCGACCCAGGCGAAGAAGTACTACACCTACGACGGCGCGCTGAGCGCCGAGGTCGTGGGAAACGTGGTCACGGTTTCGGTCGCGCAGGACCCCCAGCTGATTCGCAGGGGCGGCGCCCTGTGGGCCAAGGTGGGACCGTATATTTTTGTGTTCTCGGACGAGACCCACCGGCTCTTCCAGGACTATCCGGGGGTGGCGGGAGTTCGCGTGGTCACTACGGTCGGCGGCGCGCAAGTAGCTAGCGCTCTGCTCGCGCGGGAGACATTGAGCGACGTGCTCTGGCGTCGATCTCTCAACATCGCAGGGAAGGCTCGCCGTGACGGCACTGAGCGAGTTACCCTGCTGCAGGACCTCGTCCGCTGGGGCGAAGACCGCACCGAGTTCGAATACAATTCCCGGTATACTCGCGGCCGCTGAAGAGCCATGGCACAGACCATTACCGTGATCCCCGGGGACGGCATCGGCCCTGAAGTAACCGACGCGACCCTCACGGTGCTCAAGGCAGCAGGCGCCGACCTCGAGTACGACATGCAGCAGGCCGGACTCATCGCGCTACAGGAGCAACGCAACCCTCTGCCGAAGAGTACCCTGGAGTCGGCGGAGGCGAACCGGATCATGCTCAAGGGGCCGCTCACGACGCCGTCTGGTGCCGGATTTCGCTCCATCAACGTGGAGATGCGGAAGGTGTTCGATCTGTACGCCAATGTGCGCCCCGTGCGCACCATCGTGCCCGGTGGGCGCTACGAGGACATCGATCTCGTGCTCATTCGCGAGAACACGGAAGGCCTGTACGTGGGCGTGGAGCACTACATCGGAATCCACGGTGACCCGCATGCGGCCGCCGAATCGGTCATGATCATTACGCGCTTCGGCGCCGAGCGCATCTGCCGCTACGCGTTCGAATACGCGCGGGCTAACGGTCGGAAAAAGGTCACGCTCGCGCACAAGGCGAACATCCTGAAGTTCACGCAGGGTCTGTTTCTGGAGGTGGGGCAGGAGGTTGCGAAGGAGTACCCGGACATCGAGTGGGAGGACCGCATCATCGACGCGACAGCCATGCTGCTGGTGCTCGATCCCTACCGCTTCGACGTTCTTGTGATGGAGAACATGTTCGGGGACATCCTCTCCGATCTCATGGCTGGGCTCATCGGTGGACTCGGTCTCGCGCCGGCCGGCAATATCGGCAAGGACGCCGCCATGTTCGAGGCTGTGCACGGCTCGGCGCCGGATATCGCGGGGCAGGGCGTCGCGAATCCGACGGGACTGCTCATGTCCGCGTGCTTGTTGCTGGATCACGTCGAGCAACAGGAAGTCGCGACCAGAATACGTGGGGCGCTGGACACCGTGATCCGTGCCAACGAGAGCCGCACCGTGGACATGGGGGGCAGTGCTTCCACCACGGAATACACCGAAGCCCTCGTGCGCGCCCTCGCCTGACCGAAGCCATGAAGGAAGACCGGCCCAACTGGCGCGATCGCTACCCGGACGAGGTCACCTGCGTTCGCTGTCTCGAAGTGCACGACCAGATGTACCTGGATCGGCTACTCTGGTGTGATCGGTGCCGTGCTTTGGCGCGAAACCGGGCCGGCTGGTGGGGTTGGCTCGGTGGCTGGATCTTCGGTGCCGGTCTCGTCGCTTACATCTGGATTTTCATCCGTCCCACGAGTCTCGTAATCGGCGGTTGGTTCGGCACCGTCGCGATGGGGATCTGGCTCGGCTCAAAGGCTTGCCGTGAAATCGCCTACGGTGTTATTCGCTTCGTGAATGCGCGAGCGATAGAGGCCGTTCCGCCCAAGGCGGACGCTCCCTCGGAGTAGCTCGCGGCGTTACTTTCTCGTCGCCGGACTTCGATCCGGAACCGATACCCGACACCGACGGAATACGACCGATGGCCCGCTTCGAAGGCATCGACTTCTACGACCTCGACTCGCTCTTCACCGAAGAGGAGCGGATGATTCGCGACACGGTCCGCGCCTTTGTCGAGGACCGCGTCATGCCCATCATCGGCGAGGCGTACATCGAGCGGAAGTTCCCCAAGCAGCTCATCCCCGAGCTCGGCGAACTCGGTGTGTACGGCGCGAACCTGCCGGAGAAGTACGGCTGCGCTGGACTGAACAACGTTTCCTACGGCCTCATCATGCAGGAGCTCGAGCGCGGAGACTCCGGCATCCGCTCCTTCGTATCGGTACAGGGCGCACTAGTCATGTATCCGATCTTCGCGTTCGGCAGCGAAGAGCACCGGACCGAGTGGTTGCCCAAACTGGCCACTGGGGAAGCCATAGGGTGCTTCGGCCTGACCGAACCGGACTACGGGTCCGATCCAGGCGGCATGATCACGACGGCCAAGCAGACCTCCGACGGCTGGCTGCTCAACGGCGGCAAGATGTGGATCACGAACGGTTCCATGGCGGACGTCGCGATCATCTGGGCCCAGACGCGTGAGCTCGGGGACGTGAAAGGCATCCGCGGCTTCGTCGTGCCGACTAATACGCCCGGCTTCAGCTCACGCGATCAGAAGGGAAAGCTCTCGCTGCTCGCGAGCGATACCAGCGAGATCGTGCTCCAGGATGTCGAGCTCCCGGAGAGCGCGGTGATGCCCGAGAGCACAGGTGGCCTCAAGCACCCGCTGATGTGCCTGACGCAGGCTCGTTATGGCATCTCCTGGGGTGCGGTCGGCGCCGCCATGGCTTGCTTCCACGAAGCGCTCTCGTATTCGAAGGAGCGCCTCATGTTCGGTGCGCCCATCGGCGGGAAGCAGATCCAGCAGGTCCGGCTCGCGGACATGCTCACGAGCATCACCACGGGGCAGCTGCTCACCTATCGTCTCGGCCGCATGAAGGACGAGGGCACGATGACGCCGCAGCAGGTCTCCCTCGCCAAGCGCGCCAACGCCGACATGGCGACGAACGTCGCGCGGGAAGCACGACGTCTGCTGGGGGCGAACGGCATCCTCGTCGAATACAACTCGATGCGGCATATGGCCAACCTCGAGTCCGTGTACACCTACGAGGGGACGCACGACATCCACTCGCTCATCCTGGGCCAGAAGCTCACTGGACTGAGCGCCTTCTAGGAG
>DQPL01000112.1 GCA_015664885.1 Gemmatimonadota bacterium
GTAGCGGGCGAAACCGATGCCGAGAATCGACGTAATCCCCTCGAGCTCTTCCTGGAAGGCGTCGTCGCTCGACGAGCGGTAGATCAGCCGATCGTCTCCACCCTCGATTTCGTTGACGACGAAATCGACCTGGAACTCACGCCCACCGCCTGGCAGCGCCGCTGCGGCAAGTGTCGCTCGCACGTCGGCGTCTTCGGGATCCCCGACCCAGTTCACCCATGCGAGCTCGTCCTGGAAGAAACCGAGGTCGCATCCCCGCCCCCCGCACTCGAGAAAGACGTTCAACCGATCCGTAGCCGGCTCATCCGCTCCTTCTTGAGCGGCTGCCTGGAACGGTGTGGCGGCTGCCAGGCCGCCGCCGATGACGGCTGAGAGGGCAAGTCTGAGGCAGAGGCTACGCCGGCCGCGCCTCGGTCTCATCGAAGTTGTTGGCCACCAGTCTTTGGGATGCGCGCTAGCAGTACCTTGCCGGAGCGTCGATGACGACCCGACGGTCCCGTAGTTCCTCGTATCGCACTCCGAGAGTCTCACGCAGAATGGGACCTGTCAGGTCTGCATCCACACTGATGCGGTCCGGCAGGTACCGGCGGCAAGCGCCGAACTCGGCCTCGTACTCGGTCGTGGGGAAGGTCAGCGTCAGGACGGACGACGCGCCATGCCGTTCGACCCGGTACAGCGGGTTGACCGAGAGTTGGCCCGTCACTTCACGCTCATCGGTCAGCTCGTAGCGACGAAACAAGTCGGCACGAGCGCTGGCCACCAGTGTGAAGGACGGCTCGCCGCCGAGCTGCTCGGGTGACACGTCGCACGTCAGGTCGACCACGTGGCGCTCGACGATATCCTCGAAGATCCGCTCATCACTGAACAAACGCGGCTGGTGTGACTCGAACAGCGCGCGATACGCGGCCGGCGTGAGCCTGTCGCCTGGCGAGAAGTTGTCTCCCAGTGAGCTGTGCAGGTGGGGCATCACCACGACGCCGTCCGCGTCAGCGACCCGCATCATCTCATCGGCCAGCAGTCGCTTGTGCCAGATATAGGGAAACGCGTCGGCCACGAGCACCGTCGAGAACGTCCCCCGGGAGAACGGTAGCGGGTGGTTGGCGTCGCAGCAGACGGCCCCCGAGTCGGGCGACGTGAACCGTCTGGCGAGCCACAGCTTCCAGAAGTGCGCGTCGGCGAGCACGGTGCTCGGGACTAGGTCCCCCACCTCAGTTGGGCGCAGTCCGCTGAGGACCCGAGTCAGGTGACCCGAGCCACCGCAGAGATCGAGCATGCGACCTTGCACAGGCCAGGGTTGCTGGCCGATAGCCCGCAGCAGCGCCTCCGCGGCCACGAACGTCGGGTCCGTGAAGCGATACAGGAAGTAGGTGCCTTCGGCGTCGGTACACAGCAGCTCGAGTACGTCGCGATACGTCGCGGAGTCCTTAGTCGTGAGCGCATGGAAGCGATCGCGGCGCGCCCAGTCGTCAGAGAGGCCCAGGAGGCCGAGCAGCGCCTCGTCGCCCCGGTCCGCCTCGAGCGCGTCCAGGGCCTGCTGTGTCCGCTCGTCAGCCATCATCACAGGGATACCGGCGACGACAGGAAAGGCGCAGCATTCGCAACCCAGCACGCCCGACTCGATGTCGTCGCCGGCGCAAGACAGCGCTTCGTTTTCGGCGATCGCGAGAGCCGTACCGCAAAAAGGGCAGCGCAGGATGTCCAGGAGGCTCGTGTGCATGCAGGGTCAGTTGCTCAGAGCGGCACAGCGGCCTTCGCCAGAAACCCGATGAGCCTCGTCGCTCGCTCGATTGGGCCGTCTGCCTCGAGTAGCTCCTGGCGGTCGGCAGGAGCGAGCGGGACGACAGCCGAGACACCGTCGACGACATCTTCGTCTGCGAGATCCGCGGGCGGCAGCCTCATTGCGGGCGAGAAGGAGCGTAAGGCTCTTTCGAGTTGTCGCCGGCTCTGAGCTAGCACCGGGCGCTCGCTACCCTCGACCACTTCCGGCAGCGCTTCGACCTCAGCCAGCCGGTAGGCACGGCTCGCATCCTCGCTCAGAATACGAAACTTCATGAGTCCGTCCAAGACGATGTTGTAGCGCCCGTCGGGCAGCTCCTCGACCGCGATGATCACGCCCGCGCAACCCACAGCGTAGACCGGCGGTCGTCCTTCGTACTCAGTTTCGTAGCCTGGTTGCAGCAGTATCATGCCGATGATGCTGTCGCTCTCGAGTGCGTCGGCCACCATCGCGCGGTATCGCGGTTCGAAGATGTGCAGCGCCCGCGTGCTGTGGGGAAACAGCATGACGTCTTGAAGAGGAAAGATCGGAATCGTCGTCGGCAAAGCTTGTGCTTCAGCCGAGCTGGATTGGGCGCCGCCGGTACCCGGGCCGCTAAGGACGGCGATGAGTAGGATCACCAACGTCGGCGTGATGGGTCTCATGTTCCGCCTCCTACAGGGACCGGCGTGGCAAAGGGCTCGATGAAGACCTCATCGCGCGAGCCGACTTCGGCACGCCGGTAGTGCTCCGTCCCGAGCAGCCGCGCCGCGTCTGGTTCACTGAGCTGCTGCAACACGCTCCCGTCGTACTGCGTGCGGTGGCATCGCAACGCGGCCAACTTCTTGCCCGCGAAGTCACCAGCCTCTACGACGAGCGTCGGCGCAGGCGCCATCGATCCGAACGCGTCCGCATCGGCTACACCGAGGATGGGCCTCGCAGGTTCATCAGCGCGCGCGGGCGCCTTCGATGCAGCGTCCACGACGGCGCGCATTCTGCCTGCAGGAATGCTGACATAGAATAGAGACGGGCCGTCGCTGCCGAGCCCAGCGACCACAGCAGTGGTTTGTTCGTGCACCGCGATGTGGTCTGGATGCCAATAGAGGCCGTCGGAGTCGAAGGTGACGACGACCTGTGGCTGCAACCGGCGGATGGCGCCGAGGATGTCCGCCTCGAGCCGTAGGCTGTCGATCCAGGGCAGCATGCCGTCCTCGTGCTCGAGCAGTACGACGTCGCGGATGCCGAGAACCCGAGCGGCATCCCGCAGCTCGCTCGCACGAATGTCCGCAAGCCGCTCGTGCTCCTGCCCGGGACCGTGCTCGCCATGCGTGAGGCAGAGCAGCGAGACTCGGACTCCGTAGGCGGCGCAGCGGGCGAGCAGGCCACCACAAGCCAGTGACTCGTCGTCGGGGTGTGCGAAGACCGCCAGAAGGGAGGAAGCACTGAGATCTTCGACGGGCGGCGGCATGTCAGGCCGTACGCTCGGCGCCGTGAGGCTCCGTGACCAGCCGCGCGTACGCCTCGACGTGCTCCGCGACCATGCGCTCGGGCCCGAAGCGCCGCACGGCGTGACTCCGTACCCGGCTGCGGTCGAGCGCCAACACGGTTGGCAGCCCCTGCACGAGCTCGTCGAGCGAATCGAAAATGCCGCCGGTTACGCCGTCGTCGATGACCTCGTCGACGGCGCCTCGTCGAAGCGCGGCAACGGGAGTGCCGCACGCCATGGCCTCCGCGACCACCAGCCCAAAGGACTCACTTGATTGCACCGGATAGAGCAGCGCTCGCGCCCCGCCGAGCAGCTCGACCTTTTGCGGGAGGTCGACCTCGCCGGCGTAGACCACCTGATGGCCGTCGACCATGGGTGCGACCACGTCTCGATAGTAGTCATTGGCCGCTGCGGCGAGCACGAGACGCAGGCCGGCCCGTCGGGCTACGTCGATTGCCTGCAGCACACCCTTGCCTTCAGTGAAGCGGCCCAGAAATACGAGGTAGTCCTCGCTTTTCGGGTGAAGAACGAACGTGTCCATGTCTACCGCGTGATGAATCGTCCCCACGACGTTGAGGCCCCCGAGAAGCTGTGCCTGCGCGGCCGAAATGGCGACAAAGGGAGCTTCCGGGTAGCGAGACCAGAGCGCGACCTCGGGCGGGGTCGGCACGTGATGCACTGTGATCACGACCGGAGTGGGTGTGAGCCGCGTGAACGCCAACGACATCGGAGCGAACACCGCCTGATAGTGAATGACGTCGAATTCAGCAGCCCGCTCGACGGCGGCGGCGAGGTTGAACAGCTCGCAGAGCTCCCAAGGCCATAGCGAGGTATCCTCATGGTAACCGCGTTCGAAGCTGGCATGGAGCCTCGCTGTCGTCGTTGATGATCCGGCCGCGAAGAGGGTGACATCGTGGCCTTCGGCCACGAGGCCGTCGGTTAGCAACGCCGTGACGGTTTCGACCGATCCAGACCGCGTTGGTGGTATCGACTGGGCGACCGGGCCTACCACTGCGATACGCATCGTCATGCGCACGCTTCTTCCAGAAACCGCGGCAACACCCGAGAAGCGTCGAAATACTCGCGCGCGATCTCTGTGGCGCGGCTCGCGTGCAGCGCGTAATTGCTTTCCAGCTGCTCGAGGCCGTCGAGTGCCTCGTCGAGCGTCGAAAAACCGATCAGGCCGGTGCCCGAGGGGAGGTGGGCGCTCCACCCGGTGTCCTGCACGAGCGCGGGTCGTCCAGCGGCGAGGTAGCACTCCGTACGGTCACTGAACCAACCTGAGTGCCGAGCGACATAGGCGTGTTTGGCGACGCCGAACTCTGCCTTCGAGTCGCGGATGAAGTCGCGGTAGTCCCAAAGAGATCTGGAGACACCAATCGCCTCGACGGGCGACCAGCCGTGCTGCTCGAGCAACTCCATGGGACCGTTCACCGCGATCTCGAATCGCGAGGGCGTAAGAGCCGGAAGCTCGATGAAGCGCATGAATTCCCGATCCTTGTTGCCGTCGACATCGGTGAAGCTCTCGGTTCTCCAGGTCATCACGGTGGTGAAGCGGTCACCGGAGGGCGCCTGATCGGTCTGCCAGAGCTCGGTCACGACGGGCTGCCGGGTAGGGTGCCACACGAAGCCGCTCGTCGGCACGTCGCACGCTGAAGTGCCGATGTTACCGCCGAACGTGAACAGACGGTCGAATCCCTTGAAGAACTCGACATACCACTGCTCGCCCTTGGCGATAGCCAGCTGGGTAAACACAGGGTCCGAGTCGATGAACACGCGGCGCGGGATGGCCGCATACTCGTCACGCCAAAACCATGAGCCGCCCGAGAGGTTGACGAAGAGGTCGGCCTCGGCGCAGTAGGCTCGCACGGCATCCTTCGAGAGACCGTGGTACGAACCGTCGTAGTTGACGAAGCTCCAGCGATCCCCGAGGCCGAACGGTTCGAGCGCGTCATGGATGTAGCGCGTGCCGTAGGCGGGGTCGGTCGCGATCTCGTCGCGCTCGGGGTCATAAATGCACTCGCCGGTGTCCTCGATGTAGAGCACCTCGTGCCCTAGGGCGCGCAGGCCCAGCAGATACATGAGTGAACACCAGGTGACGCCACCGAACGGATACCGGGCGACAATACCGGCGAACAGGATCTTCATGAAGTGATGCGCAGGAGTTCGTCCACCGTGCTCGAATCATCTAGCGATTCACCGAGGGACAGGCGCGCGCACATCTGTCGGTAGAGCTCGCACGTCGTGATCAACTCGTCGTGCGATCCATGAGCGATGAGTCGCCCATCGTCCAGAACGAGGATGCGCGAGGCGTCGCGGACCGTGGAGAGGCGGTGGGCGATGACCAACGTGGTGTGGTTGGCGCGGAGCCTCCGCAGCGTGTCGAAGATGGCCCCTTCGGAGATTGCGTCGACCGCGGAGGTTGGCTCGTCGAGAATCAGGATCGGAGCCGCTTTCAGGAGCGCGCGAGCGATACCGATGCGTTGGCGCTCGCCGCCCGAGAAGGTCGCGCCCGCCTCGTGGACAGGGGACTCGTAGCCCAGCGGCAGACGGCTCACGAAGTCGTGGAGGTTGGCGTCTCGTGCCGCGGCCTCGACTTCAGCGTCCGAAGCGTCGAGCCGTCCGTAGCGGATATTGTCGGCGATGCTGCCGGTGAACAGCACGGGCTGTTGCGGGACCAGTGCGATCTGCTCGCGGAGGGATCGCAACCCGTACCGAGCCACGTCGACTTCGTCGATGAGGACGCGCCCGGAGCTCGGCTCGAAGAATCTCGGAATCAGGCTGGCGATCGTGGTCTTGCCCGCGCCGGTCAGGCCTACCAGCGCCACCATCTCGCCGGGCCGGGCCTGGAAGCTGATCGAGTCGAGAACGTTCCTATGCTCACCGTAGCTGAAGCTCACAGCATCGAAACGGATGTGGCCGCCGATGTCGGACGCATCGATGCCATCATCGGCATCGAGCACCTCGGGGGTGAGCGCGAAGATCGCGCGCACGCGCCGAGCGCTCGCGACAGCCTGTTGCAGGGATCCGGTCGAGTGGGCGATCGCCGAGATCGGATCATAGACCGCGGCCAGATACGCGATGACGACGAGCAGGCTGCCGAGCGTCAATGTGCCGTTCATGACGTGAAGTCCGCCCACGATGAGCACCAGCGCGGTACCGGCAAGTGTGATCGCCGTCACCACGACCGAGAAGAGCGACTCCTGCCACGTCAGCCTGAGTCGGGCTCGCATGGTGTCGTCGCCTGCGCTCGAAAAACGAGCCAGCTCGTGGCGCTCGCGTGTAAAGCTCTTGACTGCGGCGACCGAGGAGAGGACCTCGAAGGCCCGCTCGATCAACGTCGACTCCAACGCCTTCACGCGCTCGGCGCGATCTAGCATGGTGCGCGAATAAAAGCGGAGGCTCACGTACAGAAACGGCGCCACGACGAGCGAGAGCAGCGCGAGCGTCAGGTCCACGTATAGGAGGACCGCGAACATGATCCCGAGATTAAGCGTCGCCAGAGTCAGCGGAAACACACCGCCGATGATCAGGTCGTCCACGCAGTGCGCGTCGGCATCGAGTCGGTAGACCGAATCCGCCGTTGGGGTCAGCATGTGGTGCCGCAGCGGGAGCGCCTGCAGGTGCGCCAGCAGCTTGGCCCGAAGCGTGTAGACCACGCGCTGGGCGACCTGCACCTGCATTTGAGTGTGGATCATGCGCGTGACCTCGTTGGCGATCTGGATGAGCAGACCCGCCAGGACGACGACGACGAGCACGGCCACAGCGCTGCCGGCGATTGCGGAGGGCGTGAGCGCCGCGAGCGCCGGCGGAAGCGCAAGACCGTCCAGCACGTAATCCACGATCACTTTGAGCGGCCAGGGCGCCAGCGCCGCCAAGCCGATTTCCAGGAGGGAAAACGCGAAGATCACGGCGGCCTTTCTGCGATACGGCCGCAGGAACGCGAGCGTCCAGGAAACTACGCCCACGGCCGCACCATCAGTCTCCGAACTCGGACACCGCCGTTTCGGCGGACGGCCGGAGCGCAGGTGCGACCTTGGTCTCGACCGCGGCAGAGATTGGTAGCCGCTGTAGCCCAGCCGCGGTGCTGACCCGTATGACCGCCTGGTCGAGTAGAGCCGCGCCACGGATCGCTTGCCACGTCGCGCGGGCGCCGACAGCCGCGATGGCAAGCGCTGAGACAAAAAGCGTCACCGACGGCTCGTAGAGGAACATCGACGCGCTCATGCCGCCCGCCCCCAGCACCGCCAGCGTCAGGCCGCGCAGCGTGCCGACGAAGCTGGGACGCAGCCGTGCTCGCATGCGGAAGAGACAGGCTCCCTGTTCGTGCTCCTCCACCACGGTACGCACGTGAAGCCAACCCCAGCGCCCGATCGCCAGGCTGAGATCTCGGTCGGGACGCCATCCCTCGTCGACATCGACGATCCGGGCCGGGCGGGAAGCTCGTAGAACCCCTACAAGCTCCGTCAAAAGCATCGTGTGCGAGACGCCCGAGTCGCTCCAGAAGGAGCGCTCCGTACCGGCGCGGGTCAGGAGCCGTGCGCCCGCGATCACGTCGCGCAGCGTCGGCAACTGTAACTTCCATGGATGTCGAGTCATGTGCTTCGGTGCGACCGCCTGGGGCCGTGACAGACCGCGCAGCCTGCCTCGGAATCGGGCCAGTGGCTGCAGCAGGTGCAGCCACGCGATGAGGCTCCGGTACAGAACGCGACTCTGCCACATGGACCAGTGTCCGATGGTGGGCAGACCGTCGAGGTTGGAGCGCCAACCGCACAGCGCACACCGCGTGAGGGTGGTGGCCCAGCCCAGCATGCCCGCGATCAGGGGTAGCCATGCGGCGTCCATGCCCGCTAGTGGGCCGAAGACGCCAACGAGCAGCAAGACCAGCGAGACCCCCATCCAGGCCGGCGAATGCGGCAGGTAGCGCCAACCGTGGGAGTGCGTGCTGTAGACCGACGGAAACGCCGCGGTACCCCAAACACCTGTGTTGACGCGCCGTGCGGCACTGGTGCGCAGGAAGGGGAGAGGGCTGTAAATGCGTCCCCGCCACAGCATTTGGCCACCGAGAAACTTCTCGGGGTGATGTGCATCGAGCCACGCTTCCCCTTCGCCGTACCCGACCTGCTGACACCAGAACGATCGCACGCTCGGCCGGCGATGATGCCACACTAGCGCCGACGGCGCGAAGCCGATTTCCAATTGTTTTGCCTGCAGCCGCCAGCAGATGTCTACGTCGTCGCCCGCACGCACATAGACCGGATTGAAGCCGTCGGCGGCCAGGAGTGCCTCTCTTCTGAACGCCATGTTACAGCCCGGCACGTGCTCGGCGATCCGGTCGTCGAGCATGACGTGGATCGGCCCGCCCGGAGCCCGCGCGACACACTGCGACACCCACGGATCGTCCGCGGGCACGACGTTGGGACCGCCGACGCCGGCCACGTCCGAGTTGAGGAACGGTTGGACCAGATAGGTCAGCCAATCAGGGTCGACACGGACATCCGCATCGGTGTAGGCGATGATCTCGCCGGTCGCGGCAGCGAGCCCGGCATTGCGGGCTGCGCTCAAACCGCCATTGGGCAGGTTGAGGACGCGGACGTGGAAATGCCTTCGCGCGATGTCCCCAGTCGCATCGCGCGACCCGTCGTTGACGACGATGACCTCCATGTCGGGGTAGGTCAGCTCGCCGAGCGAGGTCAGGCAGTCGGCAAGGGTGTCGGCCGCGTTGTATGCGCAGACGACCACCGACACCTTGGGCCACGAAGCGCGCTCGCTGGCGGGGAACGCGGCGCCCGCGAAGGCTTCTCGCACCGCGGCGAGCGCCGGCTTGGCCTGTCGCGCCTCATCCACCAGGCCGAAGGCCCAGTCGTCGACCGTCCGACCTCCGCGCCACCACTCGTCGGTCCAGGAGTAGGCCACGGCACCGCAGGCGCCCTCGGCAAAAGCCGTTCGGATGTGTGTCGCGGTGATGAGCGCCTGGCCCTCGAGGCCCTCACGCAAACTGTCCGCTCCGGCTTCAGCCAGCAGCAGCGGCCGCGTGCCCGCGAGATGCTGCAGACGCGCGAGATAGCCGCGCAGCTCGGTCTCTCGATGCAGATAAACGTTGTAGGCGAAGACGTCGAACGCGTCGAGCTCGAGATGCTCCGTGGGCGGGAAGTTTACATAAGTCAGCAGGCTATCGGGTGCCGCGGCTTTCACGTCTTCGTAGAGCTCACGCAGAAACCGCTCGATCCTCCGGTGGCCGTGCCAGCGCACGATTCCCGCGGGAATCTCGTTGCCCAGCGCGAAAAGCAGCGCCGCGGGGTGGGCCGCGATCTCGCGCACCGTAGTGACCGCGTCGCGTATGATGTTTCGAGTGAGCTTTCGGTCGTCGAGAAATGGGATGTGTTGCGGCCACGCCAATCCGACCATCACCCCGAGGCCGTGCCGGAGCGCGGCGTCGAGCAGGGCAGGGGACGGCGGCGTGTACGTGCGCACCGTGTTGATGCCTGCGGCCGCCATCAGGACAAAGTCTTGCTCGATTCGCTCTGTCGATCGGAACTGCGCCCCGTCGTGATTCGGAGCGAAGGTGCCGTAGGCCACTCCCTTGATCAGTAAACGACGCCCGTCGACCTCGAGAAACTTGCCATCCACGCGAGGGCGGTGAGCCACTTCCACCGGCGTTCCGACTGCCTAGTCCGCCGAGGCGTGCTGCGAGATCATATCCATCAGCCAGTGGCCCGAGCGGTCCACCTTGGCCTGGACGTAGCGGATGTTGTGGCGGTTGATGCCCCCGTACAGGGGCATACGCTCCACGACCTCGATCCCGCCGTCCTCGACCGCCCTCACCTTGTGCGGATTGTTGGTGAGCAGCTCGATCCGCGTGATGCCGAGGTGGCGCAAGACCGCCACGCCCGCTTCGTAGCGCCGCTCGTCGGCGCCGAAGCCGAGCACGCGGTCCGCGTCGATGGTGTCCAGCCCCTCCTGCTGAAGCGTGTAGGCGCGGAGCTTGTTGCCCAATCCGATGCCACGGCCCTCCTGGGCGAGGTAGACGAGCACGCCTCCGCCCCGCCTCTTGAAGTGGCGGAGGCTCCCGCGCAGCTGCTCCCCACAGTCGCAGCGCAAGCTGCCGAAGAGGTCTCCCGTGAGGCACGCCGAGTGCAGACGCACCGGCAACGGGTCCGGCCAGGCTTCCCGCGGGCCGATCAGCACCGCCACGTGCTCCAGTAGGCCCCCGCCTTCGCGAAACAATACGAAGCGGGAGTGCTCGGCGTCCGCCAGCGGGACTGGCGTCTCTGCCACGCTGGTGATCTCGATGCCTGACCGGGCGGCCGCGCACTCGACGTCCTCACTCGAGACCTCGAGAATCGTCGCGTCCTCGATCCAGCGCGTGACTACCTGCGAGCCCGGATCCACTTCCACGGTCACGAGTGCCGGAAGCAGAAGTCCGGACCGGATGAGCGCCAAACCGGCAGACTCCGCCGAGGAGGCCGGACGCGCCTCGAGGCTGTTGGGTGAGCCCGATACGGCGGCCGGCACTGTGGCCGAACGCCCTGGGGAGCCGGCGGGTGGCCTTTCCGTCGCCAGTCCAAGGATGGTATCGCTGGTAGCGTCCGGGCCGAGCCTGAGGCTGAGGTTGGTCTCGCCCTCGTGCGTAGCGATCCCCATCGCTTGAGCGCGATGGGGGGTCACGACCAGGCGCAGCGGTCGGCCAAGGGAGTGCAGCTGCTCCAGACGGTCGACCGAGAGGTTCTCGACTGCCGCGACCAGCACGCGCGCACTCCGGCCCTCGTCGGTCACGCAGAGAGCTCGCCCCTGCCTGAGCTCGAAGAGTCCTCGTTCCGCTTTGTGCGTCATTCGCTCAGGTGGTAACGTTAGGCCAGCGTGGCCCCGAACCGGCCGTCGGGCGAATGATGCGCCCGTGGGACTCCGACCGATGAGGTACCGATAAGGTGATCAGGCTGGTGTCCGCGTGGGTGCTTGTCAATGGGCTGCTCATGAGCCCGGTGTGGCTCTCGGGCGCCGTGACGGAAGGCCCGGCTACCGCCTGGCTTTCCTTGGAGGCGGCCCTGATCGTGGGCGCGATGGCGCTGCTTCCCCGGCGGCCTTGGAGCCGCGGGCTGGCCTGGATCCTGGCGGCGGGAGTCATCCTGTGCGCTGTCGTCTCGCTCGCGGATCTCGTCTTGCGCGTGAGCTTGGGCCGTCCGCTCAACCTCTCCCTGGACCTCTACCTGTTGAATGCCGTCTATCGGCTCATGGTGGGGAACTCGGGTTTGTGGCGGACCCTCCTCGGAATGGGTGCGATTGCTGTCTCGCTCGGTGTTTGTGCGACTGCGGCTGCGCTGCTGTTGACGCCGGTCGCCTCGGAACGTGAGAACCCCCTCCGTCGCATCGTGCCGCGGCTCGGAGCAGTCATGCTCGTGAGCGCACTCGCGCTCGGCTTCATAGGCAGGGGCGCGCCCGCCATCGGGCAGCGGCTCGCCGCACCGGCCATGGGACTCGTGCTCGGGCAGGCCGAGGTGTTTCGGTCGATGCGCTCGGAGCGGCAAGCGTTCGCGGCCGAACTCGAGAGGCGCTCCGACGGATTCGCGGACTTGCCGGATCTGTTCTCGAGGCTCGAGGGCCGCAACGTGGTCCTGACTTTCATCGAGTCCTACGGGATGGCGGCGCTCGAGGACCCCGAGTTCGCCGCGACCATCCGGCCCCGCCTGCAGGACGCCTCGGCCCGCATCGAGGGCGCTGGCCTCCACCTCGCGACCGGCGAGCTCGCCTCTCCCACGCTGGGCGGGCAGTCTTGGTACGCGCACGGGACGCTGCTCAGCGGGCTATGGCTCGAGGACCAGCTTCGCTACGACCTCCTGCTTGCGAGTCCGCGGGAGACGCTGGTGGACGACTTCCGACGGGCCGGCTACCGCACCGTAGCGCTGATGCCCGCCATCACCACCAGCTGGCCCGAGGGGGTTCGACTCGGCTACGACGACGTGTACTCGAAGCCTTCGATTCCATACGCCGGCCCGCCCTTCTACTGGGTCACCATGCCGGACCAGTTCACGTGGTCCTTCCTCGGGGAGATCGTGCACGAGGCGACGACGCCTCTGTTCCTCGAGGCGGCGATGCTGAGCAGCCACGCGCCCTGGACGCCCATCCTGCCGCTCATCGACTGGGACTCCGTGGGGGACGGAGCGGTGTTCGAACCCTACCGAGAGGATGGATATCCGCCCGAAGAGCTCTGGTGGGACGTCGAGGTCCTGCGCGAAAGTTACGCACAATCGCTGGACTACTCGCTGCAAGCGATGGCCGAGTTCGCCGAGCGGTTCCTGGACGAGCGCACCCTCCTGGTCGTGGTCGGCGATCACCAGGCGGCGCCCTGGGTGACGGGGGCGAGCGACCCTGACGTTCCGGTGCACGTCATCGCGCGCGACCCCGCCCTGCTGGAGCCCTTCTTCGAGTGGGGATTCCGCGCCGGGCCGTTTCCAGACCCGCAGGACTCGCCCCCGCGCATGGACGAGTTCCGCGACTGGTTCGTACGCGCGTTCAGTGGCGGTGCCTCCGCCTCGGTCGCGCTCTCCGCGAAGGAGGGAGGGTGACGAACCGTTTCGGCGTGGGCGCGCGTCTCTTCCACTGGCTGGTCGTGCTGCTGCTGCTGGTGCAGATCCCGGCGGGGATCGCGATGATCGCGCCCGGCCTCGAGCAGGGGTCGATCGACGTGCTCTTCGTCCTGCACAAGGGGCTCGGCGTCGTGCTGCTCCTGGTGGTCGTAGCCCGCGTGCTGTGGCGGCTGACCCATTCGGCGCCGACCATGTCGGAGGCCATCCCGGAGCGCGAGCGGCGCATCGCGACCGTGATGCATGGAGTTATTTACGGCGTGCTGGTTGTGGTTGCGGGCAGCGGGTATGTACGCGTCGTGGGCGGGGGCTTCCCCATCGAGATGATGGACGTGCTCGGGCTTCCGACGCTGCTGCCCCTGATGCCCGAGGTCGCGGAGTGGGCGTCGCTCGTGCACCGATTCTCGACCTTCCTGCTGGTGGCACTGGTGTCGATTCACGTGGCAGAGGTGTTGCGGCACCATTTGGTTGTGCAGGACGCGACGCTGGCGCGGATGTGGCCACCGCTGGGGGGCGGCAGCGCCCGGCCCTCGGCTGAATCGAAGCCCGGGCAGGGTGCTCCGTGATGTGGCGTGGCCTTGAACGGTGGCTGGGCCTGGTGCGTTCGCTGATCATCTATTGGCGACCGGGCCGCCAGCGCGGGCTTCGCGAGCTGTACCGCCCCTTCGTCGGGGCGGGGGACTTGGCCTTCGACGTAGGCGCGCACCTGGGCGACCGCACTCATGCGTTCCGGAAGCTTGGTGCGCGCGTGGTCGCCTTGGAGCCCCAGCCCGCGGTACGCCGCTGGCTCATGCGATTTGTGGGACGCAGCGAGCACGTGTCGATTCGGGCGGAGGCGTTGGGCCGCGAAGTCGGTACCGCCCGCCTGGCGCTGAGCCGCCGCACTCCGACCGTCTCGTCGCTGGCGGAGGACTGGCCGAACGTGTTGCCCGAGCGCAACCCCAGCTTCCGCGGCGTGCGTTGGGATGATTCCGTGGAAGTACAGGTAACGACCTTGGACGCGCTGATCGAGGAGTATGGCCTACCTCGCTTCTGCAAGATCGACGTGGAGGGGTACGAAGCCAAGGTGTTGGCCGGACTGAGTCAGCCTATCCCGGCGCTCTCCGTCGAGTTCGTGGCAGGCGCTCTGGACATCGCCGAAGCATGCGTGCGCAGGCTCGAAGCGCTGGGTCGCTACGAGTTCAACGCGATCAAAGCAGAGGAGAGGAGCTTCATGTCGGAGCGCTGGCTCGCATCGGATGAAATGGTCTCCTGGCTGAGGCGCGATGGTGCGCGGGTTTCTTCAGGGGATGTCTACGCGCGACTGAGGTCCGACGCGGGCGCCGCGAGGGACGGTGTCTCAGATGGGGGCGCCCCCGGTAAGGCGGGTTCGATCGATGGCTGACGGGGCGATCCGGTGGTGGCAGACGCTGACGACGGTGGACGCCGAAGCTGTGGAGCTGAGCGATCCCGTGGTCGTGCTGCCCGTGGCCGCGATCGAGCAGCATGGACCCCACCTGCCGCTCTCCACTGACCTCGAGATTGGCCTCGGCTTGCTCGCCGAAGCCTTCCAGCGGCTGCCAGATGGCTTTCCGGCCTGGGTCCTGCCTCCGCAAGCGATCGGCTGTAGCCGGGAGCACGCGCGCTTTCCGGGCACGCTCACGCTAGAGCCGGAGCAGCTCTCCGCTTTGATCGAGGCAGCGGGCGAGTCCCTTGCGCGCACCGGTGTGCGGCGGTTGGTGCTGAGCAATAGCCACGGCGGGAACCGGCACGCACTGGAGGCAGCCGGACTGCGGCTTCGCGACGAGCTGGGAATGTTGGTCGTGCACGCGAGCTGGTTCCGTTTTCCCCGGCCCGAGCATGTGGATCTCCCGGAGGGAGAGTGGCGTCATGGCCTGCACGGCGGGGCGGTGGAGACCGCGATGATGATGCATCTGCGGCCGGATCTGGTGCGCGGGCTCCAATCCGCTCAGGCCCACTCGCTCGGTCAGGAACTGGAGGAGACACTACGACGGGTCGGACCCGAGGGTGGGGCCTCGTTCTCATGGCTCGCCGGCGACCTCAACCCGGGCGGTGCGGTTGGAGACGCCACTCTGGCCGACGGCGATATGGGAGCGCGCTTGGTATCGCACTACGGGACGGTTCTGGCGGAGGTGATTGAAGATGTCAGGGCGTTCCCGTTGGACCGCCTGGCGGAGGACGCCACTTGAACGGTCCCCGAGGGCGGGGGGGCAGTCAGGCCGAGGACGCCGCCCCTCTCGACGAGGACGCCGCCTGGGCGCTGGTGCGCGCCGCGATTCCGCGAGCGTCCTTCGAGCCCGGGCCTCGTCGCGTGGCGCATCCCACGCGCCCCGAGCTCTGGCTCGAGCTGGGCGAGTCCGAGGGCTGGCAGACGTCGCTGCCGCCCACGCCGGCTGCTCGAGACCTGCTCGACCTCTATGTGCCGCTGACGTGCAGGCGCGATTTCGTCATCGGACAGCTCGGCCAGAGCCTGGACGGCCGCATCGCTACAGTGAGCGGGCGGTCCCACTACATCACCGGCCCCGAGGACATCCGCCGCCTCCATAGGCTGCGGGCTCTGGTCGATGCCGTAGTCGTGGGGGCCGAAACCGTGGCACAGGACGATCCGAGGCTCACGGTCCGGGACGTGGAGGGGGAGAACCCGGCGAGGGTCGTGCTCGATCCGGACGGTCGCCTCGCGCAGGAGCGACGGGTCTTTACCGACCGGACGGCTCCGACGCTGGTGGTGCGGCGCGCTGAGGTTGATGGCAGCCCCTCTGGCACCTCGGGCAATGAATCGAGCGCTACGCCGCCTGAGGACGGGCCTGGAGTCCTCACGCTTCCCGCCGGTACCAATGGCTTCGAGCCGGGCGCCGTGCTGGAAGCGCTCCGTGCCCGCGGGCTTCGCAGGGTGCTGGTGGAGGGTGGAGGAGTCACAGTGTCGAAGTTCCTCGAGTCCGGGCTGCTCGATCGACTGCACGTAACCGTCGCGCCTGTCTTGATCGGCTCGGGCCGTTCGGGCATCACGCTGCCGGTGATCGAGACCCTAGATCAGGCGCTGCGGGCTCGGTGCCGTCACGTGGCGCTTGGCGACGACCTGCTTTTTGATCTGGATCTGAGTTGAATAACTCGCGACTACGCCACGAACGGGGCGTCGCTACTTGGTCGCTACTAGGCGGCCGCGCAGGGCGCGACCTCCTCCGGGGTCATCTTTCCTCGAGCCACGGTTGACTACTAGCGTTACGCGAGTGCTCTCCAACCGCAAGTAGTCGAGCGGCGTCCAACCCGGCAGACGGGCAGGCACTACGAGGGGCGTGTATGAGCGAACGGGAAGTGGATGCGTTTCTGCCCTTGAGGGCCGTGGAGTTCCAAATCGTGCTCAGCTTCAGCGAGGGCGATAAACACGGGTACGCGATCATTCAGGACGCTCGGGACCGCGGCGGAGGCGCGGCAGTCCCTGGACTGGCCACTTTGTAGCGGGCGCTACGCAGGCTGGAGGCCAAGGGCCTCGTGGAGCGTGCCGAGGCCGCGGACCTCGCCGAAGAGCGTCGTCGTGTGCTACACCTCACTCGCCTGGGAGCACGAATCGCCACGGCCGAGGCACGGCGTCTATCGCGCCTAGTGCGTGTGGCTCGAGACTACGAGCTACTCGAAGAGGCCGACGCGTGAGTCGTTCCAGCCGGGTGGCTCGTATGGACTTCGGTCCGAGTCTACCAAGCGCTGCTACGGTGTTTCCCTCGCGATTTCGGAGAGGACTCCGGCCTCCCGTTGAGGCTGGAGTTCCGCGCGGCTCTGGAACGAGCCGTTGCACGGGGGCTGAGCCCGCTCATCGCAATCTCGGGACGAGAGATCTGGGATCTCACGTGGAATTTGATACCAGAGTGGATCGGCGCCGTGGGAAGAAATCGAACGCTGGATGGGAGGAGGAGTGCCATGACTTGGCTCGGGATGGGGCAGGACATTCGCTTCGCATTGCGCGGCCTTCGCCGGCGGGCGGGACTCACAGCGGTGATCCTGGCCACGATGGCGATCGCGATCGGGGGCACGACGGCAGTCGCCACCCCCGCCTAGGCCCTGGGCCACGCTGTCCTGGAAGATGACTTGGCCCCCTATCTCCAGGGATCGCACCACCCACACCCAGAACTCGTCATGGAACTCGAGCGGCACGTGAGAAACCCAGAACGTCGAGAATACGACGTCAAAGGTCCCAAGATCGGGGAAGTCCAGAATGTCCAGCACGCGATAGTCGATGCCGCTCTCCCCCAGCTTCTCTCTGGCAGCAGCGATCATGGCGGAAGATGCATCTACCGCGAGGACCTAGTCACAGACCTCCAGGAGGCCGCACGTCCAATTGCAGGTACCGCAACCTAGATCCAACCCCCGGGGGAACACGGCCCCCGCAGGGAACAACCTTCTGTACGGGGCGTTCTCTGCGATGGCTTCCGCGTTGACCTCACGGTCGAAGTCCGGGGCCAATTTGTGGTAAAACTCGATCTGCGATTGTCGAAGGTCCATTAGTATGGCTCGGGAACTGAGCTGAGCTGAGCAAGATGAGGTCCCATTGGCATACGATACCCCCCCGGAGCATCTTGGGCGTCATGTCCGACACCCCCATCGACCGCCTGAACGCGGAGCTGCAGAGCGCCTTCGCCGAGATCGACCTCACGGCGTGCGCACGGGAGAGGGCGCACGAGTCGAAGCGATGAGATCCCGATGAACGAACCTGAAACACATCTGATTCCGACCGACGACCCCGCTATTCCTACCGAGCTCGCCCTCGTCGCGTCTCGAGAGCGCGCCGTGAGTCGGATCTTCAAAGGCGTGGTCTTGAGCGTCGCCGGATGGGGCACGATGGTGGGGGTCCTGATCTCCGAGTTTCTCGGGGTAGGGGACTTCGTGCAGCAGCTCGCACAGTTCGGGGCCGCCTCCCTGATTTGGATAGGCCTTTTCGTGATGGGGTCGGCTACGCCACATCTGCGACGCTTCGGTGGAAAGTTCAGCGGCATGTCCCTAGCCTGTTTCGCCGGCATGGGTGCCGGCGGCCTTCTGGCCGCGGCGGAAATGTTCGAGACGTCGTTCCTCGGCACGGGCTACCTCACCGGGCTGGACAACTGGGGCTTGGCAGGGGTCGTCTTTTTTGCGGTGCTGGGCTGGATCTTCCTAGAAGTCGACCGTCGAAGTGATGGTGAGGCCGAGCAGCGTCCTGGAACCGGTCGCTAGCGTCTCTTCTCGCGGTTTGCAGGTCCGCGCGATATCCTGCGCCGCATGAGTGCGCCCGAAGCTGTCACCCGCCTGACCGCCGCCGGGTGCCGAAGGCCGTGGCCGATTTGTGTACGTCCACAACTGGCTGCACGAGCTGGGGGAATTGCTGGGCGGGGACTGATTGCTGGGCGGCGACTGAGAGAAAAGCTAAAGAGTCTTGCGCGACATCGCGCGATTTGCCTACCCTCCACGTGGGTCGTGCCCTCGGCCTCATCCCAATGGTACGCGTAGCTAGGAGGCCACTCGATGTCGCGTTCGTTCGTGCTCACCACCCTGACCGCGGTAATGGTGATCGTCGGAGGTCAGTCGCTGACCGCCGAGACTTCGGATCCCACGGAAGACACGCCCACTTATAACGGGGCTGTGGGACAACTGCTGCTCGAGAATTGCGCAGCCTGTCATCGACCGAACCAGATCGGGCCGATGTCGCTCCTGACCTACAAGGACGCGCGCCGTTGGGCACGCACGATCAAAGCCAAAGTCGAAGGGCGTGAGATGCCGCCTTGGTTCGCGGACCCGCGCTTCGGTCACTTCGCAAACGATTTGAGCCTGAGCGAACAGGACATCGCGACCATCGTCGAATGGGTCGATGGAGGCGCTCCCGAAGGTGAGGGAGCCCCCCCGGAGCCTCCCACGTTTTCCGACGATGGCTGGACCCATCCCTCGGGTCGGGATCCCGACTTCATCTACGAATTGCCGATTGAGTGGCACACCGAAGCCGACGGGGAATCGCCGAACTTCAACCTGTTCACGCCGCTTCCCTTCGACAAAGAGGTACTGATCGAAGCGACCGAGATCCGTCCGGGCAACTTTGCTGCGACGCATCACATCGTGACCAACGTCATGAACGTTCCGGCAGGAATGAAGATCGGTACGGGTCCCGCATGGCCGGGCGGTCCCGTCGTGGACTACGCACTGGTTCGCGACCCTGACTACGAGCCCGATCAGGACAGCGATGCAGGGAACAGCGATCTCGGACCCGGCGGCTCCTTGGGTGCGTACATCCCAGGCCGTGGGGCGGTACTGACCGCCGAGGGTCAGCGACTCAGCATTCGAGGGGACCAGTTCAACATGGTCGCTTGGAACCTGCACTATCAGGCGACGGGCCAGCCCGAGTCGGCGCGACCCCAGATCGGCATCTGGTTTGCGAAGGACGACGAGGGCACCACGCAGGAGCCGCCCATGGTGTTGCAGGAGTATATCTCGAAGGGCGTGCAACTCATCGCTCCTCCGCCTCTTTCCGCGGCGGAACGGAGGGCGGCCGCTCAGGGGCGGCAGGCGGGTCAAAATCTGAACCCGCTGTTGGATCCGATTCCAGCGAACGATGGGGATTGGACCGTGACCGGCATCGGCGCGGTGCAAAACGACTCTTGGATCCAGAGCCTCCTGGTGCATGCGCACTTGCGCGGGAAGGACTTCACGTTCGTGCTGACCCGGCCGGACGGCACAGAGGAGATCATGCTCAGGGTTCCGAACTACAGCTTCGATTGGCAGTTCGAGTACGAGTTGTCGGAGCCGACCTTCGCGCCCGCGGGCAGCACGATCAAAATGATCGCGCGCTACGACAATTCGCGCGCGAACAGGCACAACCCGGCGCCGCACAGAGAGGTGTATTGGTCCGAGCAGAGCTGGGACGACATGTTCCTCACCACGGTCCAGTACACGGAAGCCGAGGGGGACAATCGGCCGAGAACTGACGGCACCCGGTAGTAGGGGTCGAGCGCGGTGTTGCGTCGACTCCTTCCGTCGGGGTTCCAGATAGTACGGGTGATGAGCAACCGGACAGTACTCGTGCTCACCGCTACGATGGTCGTGTCCTGGCCCGCCGCAGTCGCGGGTCAGGACAAGTCGCCTCAGGTCGAGATCGTGCAGACCGTTGGGTGCGTCGAGCAGCGGGGTGGCGACATGTCGACGTGGTGGTTGACGCGCTCGGTCGAGCCTGCCGTGATCTCCGCAGGCGTCTTCAACGAGACTGAGGTCGAGGAGGCCAAGGGCTCCGAGTTGGGCACTCACTCGTTCCAGCTCATCGGCGTTGCCGACTTCTTGGACGCCGAGTCGTTGCTGGCGTTCGGAGATCGCGCGCAGTTCACGACGCGCGATCAGGCGAACGCGACCGGCGAGCTCGTTGCTGGCCGTACTGTCCTGGTTAAGGGCCTGTTGATCGAGGCCATCGAGCCGGCGCGGATCAACTTGCTGGTCGTAGTGGCGTTGTCTGACAGTTGCGTATAGGATCGCTGGTATGCTGAGGATTCATGCAACGGTCGCGATTCTGTGTGTCCTGAGCGCGGCCCCATCGGCTGCGCAGACCCTCGCCGAGATCGAGGCCGAGCCGGTCGTCAAGCTGCAGCGGGGTGAGACAGCAGTCCCCGATCAGTGTCTCACGCAACAGGAGTTCGACCTCATCAACGGCCTGGACGCGTTGAGTCGCCCGACGGTCGGCGTCGAGGCGGACGGTGACGATCCAGCACCGTTCGATCCGCACTACTTCGTTGGCGAATGGCGGATCGAGGGTGTGCTACCATATTCGCCGCTCGGGGAGGGGAAATTCGTCGGCACGGAGACCATTCGCTACGTGGGCGGATGCACGTACGAGGGCACCCTCGAGGCCACATTCGGCGGTGAGAGCATCACGATCTCCTCACGTATGTTCTATGACCGACGAGAGCACTATCTGGTTCGTATCGAGGACGACAGCCGCGGCTTCGAGTTGTTGAAGGCGGGCACGATGCGTGGAGATCCCGGCGGCTTTACGTCGCACCACTGGCAGGCGCCGGCCATCTCAATTGACGGGAGCGCGCTGCGGCTGACTGGGCGCACGTTCATCTCCTCGCCCTACGCCTATCGCCTGCGTATGCGTATGTCGGAGGGCGACGAGCCGTTCAGCAACTTAGGCACCCTCGAGTGGGCGCGAGTCGGAGACGGATAGCAGGCCTCCACAGCCGTCAGGTACCCCGTTGGAGAGGGCCTCCTCTCCGACTTCGACCCGAGCTGAGCAGGACGAGCGCGCCCGGCAGACTCGAGAGCAGCACCAGGATCCCGTATGCGGCGGAGATCGCTACGCCGTCCACCGCCGTGAGTCCGACGGCGCCCCAGCGCGCCGCCGCGGTGGCCTCGCGCACCCCCCAACCCCGCGATCGTCACCGGGATGAGCATGCTGAGCAAGACCGGGGCGACCAGGGGAAGGAGTGTCCAGAGCGGCGTGCTCACCCCCACCGCGCGGGCGGCCACGAGGTAGGTAGCGAGGAAAGTGCCCCCGATCAGCGCGGAGCTGATCAGTTGCACGAGGAGCGCGGTGTGCGCATCGCGCCCGAGGGTGGCCAGAGGGCCGGTGCGTGGTCGCTGACGGAACGCGAAAAAAGCGGCCAACGCGGCCACCCCCACTCCCCCGACGGCGAGCGGCAGGCTCGCGAACGAGAGTGCGGCGACCCCGCCCATCACCACTTGCCCCGAGGTGCGCTCCAGGATCACGGCGAGGGCGGCGAGCCCCACGCGGCGCCCATGCCGCCACACGCGCGAGACATCCCCATGACGCCGCCAGGAAGAACCTGATTGAGGAAGAGCGCGAGGTAGTACTCCCGGACTGCGGTGCCAAAAGGAAGCTCTAACCCTAGCCGGCCGGCCGTGAAGCGCCACCGAAAGGCGAGAAGCGCGACCTGCGGCAGGGAGATCGCGACGCCCCGGAGCGCCCAGCGCGGATCAAAACCCGCCAGACGATCGAGCAGGGCTGATGCGTCCAGCCACCACGCCAGCAGAGCCAGAAGCGCGAGGCTCACGCCCGCGCGTACGAGACCACGGATCACGGAGCGCCCGGTCCCGGAGGGAGGGCCAGCAAGTCTACGTGTCCGACTTCGAGTGCGAACTGCGAGGCCACTGTCGCGCGGCGGTTCTGGGCCCAATCCCGGATCAGCGAGGCGTCCGCGGGACGCTGCTCGGCTACGGCGGTCTCCCACCCATCGACCAGCGCCCGAGCCAACGAGGCGTCGGCGGCTTGCAGACGCCAGGGGCTCGGTCGCAGCCAAGTGTCGTAGCCGGCCGCACGAAACGCGCGCTCGGCAGCCTGTCCGGCCGCCGGTCCGAGCGCCGGCCCCATGCGTTTGTCGCGGAGCTGGTGGCTTCGAACTGCTGCGGCGACGAGCTCGTCGTCGCGGTCAGGGTCAGCCCAGTTGATCACGCCGTCCCATGTGAGCGCAAGCAGCGCTGCGCTCCCTGCTGCCCGGCACGTCGCGGCGAGCCGTTCCAGCCACTCGTGAGTCACCAAGTCCAACAATGCTGACGCCGTCACGAGGTCCGATCCAGGGACGAGCCCCAACCCTTCCCGGTCCAGCTCCCCGGGGATGCGCTCCACGCGGGCGACCCCGGGCACCGTGACGGCCGCACCCGTCGCGCGGTCGAGCAGGTCGGCGTCCCTGTCCACCAACGTCCACTCCTGCTCACCCCGGAGCCGAGGTGCCAGGTAACGCAGGTTGGATCCGGTGCCGCTGCCCAGGTCGAGCACGCGCCGGCTCTGCCTGGACTCCAACCACTCCACGAGCGGCGCCACGAGATCGGCGGCTCGGGCGCGGTGATCCGCCGGCTCACGCAGCGCCAGCCAGTCGGGCGAGAAGGACTCCTCACTCATCCGGCAAGAGCTCCCCAACTGCGCGCTCAAAGGCCAGCGCCGCGTCGTCCCAGGTAGGGAGTGAACGGCTGTGGCGAAGCGATGCCTCCGCGAGCTCGGCCCGCCGTGCGGCGGCTTCCGGACCCGAGAGCATCGACCGCAACGCAGCCGTTAGAGCCCCTTCGTCCCCGGCGGGCACGAGCACGCCGACTTCGGCGGGCACCGTGTCCGGAACCGCTCCCCCGCGCGTGCTCAGGACCGGGAGCCCGCGGGCGAGGGCCTCGGCCAGCGCCATGCCGTAGCTCTCGAAATGGGTCGCAAGCACGAAGAGCGAAGCGGAGTGATAATGCGTGTCGAGCTCCGCCGCGCCGAGCTCCCCGGGGAATTCTATCCGGTCCTCCAGACCCAACTCCCGCGCTAGCTCCATCACCGAGTCCGCGAATTCGGGTGCTTGCCTCAAGCTGCCGGCGCAGAGACAACTCCAGGGGAGGGAGCGGATGCCGCCGAGCGCCCCAACCAGCACGTCCTGACCCTTTCGCTTGCTCACGGAGCCTACGCACAGTATGCGGGGAGGCTCGCCGGCCCCGGGGCCCACCGCCGTTCGTGCCGGGTCCGTCCCGGGCAGCACGGCGCGGACGCGAGAGGCTGGGACGCCATAATTCCCGAGGCGGCGCGCGGTGAAGGCGCTCGTTGCGACGGCCCCCGCGCACTGAGCCAGAGAGTCGCGCTCCAAGCCGGCGAGGTGATCGCGCTCGGAGGCCGCCAACCCCGTCTCGTCGGCAAGGTGAAGGTGCACCAGGGCGAGCAGGCGTAGACGGTCTCGGTGCGCCCGCAGAGGGTCGGGTAGTGAGCTCATGCCGAGACCGTCCAAGACCACCCGGGCACCTCGGGGGATCGCCTCGAGTGTGTGTGCCAGGCTGGCCTCCGCGACCGCGTCACCTTCGGGGAAGCTGCCGTCGAGTGCGTGGGGGACCACCCTCCAGCCCAGCGTAGTCAGGCCCTCCACGATGCGCGCGTTGTAGAGGTAGCCTCCGGTCCGCTGGTCAAGCGGACCCGGGGCGATCAGATGGAGCTCACGCGGGCTCAAACCGACCCTTCGAAGGACGCCCAGGCAACGTGCGACTCGTGAAGCGTCACGCTCAACCGCCCGAGGCCCTGCGCGCCATCTCCGAGGCGGCCGTCCCGGATCGCCGCGAGGAGCCGGTCGAAGATCGTGCGTGCCAGAAACTCGGTCGTCGTGTTGTGCCCCGTGAACGCAGCTTCATCGTCAAGGTTCCGGAAGTCGAGCTCCGCGAGCACCCCCTTCAGAGCCGTGCTGGCGAGACCGATGTCAACGACCAGGCCATCGGCGTCGAGCTCGTCACGCCGGAAGGTGGCATCGACCACGTAGGTGGCTCCGTGCAGACGTTGGGCCGGCCCGAAGACCTCACCCTGGAAGCTGTGGGCGATCATGAAGTGATCGCGAACGTTCAGGCTATAGATGGTCCTGTCTCCAGGTGGCTCCGAGCCACGGTCAGGGCTGCGCGTAGCGGATGCGGTGACACAGGGCCCCCCGTCCATCTTCGGCGAGGCGGCCCAGCACTTCCGGCAGCGTCTCGAAGTCGCTCTCCCCGGAGATGAGCAGATCGAGTCGTTCGTCGCAGAGCAGGTCGAGCGCGACGCCGAGCCGGCGCGAGTGATCCCAGCGCGCTACCCGGTCGGCGGGGATGCGGCCTACTTGACTGCTGAGGAGGGTCAGCCGGCGCGAGTGGAAGGCTTCTCCCAAGGGCAGCGGAACGGACCGCGTGCCGTACCAGCTCAGCTCGACCACCGTAGCCTCCATGCCGGCCACCGAGAGCGCGGCTTCGAGCCCCTGCGGACTTCCGCTCGCGTGGAAGACGAAATCGGCATGCACTCCGGCCGGGGCGAGTACAGCGAATTCCAGCCCCAGACTCTCGGCCACGCCCTCTCGAGTTGCGTCGATGTCCACCAGGGTCACATGAGCAGCGGGGATCTGCCGGCAAAGCACAGCGACGAGCAGCCCCACGACTCCCCCCCCGATCACGACGATGCGATCACCGGCCGAGGGTCGCGCGTCCCACACCGCGTTGAGGGCGGCCTCCATGTTCGCGGCGAGCACGGCGCGCTCGGGCGGCAGGCCGTCGGGCAGGACGTGCACGGCCCCCGCCGGTACCAGATATAGGTCCTGGTGCGGGTGCAGGCAGAACACGCGCCGCCCGACGAGCGAGGGCCCGGGTTGGTCCGGTGCCTCCAGGACCTCGCCCACGCTGCTGTAGCCGTACTTCACGGGTCCGGGGAAGTCACCCTCCTGGAACGGCGCGCGCATCGCCTGGTGCTGCGACGGCGGCACCTCGCCCCGAAAGACCAGCGATTCCGTGCCTCGGCTGATGCCGGAGTAGAGCGCGCGTACCAGCACCTGGTCCGGCTCCCTGGGACCGAGCGGCGACGCGAGGATCTCTCCCTGGCCCGGAGTGCGGACCCAGAACTGGCGAGCGGTTCTCGGCACGAGCGTTCTGGTTCCTCCCTGGTTAGTATCGGTCCATGAGTCAGGCCACCCGGACACCTAAGCCTCCCATTGTCAGGGAGACATCCTCGTCGCCGTCGGGCGATGTGGCCCTGGGGCTGTTACCTCTCGTGGCCGTATCCCTCACAACTTGCTGGATGCTCGCCCGTCCGACCAGCCACGTGCTTCTGGCCGTCGCACCGTATGTCGCGCTGGGCGCACTACTGCTGCTGAGGCTGCCACCGTCCCACCCGGGCCCCGGCCTCGGGCCTGGCAACCGGCTGACGCTGGCCCGTGCCACGCTCGTGCTGCCTCTTGCTGCGCCGGCTTTCATGCCTGGCGTGGTCACGGGAACGGGCTACTGGTGGCTCGTTGTGCTGTCCGCCATTGCGCTCGTTTTGGACGCTCTCGACGGACCGCTCGCGCGGCGAACCGAGACGGTGAGCGCCTTCGGGGCCCGCTTCGACATGGAACTGGACGCGTTTCTGCTCGTGGCGCTGTCTGTGTTGCTCTGGCGCACCGGGAAAGCGGGGTCTTGGGTCCTGCTCATTGGTGGCCTGCGGTACGCGTTCGTGCTCGGGGGTATTCTGTGGCCGCGGCTCCGGGGAGAGCTGCCGCCCAGGCGGCGTCGGAAGGTGATTTGCGCGGTGCAGGGAATCGTGCTGGTCGTCGGCTTGGCTCCGGTGATACTGCCCGCGCTGGCCACGGTTATCGCGGCTTTGGCTTTGCTCCTCCTCGTATACTCGTTCGCTGTCGACACCTGGTGGCTGGCAGCCGGCGGCATTTCCTTGCGCCCTTCGCGCAACCCATCGAATGTTGACGCCGCGTAGTCTGCCCACGGATTCCGGGTCGTGCACGCGATGGCCAACTAGCCTGACAGGAGGCTCCATGAGGCTTCGAACCTTTCCCACTTCACTGCTGGTTGTGGCTTGCCTCGCGGCATCGGTGAGCCCGCTCGAGGCGCAGTGCGAAGCGGATGGTGATGTCGAGTTCGTCTGCGGGCCGGTAAGCCCCGAGGACCTGGTTCCCGTGCCGCGGTCGCCTTGGCTTCTCGTCTCGGGCATGGAGGACGACGGCTACCTCTATGCGACCGATACGCGCGATCTCACTTCGAACGTGCTCTTTCCTACGCAGATGGCTCGACCACGCCACGACCGCGAGACCTACGGCTCATGCCCGGGACCCGTGACCGGCGGCTTCAGACCGCACGGTCTGAGCCTGCGGCCGGGCGACAATACAACGCACACGCTTTACGTGGTGCGCCACGGCGAGCGAGAAGCCATCGAAGTCTTCGAAGTCGATGCCGGTGCGGCGTCGCTGAGCCTCGTGTGGGTAGGATGCGTGGTCGCGCCCGAGGGCGTTAGCATGAACTCGGTTGCCGCGCTTCCGGGCGGTGGATTCGTCGTCACGCACTTCGACTTTGCGGCAGGTCGCTTGTGGGAGTGGCAGCCAGGAGATGGCTGGCAACAGGTCCCCGGCAGTGAGACCGCCGGCCCCAATGGGATCGTCGCGTCGGACGATGGCCGCTGGCTCTACATCGGGGGGTGGGGCACGCAGTCCTTGATTCGACTGTCGCGCGGGCAGACGCCGCCTCAGGTCAGTTCTGTCGATGTCGGCCACCACATCGACAACGTTCGCTGGGCGCCCGACGGATCGCTGCTCGCCGCCGGCCACGTAGGCCCGACGCAAGCCTCGATCGTGTTGTGTCTGCAAAGGCGCCAATGTGAGGGGGTGAATTCGATGGTCACGCGAGTCGACCCCGAGCAGCTCACAGCCCGGGAGATCGTCCGCTATCCCTCGAACGACTTCCTGATCCTGGGAACGGTCGCCATCGAGGTTGGGGACGAGATCTGGGTGGGCGGCATCGCCGGCGGGAATCGGATCGCGCGATTCGCTAATCGCTGAACGAGCTCAACGACGGACGCTTGGGAAGGGGGGCTTCAACCCCGTCGACTTCGAGGCCACGCCTTGAGGTTGGCCGTGCCTAGTTCCCGCCCGCCTGCCTCTCCTGATAGCGCACCCCACTCAGGATGTTTGACATGGCCTAGTTGCCCTCGTGACAGTTGTACTCTTACAGGAGGTCGTCGTATTTCCTGAACGGCACTTCTCCGCCCCAGGTCTGCGTGTAGGTCGTCGGATCGTCGAGCGTGAACTCGTACAGGATCGTCTGCTCGTCGGTACGAGTGAAACGCTCGGTCACCTTCAGGTCCATGGTTGGCCGGACGTCCCAGATGCCTGGTGCCACGAGCTTGCCGATGGGTGCGGTCGAGTAGTTCTACAGCGGGTGGATGTTGGTCGTCTCGACCACGAGCGTGTTGCCCTCCCAGCGCGCCACGGTCCTGAACGCTTGGAGACAGAGATGAACGAAGCTGATGGCCCCGGACGACCGACGGGCCCCTCCCGTCGACACTTCCTGGGTAGGGCAGCGGGGCTGGCCGCCTTGGCCGCTTCCGTGGGTCCGGGTCGCAGCCTGGGGGCCGCGAATACCGGATCGGCAGGCTTGCACCGCCACCAGCAAGCCCGCCTCACCGTCCGTGCGGTCGACGCGTATCCCGTTTTTATCAACCAGCGCTCCGAAGGGCTCTTCGACGCACCTACCTTCTCCTCGGATGACGACCCGCGGCGATGGAGCTACGGCGGGCCGTTCTCTCAGATCCCCTCGGCGATCATCGCCGTAATCAAGACCGACGACGGCATCACCGGATTCGGGATGGGGGCCGGTGGAAGCGTCGCAACCGAGATCATCCGCGGGCACCTGCGACACCTGCTGGTGGGGGCCAATCCACTCAACGTCGAGCAGCTCTGGGATCAGATGTACAGCTCGGCCCTCTTCTATGGCCGACGTGGCGTCTTCGCGATGGCGTTGAGCGCCGTCGACAACGCGCTCTGGGACATCGCGGGCAAGCACGCCGACCAGCCGGTGCACCGCCTGATCGCAGGCACCACGCGCGAACGGATCGCGGTCTACCAGTCCGGCGGAAGCGTCCAGGCGGGCAGAGACCGTGGTATTCGCCACTTCAAACGATTCCTTCGGGTCGGTCCCGCGACGCCGCGCCCGGAATTCGAGCGCTTCATCGACGACGTTTTCGAGGCACGCCAGATCATGGGACCCGATGGCAACCTCATGACCGACTGCGTCTCCCGCACCGGGACCGTTGAGTGGGCGGTCGGTCTCGCCGAGCGACTCCGGCCGGCGAACCTGTACTTCATGGAGGAGCTGCTATCGCCCGACAACGTCTTTGGTTACGCCGAGCTCGTCCGCCGGATCGGAGGCGAGGGACCGGGGTGGACGCGGGTCGCGTGTGGCGAGCACGAGTACACGCAGCACGGTTTCGACGTGCTCGTGCGTCTCGCATCGGCCGAGGTGCTGCAGCCCGACATGACGTGGTGCGGCGGGCTTACAGCGGGACGACGGATTGCGCGCCTGGTCGAGCAAGCCGGACTCGAGATCAACCCGCACCGTGGAGGCAGCCTTTGGGGGCTGCCGCTGGCGCTGACCTCGCCGAGTTGCGTCATGGCCGAGAGTTTCCCGGCGGGATCTGAGCTATTGGGTGCTATGACGCCTCAGTTCGAGGCAGGCGACTATTTGGCTCCCCAGGGTCCGGGCTTCGGCACTCGATTGACCGAAGCCATGGTCCTCGATCACCGACTGGAGGCAGGATCATGAGAGCGACCACAATGTGCCTGGTCGCGGCGGCGGCTCTTTGCGTCTACGGAGCTCGGCCGGCCCGTGCCCAGCAGGGTGCGACTGCGGCCGCTCCTTGGCAGACCCTCGAGGAGATGCCGGAGGCGCGTTGGGAAATGGCGAGTGCCATGGTCGGAGGTACGCTGTACCTATTCGGTGGCTACGGGGCGGGCGTGCAGTCCAGTCGGCACGTCGACGCCTTCGAGGTGGAGGACAACGCCTGGCGACGCCTCGCCGAGCTGCCTAGCGCGATTACCCACATGAACGCCGTTGCCGACGGCCGCTCGGTGTGGCTCGCCGGAGGATTCAAGGACGGCTACCCCGGTCACGCGATCGACGAGGTGTGGCGATACGACATCGACGACGACCGCTTCGTCGCCGCGCCTCCGCTGCCGGAGCCACGCGCCGGAGGGGGCCTCGCGCTCGTCGGTCGCAGCCTGCACTACATCGGAGGGCTCATGTCCGACCGCGACACGGACTCCTCCGACCACTGGGTGCTCGACCTAGAAGGCTCTGGCAACTGGACGAACGCCGCGCCGATGCCGGCGCCACGCAACCAGTTTGGGACTATAAGCCGGGACGGCCGGATCTACCTCACGGGTGGCCAATTGGGCCATGACAGCAGGAATGGCAAGCCCGGCGTGGATCAGATGCGGGTCGACATCTATGACCCGTTGACCGACTCGTGGAGCGCCGGACCCGATCTGCCGAGGCCGCATTCGCATGCCGAAGGCAGCACCCTGTTGAGCGCGGGGCGAATCTTCGTCATCGGTGGTCGCAGCGAGACTCGTAACGAATCCACGATCTGGGTGCTGCCACGCGAAGGCGAGTGGAGCCTGTTCGCGGAGCTGCCTCAGTCGCTTACGGCGCCGGCGGCGGGCATGCTGGACGGGTTGCTCGTGGTCGCCGGCGGCGCTCCGTCGGGATCCACGCCCCATGCGATGGTTTGGGCCCGAAGGGTCGAGCCGGGGAGAGACTACCCATGACCACAAGACGAGAGTTCATCTCCAGCGCCTCTAAGGGTCTGCTCGGCCTAGGCGTGGTGCCCGGTGGGAAGCGCCCGGCGACGCCCACATTCGCGGCCACACCCGCTACCACTCCGGAGGAAACGCCCATGGCCGCGGAAACGTCCACGTCCACGTCCACGCCCCAGGCCACGGGTACCGGCCTGATCTACGACGCCCGGTACCTGGACCACGTGCTGCCGCTTCGCCGGGGCGAAGTGCACCCCGAGCGTCCCCTGCGTCTGGTCCGAATCATGGAGGTGTTCGCCGAGCGCGGCCTCGATCAGGAACTGATCCCGCTGTCGCTGCTGGCGGACCCCATGACTTCGATAAGAGCTCACCACACACGTGAGCACGTGGAGTCGGTCCGCCGCATCGACGTTACTGGTCCGGTGGCCGAGCTCGCCGTGGCGGGTGCCCTGGGGGCGGTGGACGCTGTCGCTCGCGGACAAGTGAAGAACGCCTTCTGCGCCAGCCGCCCTCCCGGCCACCACGCGAACAACACCGGTCAGGAGGAGGGCTTCTGCTTCTACAGCAACGCTGCCATCGCGACCCGTTATGCCCAACGGGTTCATGGCTTCGAGCGTGTACTCATCATCGACTGGGACTATCATCACGGGAACGGCACCCAAAACGCGTTCTATGACGACGCGAGCGTGCTCTTCTTCAGCACGCACGACTGGCAAGCGTATCCGGGAACCGGCGATCCGACTCTCATGGGAGAGGGCGAGGGGACGGGCTTCAACATCAACGCGCACCTGGACTGTGGATCGCGCGACGTGGACATGCTTCGGCACTGGGACTCGAAGCTGCTGTCGGTCGTGAGCGACTTTCGCCCGGACTTCATCATCGTTTCTGCGGGCTTCGACAGCCGCCGGGACGACCTGCTTGGATGCTTCGACCTGACGGACGACGTCTTCAAGCGCATGACCCGCACCGCCATGGACTTGGCGGAGGAGTACACGGGCGGGAGGCTCGTCTCTCTGCTGGAGGGCGGCTACAACGTCGAAGGCAGTGCGCTGGCCGCTGCCGCTCATGTGGAGACGCTGCTGGACTAAAACGATTGCTGGCTCCAAGCGCGGCGCGTATCGTAGCGCGAGCCCCCGCAGTGAACAAAAAGCAATCGGTCGTTTTTCGACCTCAGCGCGAGTCCAACTCTACTGTGGAAGGAGTGCTGCATTGACGAACACCGTCAAGCTCTGGGTATTCGGTCCGCTCGTATTCATTCTCATCGGATTCGTAGCGGCCCATCTACTCCTCCGGAAGCTCCTGCCTCCCATCGAGCTACCGCCATACGAACAGGTGCAGGTGAAGTGGGCTGGAGCAGAACTGGACGCCAGACGACTGGCAGTGGTTTTAGCACGCATCTCAAGGCGGTGCGCTCTCCCTTCCCATTCCCTACGACTGGATTGCCCCGTTCGAGCGTCCCGAGGTGCCGTTGCTCTTTGGCGAATATACAGGGATGCTGATGGATGAAGAGTACATCAGTCGCTACGGCTTCCTGCCCAACTCCCAAGAGAGCTACAACGCGGACGGAATGACGTTGGACCCGGCCGACTTGCCCGGGCTCTCCACGCTAGAGCAGGACGAGCACAACAACCCCTCGCACTTTCCCGTCGGTTTCGTCCGGACCAGAGACTTCACCGACCGAGCGACGAACCGTACTAGTGATATGCTCGGCCTGACTTGCGCGGCGTGTCACACGGGCCAGATCAACTTCGAGGGCATCGGCTACCGCATCGACGGCGGCGCGGCCATGACGGATCTGGGACTCGTGTATTCGAAGATCGAGGGAGGCTTCCTGTTTGACACTACACTTCCCGGAAATTCCAACCAGGGCCACGAATTCGCGGGCAGCCCCGGCCCGGAGCACAGGGACTATTGGTGGAACGGCAGCAAGGGCCGGATTGGGCCCGAGTTGGTCACTGATGACCGCCTCGCGATCATGGAATTCCTAAAGACGCTACCGGGTGAGCCTGTACGGCGATCCGGCAACTAGAGGCCAAGGAAGAGACATGCGCAGACTGATTCTCGCGGCGGTGTTGATCGCCGCCGCCCCCGTTGACGGCTCGGCACAAGGCGGCTGGGATGACCCATTCCCGGCGCATCAGGTGATGGACAATCTCTACTTCGTGGGCACCGGGGGGCTGGGCACGTTTCTCGTCACCACGCCCGAGGGGCACATCCTCATCAACACCGACTTCGAGAGAACGATTCCCCTCATCGAAGAAAGTGTGGCGGCGTTGGGCTTCGACCTGGACGACGTGAAGATCATCCTGGGAAGCCACGCGCATGGAGATCACCAGGCCGCCGACGTCTTTCTTCGGGAGCGCACTGGCGCACAGGTCATGATCATGCAGGAGGACGTCGCGGGGTGGCAGCGCATGAATCGCGGCGACAATATCCCGATCGAGCGCATCCTGCATGACGGAGACGAAGTCACATTGGGCGGCACGACGCTGGTGGCGCATCGCACACCCGGCCACACGAGGGGATGCACGAGTTGGGGAGTGGAGCTCGAAGAAGGCGGAGAGACCTACAACGCGCTGATCGTCTGCAGCTTCGGCGTGAACGCCAACTATGTGCTGGTCGACAACCCGAATTACCCCGACATCGCCGACGACTACCGGGCTACGTTCGCCAAGGCGCGCGCGATGCCGGTCGATGTCTTCGTTGCCTCCCACGGCTCGTTTTATGACCTACCGGCCAAGCACGAGAAGCTGCTGCACCGCATGCAGGGCGACCCCAATCCGTTTGTCGATCATGCCGGGTTCCTGGCGTACATAGACTTTCAGGAGGGGCGCTTCCAGGCGATGCTGGACAGCCAGCGCAGGTCCGGCCGATAGGCTCGCCACCACCATTGACGCACCCCCCGACCCCCCGGTAGCATCGCCGAGGGAGGACCGTCCATGAGCAAGAACAGAAAGAAATCGTCAGAGACCAAGGCTCACCCGTCGCGTCGCGCTTTCGTGAAGAGTGCAATGCTCGGGGCAGGGGCCACCGCCGCGCTGGGAACCACCGGCGTCGGCGTGGGCGCGCAGGAGACCAACGGAGAGGGCATCACCATCCCTCCGGAGTTCGCGGCGGCCAAGAAGGCCAGTCTGCCCGCGGTCGACTTCCCGATGATCGGCGCGCAAGTGTTCGCTCGCGCGTGCCACGAAGAGGGGGTCAAGGCGCTGTTCTGCTGCCCGGGCAACTACGATATCGTGCACGCGATCGCCGACACGGGCATCCCGACCTTCGGCGGGCGGCACGAGGGATCCATGTGCCATGCTGCCGACGCATTTTGCCGGGCCACGGGCGAGGTCGCGGCCACTTCGGGGACGGAGGGGCCGGGGTTCACCAACATGATCTGCGCGATCGCGACCGCTAACGCGGCTCGCTCGCCCATCCTGGTGCTGGCCAGCAACAAGACGGTCTTCGCCGAGGACTCCGAGCAAGGCATCCAGGATTCCTACCAGCAGCCCACCACCGAGGGCCTGCGCAAGTACGGCAAGCGCATGATTACTCCGGAGCGGGTCTGGGAATATGCCGGCTACGCGTTCCGGCAGCTCAAGAGCGGCGTGCCCAAACCGGTTCACCTCGATTTCCCGGCGGAGATCGCGCGTGCCAGGTTCGACGACGCCAGCGAGCTGGAGTACTTCTTCGAGAATTCCAAGTATCGCACGGAGACGAAGCCGCATCCGGATCCGATGGCGATCGAGGCGGCGGCGCAGATGCTGGCTTCGGCCGAGCGGCCGATGATCGTGTCCAGCAACGGCGTCTTCTACAGCCGGGCGTGGGGCGCTCTGCGCGAGCTCGCCGAAAAGGCTCAGATTCCGGTCGTCGAGTCCGGAGCCACCAAGGGCCAGTTCCCGGCCGATCACGAGTTGTCCGCGTGTGCGGCTCCGGGCGCCCTCAGAAGCGCCGACGTGGTCTTGCTGGTCGGGCAGTACTGCATGCCGACTCTGGGAGAGTTCGCCTTCGGTCCCGACACTCGATACATCCGCATCGATCCGTCCGCCGAGGACATCGGGCGCAATCTTCCTATCGACCTAGGCATCGTGAGCTGCGAGAAGGCTGCGCTGGAGGCGCTGACTGCGGCGATGCCGCGACAGCGTCGGACCGAATGGGTGGGAGAGGTCGCTGCCGCGCGCAAGGCATTCGAGACGGAGAACGAGCAGTACTACCAGACCGGGCTTGGCTACACCGATGCGGTGCACCCCGCTGTGATCGGCAAGGAGTTGGCCGATTTCCTCTATGCCGGTGACCTGCCGAGGGATCGCACGACCATCATGCAGGGCGGCTATGGAATCGCACGCTACACGCGTCGCTACCTGCGCGCGTATCGGCCGGGGCAGATCATCAACGGGGCGTACCAGTACGGTGCGATCGGTCCCGATGTCGGCTACGCCGTCGGCGTGGCCGCGGCGGTGCGCGACGGCGTCGGCCCCCAGGCTGGCTATGAGGGACATCCCGTGGTTGCAATTACAGGCGATGCCGGTTTCGGCTTCACCGGCATGGAGGTGGAAACCCTGTCGAAGCACCGGTTGCCGGTGGTCATCATCGTGTACAACAACAACGCCTGGGGGACCTGGTCCGGCCAAGTGAACAACGAGATCGGGCTGCCGGTCCATCTATTCCAGGAAAACGTCCGCTACGACAAGATGGCAGAGGCGCTGGGCGGTTACGGCGAGTATGTGACCACACCAGGGGACTTCACTCCGGCGCTCGAGCGCGCGTATAACGTCGCCCGAGACGAGAGTCGGCCGGCTGTGATCAACGTGCAGGCGCGGAAGGAATTTTGGCTGCGCTCGCAGCCACCCGGCTTCCTCGGCAAGGTCGAACCGGGCGTCATGTCCTATTACCACTAGCCGCGCTGTTCGGAAGAGCGTGGGCGCACGGCACCGAGGCGAGGCGTCACGGTTGGTGGTGGGAGATGGTGTCAACGCAGTCCGTGAGTGCCTGAAGGCGTACGCCGATCGCGGGGTCTTTCGCGGATACACCGAACGGCCGGGCCGGCTAGGGCGCGTCGTGTTTCGGTTTTCCTGGCTGGCGCGCCATCCCTACGAGCTCCAGTACGAGCCCCGCACGGGGACGTTCGTTTTTCTCAATGCGTTGCCCAATATGCCCGCGAGGACACCGCTGGCTCGGGCCCTGAAGACCTTCGTCAAGGATCGCTCGGCCGAGTCGCTGCCCGAGCATCGGCGCATCGATCCGGCGCGTGCAAGCGTATCGGCGTTCGTGCGGCGCGGCGAGATGCGGCTGAAGGTGGTCGCCCGGCGCGGGCACCACGCCTACGCTGCGAATCGAGTCGTGAACTTGATGCACGAGGTTTTTTTGCACCTCAGTAGCTACTACCCGGAGTATCTTTGGGAGAACTACGATGCATCGCAGGACTGAAACCGGCCGCAAGTCACAGGGCCGTCCACAAAGAGGACGTGAATGAACTTGGTGAGGCTCTTCTGTTTGATCCTTGTGGCAGGCGCACTCCCTGCCTTGTGCGCGGCGCAGGAACACCCTGCGCAACCCCATACCCACGCGGCCGGGCAAGCGCTGAGCAATCCGGTCGAGGCTGTACGCGAATCGGTTGTAAAGGGACGCCAGCTCTATGTCTTCGAATGCCGTCAGTGTCACGGCAACCGCGGAAAAGGTGACGGCGACATGTCGCACGCTGGTGGCGTGCCCTCCGACTTCACCGACGCGGTCTGGCAGCATGGCGAGACCGACGGCGAGCTCTTCTTGGTCATCAGGGACGGGGTGACGGCGGACATGCAGGGCTACGAAGGCCAGATCCCGGAAGATGACATCTGGCACCTCGTCAACTACATCAAGAGCCTGACGAGGAGGTAGAGATGGCCCATCACTCGATTTGGGTACGGGACCTCGTGAAGCGGTACGGCAAGCTCACGGCGGTGGATCAGCTTTCGTTCACGGTTGAGGGCGGCGAGATCGTGGGGCTGGTCGGTCAGAACGGCGCCGGCAAGACCAGCACTCTCCGCTGACTGGCGGGAATCATTCGTCCTACTCATGGCACGGTCCACGTCGCCGGCCACAACCTGGAGCTCGACCCCATCCCGGCGAAGCGCGAACTCGCGTTCGTGCCCGACGATCCGCGGTTCTTCGATGACCTGACCGTTGAGGAGCACCTTCGTTTCGTCGCCTGACTCTACAACGTCGAGGACGCAGAGGACCAAGGCCGAGACCAATATGCAGGGCCCCGATTCAAAGAGTTTCCGTGTGGTCCTCACGACAAACGAGGACGGGGAGCCCCAGGCCAAGGCATTGTCGCTCGCCTTTTGGACGAGGGAAACGGTGGACGAATGTGGGCGAGCCATAGCACAGCTTGCGAGTGCTCCGTTCCTTGAAGCGGACGGCGGCGCTTGAGCTCGTTGGCGACGGGAACGCTAGCCGGGAAGGCTCCACCGCTTTTACTCGTAGGGAGAGTGCGTCGCGGGCAGTCTCGGGCGCCTGATTCCCTGAGGAGGAGGACATGAACATGAGAGATCTACTACTGATCCTGATCCTGGTCGTGGGCTCAGGCACCATGGCCGTGCTTCTCGGATGGATGTGGCACCGCATCAGCAAGCTCGAGGGGGGACGAGAGGACCGCTCGGAGCTGGGCAACGTCTACCAGCGGCTGGACGCACTCCGTGATCAGGTTTTCGCGGCCGAGGATGAGATGGCGAGGTTGAATGAACGCGTCGACTTCACCGAAAAGCTGCTCGACGCCCCGAGGGCCGGGGCGCCTGAGACGGACGAGCCGTCAGGCGCCCCCTAGCCGTCTACATCCCCTTCACGTACTTCGTCAGCGCTCCACCAGCCCAGCGCAGCGAATTCGGGCCTTCCGCTGCGTAGACATTTCCGTCCGCGTCGACGGCCACACCCTCGCCCGCCGCGCCCTGGTAGGGCCGGGTGTCTGCGTCGAACGGCGGAATGAAGCCCGTGATGTGATCCCCGTCCACCGGGCCGATCCGGACCCCATTCATCCAGTTCGCGTGGCTGGTCATGCTCGATTCGGAGTCGATCGCATAAAGGATGTCGTCCGCCGTGATGAAGAGCCCACTGATGCGCCCGAAGCTGTAGCGGGAGTCGAGGTAGTTGCCTTCCTGGTCGAAGATCTCGATGCGGTGGTTACCACGGTCCGCGACGAAGAGGCGACCTTGCGAGTCGAACGCAAGAGCGTGCGGCGTCCGGAACTCGCCGTGAAGCCTCCCGATCTGGCCCCACTCTTTGAGGAATGTGCCGTCGGCTGAGTATTTGAGGATGCGGCCGGTCGAGCCCGCTTCACGTCCATCCGCCATTGCCGCCATGGTGGTCATGCCCTGACCGTTGTGCCCATCCGAGACGAAGATGCTTCCGTCCGGCGCGGTGATCACGTCGTTCGGTTGGTTCAGCTGGCCTGGTCCGCTTCCGGGCTGGCCAGCGGTGCCGAGCGACATCAGGAGCTCGCCCGTGGGGCTGAACTTATGGACCTGATGACCCTTGGTTCCTTCCCGGTTCCCGGCGAAGTCGGTCACCCATACGTTGCCGTCGCTGTCGACGTGGATTCCGTGCGGCGTCTGGAAGATTCCCCCGCCGAAGTTCGCGAGCACCTGTCCGGTGTTGCGATCGAACTTGAAGATCGGGTCTACGGGGTTGGTATCGCAGTTGATGGGCGCCCCGCCGCCGAAGCTGCTGGCGCCGCAACGCTCGTAGGCCCAGATGTGGCCGTCGTTCGGGTCGATGTCGATTCCGGCGGTCGAGCCCCACTCCCGGCCATCGGGGAGGTCGCCCCAGTTCTGCTCCACCGTCGAGGTCGGGTTCGGCAGTCCTTCACCGGTGATCATGTTGCCGGCCATGGCCATCTCGGCCGAATCTCCGGAATCGCTGGCGCATGCGGTCAATAGAGCGGCACCACAGACGAACAGCGTGGACATCAGAAGTCGTGACGATGACATGGTATCTCCTCAGAAAAACAGCCGTTGTGTGACGTTCGTGCTCGACATTGTGGCCTATTCGTTCTCTTCCATTTGGGCCAGCGGCTCAATGATAGCCTGATAAGTGAGTCTGTGCGAAATCGAGCGTACGCTGGGTCGCCCCCGACCGCCACGCTGCTGGATCATGCCGACGAAGACCAGATCCTCGGCGGGGTCGATCCAGAACCAAGTACCGGCGGCTCCGCCCCAGTAGTATTCGCCCACCGAGTAGAACTCTGATGCGACTGGATCCAGCACCACGCTGAAGTCGAGCCCGAAGCCCTGCCCGGGACTACGCTCGGGGTTGTCGCGCGGCATCTGGTTTCGAGTCATCAACTCGATTGTTGTGGGCGAGAGGATGCGCACCCCGTCCAGCGCGCCACCGTTCAGCAGCATCAGTGAGAAGCGCATGTAGTCGGTGGTCGTCGAGACCAGCCCGCCGCCGCCGGAAAAGAACGTCGTCGGGTCCAGGAAGGCTCGCGACCCCACGGTCCCCGAGTTAGCCGGCGCGGTGAGATTGCCATCCTGGTCATAGCCGTAGTACTGGGCCAGGCGGTCGTGATCCTCTTCCGGCACGTGGAAGCCGGTATCGACCATGCGCAGCGGCCCGAAGACCCGTTCCCGGAGGTACTCGTCGAACGGTTGACCCGAGAGCACCTCGACGAGGTAGCCTTGAACGTCGACTGCGATGCTGTAGTACCACAGCGTGCCGGGCTGATGGCGGAGGGGCATCGCACCGAGCTTGACGATCATGTCCTTGAGCGTCTGCTGCCTGGAGAGAACGCCCTCGGTGGCATAAAGCCTGTCCGTCGGACCCGGAGCGCCGATGCCGTACGCCAGCCCGGCCGTGTGCGACATCAGCTCCCGGATGGTCATGGGATGGTCGGCATCCTCGAGCACCGGGCCGTCAGCCCCCCATGACGCCGCCACCTTCAGGTCGGTGAACTCTGGGATGTACCGCTGCACCGGATCGGACAGGCGGAACTTGCCTTCTTCGTACAGCGTCATGAGCGCCACGCCCGTGATCGGCTTGCTCATGGAGTAGATGCGGAAGATCGCGTCCTCTTCCATGGGCGACCCAGCCTCGATGTCGCGTTGGCCGTAGGTCTGGAAGTCCACGACCCGACCACGCCTCGCGACCATCGTGGTTATGCCCGCCAGCCGGCCATCGTCAACGAGCTGCTGCATCCCATCATGAAGTCTGGTGAGGCGCTCCGACGACATGCCCACGTCTTCCGGTGCGGCGCGCTGCAGGGCTGGTTGCGTATCTGCCGCGACGGCCTCGGTGGGCGCGTCGCAGCCCGAGGCGACGAGCGCAATGCTCAGGATGGGTACTAGCAATGCCGACCTGGCGGTGAGCGCACGCATGGTGCCCTCCTTACAACGGAATCGTGAGAGTTCGGCGACCATGTTAGGCCCGATTTCTGGATGGCGCGAGCGGTCCAGAGGTGGCTTCGGACCCTACTGGACCCGATCCGCCGCTCCGTGAGAGGCGAGCAGATGCTGCAGAGCCGCGATCAACTTCGAGCGCAGCACCGCGGCGCGTTCGCCGAGCTCCCGCTGGCGCAGGCGGTACTCGACGCGCCCCTCCTTTGTCTCGACCCGGACGGGTTCCAGGCCGAAGTCACCCAGGTTGTACGGACTGGCCTGCATGTCGAGCACGCGAAGCTCGGTCGCCAAGTCGAAGGTCTGCCACAACAGGTCGCTGCCGATCCAGGGCATGGCCCCATAAGCCCACCGATAGAGATCCATGTTCGCGTGAATGCAGCCGGGTTGCTCCACTTCGTGATGCGTCGACCACGCGAGCTCCATCCGGTTCAGCGGCTTGGCCTGGGGCGCGAAGAACCGAAAAGCGTCGAAGTGGGTGCAAACGACTGGCCTGCTCTCGACGAAGTCGTCCACTTGTTTCTGGGATAGTCGGAGGGGGGCGGTCTCGCGATGGCGGACATCGTCTCCTCCGTACACCATCGCCCACTCATGGACTCCGAAGCACCCGAGGTTCGCCGGCTGGCGCTGCGTGGACAGCAACAAGTCCACCACGGATCGCTGTTGCTCGATGTCGTCGTCACTCAGGGCGCTCAGGTCGTGCCGGATGAGGCCGTCTGCTACCCGATAGCATGGTGGCTCGAAGCGTTCCCGACCCTCAGGCGAGTCGGCTAGGACTTCTCCGACTCCCGGATGCCAGGCCTCGAGTTTTGCCGGCGAATACATGTAGTACTGAAAGAGGAAGTCGTGGACCGGGTGCGGTTCCTGGCGCGAGCGTCGCTCCCTATGCGGGACGGTCCAGCGCTGCACGCGCTCGAGGTGCGTGCGCGCGCGCGCGCGCCATTCGGTGGGCGTCAGTACCTGAGGGTCGCAGAGGGACGTATCGAGCATGACACCACGCTCGGCTCTGGGAGAGGCCGTGTCCAGTGCTTCCCTACTGTGCCCTTCCGGTCGGCGGCACCCGGTTCCACAACGGGAGTAGCAGCAGGCCAGCGACGAGGGTAGCCACGGAGAAACCGTAGAAGAGAATGACGGTGGTGTCGGTGCCCGGGAACCAAGCCATGAGATAGCCTGGCAGTGCCACGCCCAGGATCTGTCCGAACGAGCCCCAGCCGTTGATGAAACCAGCCGCACTTCCTGCGCCCTTCTTGGTTCCGAATTCGATGGCGGCCGTCGCGCTCAGCATCGAGTCTGGACCAAACAGAAACAAGCCGATCAAGAAGAAAGCGAGCAGGATCCCGCCGATGCTGCCTGAGTTGGTCAGCGGTCCGAAGAGGGAAAGGACCACCGCCAGCAGGAGAAGGCTGAGTACACAAGCCGGAAAGCGGCGCGCGTGGAAAAGCTTATCGGAAACGAACCCGATGGCGATCGGCGCTATGAGCCCGGCCGCCTCGAATGCCGCCGGAGCGGTGGCTGCGAGGGCAAAGCTTTCGGAGGCGAGGCGCTGGCTCGCGATCACAGGACCCCAGAAGAGGATCGCGTAACGAGCCGGCTTCAAGAGAAAGTAGACCAGCGCCATGACCAGCACGGGAGGACTGCGGAACACTTTGCCGATGAACTCCCAGGATCCCTCCTTCTCCTCATCGGGCGCGTTGTGGGCATCGACTACAGCCACCGGCTCGCCGTGGTACCGCTCGATCTCTTCGAGTCCGACGTCGTGCGGTCGATCGCGCTGGAGGAAGTAAAAGGGAATCGAAATCAGGAGTAAAACGGCGGCGCCCGAAAAGAACGCCCATCGCCAATCGTCGAATACCGAGTAGGCGAGGTACCCCGCGAGCGGGGACGCGACCAACCCGCCAAAGGCGTAGTTCGTGCACCAAAGGCCCATCACCCGGCCCCTCTCCTTGGACGAGAACCAGAATGCCATGTTCTTGGTCAGGGGTGCCCACCCGGTGGACTGGCAAAGACCTTGAACGAAGAAGAAGATCCCGAGCAGAACGACCGTGGACGAAAGCCCCATTGCCACGGCGATGGCGGTTGACGCGAGAAGCCCGCCGAGCACGACTCGCCGGGGGCCGAATCGGTCGGCCGACATGCCCCAAAGGAATTGGCCGACACCGTACGCGACGCTGTATGCCACGTCGATATTGCTCGCCATGACCGGCGAGAGCCCGACCGCCGGATCATCGAGAAGCCCGAGCTTGGCAACCGAGAATCCCTTGCGCGTAAGGTAAAACCCGGCATAGGCGAGCCAGGTGACCCCGAAGATCCGCCAGCGCCAGCGCCTGTAGGCGGCGTCCGTCCCTGTCGCTGCTATGGTGTCACCGGCGGTGGCTCTCCTAGTCGACTTCGGCAGCCCGGATCCTGGCGATGATGTCGGTCGTGGAGATGCCAGGCGTGTAGCCCACCGTGCGGTACAGGCCCATCGCCATCGGAATCCTGTAGCAGAGCTCTTCCATCTCGGTGGAAAAGTCATCTCCGTGCAGGACCAGATTTATGTTGTGCCGCTCGATCCAGGCACGGTCGATCGTGAGTGGTGCGTCGGCCACTACTTCATCGACGTAACGACAGCCCTCGACCGAAGCGACACGTTCCTCCATGGAAAATATGGGGCGGCGCTTGTAGCTCATCACCGTTTCATCCGCGTGAACGCCCACCAGGAGGTAGTCACCATGCTCCTTGGCCTGTCTGAGCATGCCCACATGACCGTAGTGGAATAGATCGGCGACCATGTCGACATAAACGCGTGTGATTTTATGGTCTCCTGTTAGGACTTCGAGTGCTGTTGATCGGGCGGCGTCAGAACTGTTCAGGGACCAGAGCGTCCACTCTGCCAGCGGGGTTCTGAGGATCCGGTCTATAGACGTAGTCGAAATGAGGGGCAAGCTGCTCACCGTAGAGGATCTCGTGGTGCTCTCCGTGCTCGACCCCGACTACGTATCCAGCTTGGCCGGGTAGACTGAAATAGACATAGCCATCTGTGTTCGTCTTTGCTTTGGCCAGCCCTGTCAGGACGGTCGTAGCGGCCAACGACACCACGGCCCCTTCGATCGAACGACCCTCGACGTCGAGGATCTTCAGACTGCCAGTGTGCCGTCGAGGGTCGAGTTCGTTGCTCAGGGCAATGATTCCCCCGGAGGTAGCGGGAAGAGTGGTCTCGGCCATGAGATCCAGGACTTCTCGTTCGAACGCGCCGGCCTTCTTCGGAACCATCCATTCCGGCCCATACTTGAGCCGGAGGTATTCCTCGGGCGGATTCGGGACCCAGAATTTCTCGCCGAGGAAATCGATCTCTCTCAAGTCCGTGTGGAGCCTGACGGGGATTTGAGTCATCGGCCACTGGTAGATGCTGTCGTCAATGATCCGGTAGCAGGCCCAGTCGATCTGGCAGCCGGACTTCTTTAGGTCAACCGCGAGACTCAGCTCGTTCATATCGACGTTTGCGGCGAATCCGTCCTCCTCGAACACAGGAACTACGCTGTGTACGCGCTCTTCGGTGAGACCGTGCAGGCCGATCACCGAGCCGATATCCAGGTCGTCATCCCATTCGATGAACGCATGATCCCTCACAGCGCCCAAACACGTGCCATGGCGCAAGAAGAAGACCAGTCCGAGTCGATCCAGGATCTGTTTTACGTCTTTGAGCACGGCTTCGGCCACGCTCATTTCCATGGGCTCGAAGACTGTGGTCCGCGGGGCTGTGGGCCGCTTGGCTATGGACATGCTCCTCAGTGCACTTCGTTTAGTTGCCTTCGTATACGATCCCGCCACCGACGACGGTCATGCGGATTGTAATATCCTTGATCTCGTCGACGGGTACAGCCGTCGGGTCGCTCGACAGGACCACGAAGTCGGCCAACTTGCCTACCTCGATCGATCCCTTGATGTCTTCCTCGAACACCGAATACGCGCTTCCCATCGTCCATACTCGGATCGCCTCTTCGGGCGATATCCTCTGCTCGGGGCCGTAGACCTTCCCTTCGGCGCTCGTGCGCGTCACGAGGCTCTGAATGCGAAGCATCGGAATCGCGGCGCTGACCCCGTAGTCCGAATTGCCGGCTACGGGGATGCCCATGTCCAGCGCCAGCCGGTTGGTGTGCATCATGCTCCATCGATCCGCGCCGAACGCCTCCATCTTGTCGCCGTGCTCGTAGACATAGGAGTGCAGAACGAGGACGAGCTCGAGCTCCTTCACCCTCTGGAGAATGGCGGGACTCACCACGCTGGCATGTTCGATCCGGTGCCTGTGGTCCGATCTGGGCAGCCGGGCGAGAGCCTTCTCGAACGCGTCGAGAAGCATCGTGATTTCCCGGTCACCGTTCGAGTGGACACCCACCTGGAATCCCCCCTCGTGGATCGTGAAAATCAGAGAATCCAGCTCGCTCTGTGTCTGGTCGGGTGGAATCCCGTAGTAGTCTCGCTCGCCCGTGGCCGGATTGACCATGTCGTAGGGCTCGAATAGCCAGGCGGTTCTCCCCGACAGAGAATTGCCGTGGTGCGCCTTGATGGGTCCGACCTTGAGCCACGAATCCCCGAAGTCCGTGCCGAGTCCCCCCGCCTGGAATTCATCGAGGTGCTCACTGAGAACCATCATGACCACACGAACGGGGGATCCCGGACCCACCGCCGCCCGGAACAGACGCAGTTTCTCGGGGCTCCCCCCCGCGTCGACGACCGTCGTGATGCCGGTCGTCGCGAACTGCCGGAGCGTGCGCTGGATCCCCCCCACTTCGTCCTGACTCGTGATCGGAGTCTCGGTCACCGCCTGGCGGAGAACACGGCAGGCGAGCTCACGGCAGACGCCGTTCGGCGTTCCATCGTCCGCTCGATCGAACGCTCCTCCGGGAGGGTCAGGAGTGTCCCGAGTGATCCCGGCGGCGCTCATTACGAAGGAGTTCGCAACCCCGAGGTGACCACTCGAGTGGGTGATGTAGATGGCGTGACGGGTGGAGGCTTGATCCAGATCGGCTCGAGTAGGGTGTCGTCCGAGCTTGGTGTCCTCATAACGGACGCCGCGAATCCACTGGCCCTCCCGGACCAGCGCTGCTTTGGCCGCGAGCGCATCGATCAGATCGGCCATCGAAGCGACGCTGGCCGGGCGGAGGTCCACGGTAGCGAGGGGGGACGCTTCTGGATAC
>DQPL01000064.1 GCA_015664885.1 Gemmatimonadota bacterium
CGGAAGACGCCGGCGCGGTCGTGGCCCCCGGCCACGGGAAGGTGATCTCGATCTCGGAGGTCGACGAGCCGACGTTCATGGACGGCCCCGCCCGCCGCATCACGATCTTCCTTTCCATCTTCGACGTGCATGTGCAGCGCGCGCCGGTGAGCGGTCTCGTCGAGCATCGATCGTACAAACCGGGCAAGTATCTGGCCGCCTGGAATGAGAAGGCGTCGGCGGACAATGAACAGTCCTCGATCGGGATCTCCACCCCGCAGGGCAAGGTTCTGGTCCGTCAGATTGCCGGCCTGATCGCACGCCGAATCGTGTCCGATCCGTCCGAAGGCGACGAGGTGGCACGCGGCGCCCGCATCGGTCTCATTCGCTTCGGCTCGCGTGTCGACCTCTTCATGCCCCTGGATTGGCAGTTGGTCAGTTCCGTCGGCGACCGGGTTCGGGTAGGTTCGTCTGTGCTCGCTCGATTCCCCCTTTCCGATCACGCTCCTGGACGCTGAGGAATGAGAAGGCCGCGCGCCCCGCGTCGAGAGACGCTGCAGAAAGGGATCATCATCCTTCCGTCTGCCTTCACGCTCGGCAACCTTTTCTTCGGGATCTACGCGATCATCGCCGCCACGCGTGGCGATCTCGTGTGGGCGGGGTGGTTCATCGTCTTCGCCGGCACGCTCGACATGCTGGATGGGAGCGTCGCCCGCTTCACGCGCACGGGATCCCGCTTCGGCGCCGAGCTCGACTCGCTCGTCGATGTGATCTCGTTCGGGGTCGCACCGGGCTTCATCATCTACGAGATCTTCTTCGTCGACGCTCAGTGGGCGTGGCTTCTGTCGTTCGTGTACATAACGGCCGTCGTGCTACGGCTCGCGCGCTTCAATATCGAGCACGATGGGGAGGCGAAACGCCACTTCCACGGGTTGCCGTCGCCCGCAGCGGCAGGGACCCTCGCTACCTACTATCCGTTCAGCCAAACGGCCTTCTTCGAGACTTATCTGAGCGACCTTCCGTGGGCTCAGATCATGGGCGTGGGCATGGTGCTGCTCGGTGTGCTGCTCGTGAGCCACGTGCCCTACGCCAAGGTGCCGAAGATCGGCGTCCGCACCGCGAAAGGCGCGCTGAACACCGTTTTCGTACTCAGTAATCTCTTCGCAGCGCTCGCCGTGCCCCAGTACTACTTCTTCAGCGTGGGCATTCTCTACCTCTCTTGGGGCTTGATCAGGTCAGTCCTTCTCGGACTGCTCGACCGACTCCCCAGCGGGGATCCGCTGCTGGAAGAAGACGAGGACAACCTCGACGACCGCGCAGAGGTTCGCACGCTCGAATATTCCGACTTCAGCGGTCACGATCCCGAACGATCCATGGAGGAAGAAGCTTGAGCCAGTTTCGACTGGAAGTCCGAGTAAAACCGCGCCCGGGCATCCTCGACCCCCAGGGCAAAGCCATCCACCATGCGTTGAACTCCCTCGGGTGGGAGGGCGTCGATGACGTCCACGTGGGAAAGGCCATCTATCTGGACCTGGTTGCCGACGATGCGGACGCCGCGATGGAAGCGGCGGAAGCGATGTGTCGAAAGCTGCTCGCGAATCCCGTGACGGAAACATTCGAGGTGTCGCTGGTCGAGGAACCCGTAGGGGCTGAGTCGTGAGAGTCGCGGTCGTCACCTTTCCAGGCTCGAACTGCGACTACGACCTCTATAAGGCTGCGCAGCAGGTAGGCGCCGAAGCCACCTTCGTTTGGCACCGGGAGCGCGGCCTCGATGGTTATGATGCGGTGCTGCTGCCGGGGGGGTTCTCGTACGGTGACTATCTGCGCGCCGGAGCAATCGCGCGCATGAGCCCGGTCATGGAAGACGTCATCGAATTCGCCCGGACCGGGGCGCCAGTAATCGGCATCTGCAACGGCTTCCAGATCCTCTGCGAGGCAGGATTGCTTCCTGGCGTGCTGGTACGCAACGCGTCACTTCTGTTCGCCGGCAAGGACGTTCGGCTCCGGGTGGAGCGCGCAGATACGCTCTTCACAGGTGACTATGAGCCAGGCCAGATCTTGCGTGTGCCCATCGCCCACGGAGAGGGGAACTACGAGGCTGACGAAGCAACGCTCAAACACCTGGAGGACGAGGGGCACGTCGTGTTTCGCTACGTCGACGCCGAGGGCGAAGCCACGGATGCGGCCAATCCCAATGGGTCCTGGCACAATATCGCGGGCATCATCAACGACAACGGCAACGTGCTGGGTATGATGCCTCACCCCGAGAGGGCAATGGAGGAGCTCCTCGGTTCTACGGACGGAATCGGCGTATTCACTTCGCTCGCCGCGAGCCTTTCGGCTGTCGGGAGCTAACTACAACACTTCATCAGGAAGACCTCAATACCGTGAGCACGGTCGACGAAGCCGTCACGGAGACCCTAGTCGCCCCCCGCCCGGGCGATCCCGAAATCACCCCTGAACTCGTCGCGGACCACGGCCTCTCGGTCGAGGAGTACGAGCGCATTCTCGACCTCATGGGGAGGCAGCTCACCTTCACGGAGTTGGGTGTCTTCAGCGCCATGTGGTCTGAGCACTGCGGCTACAAGAACTCCAAGCGTCTGCTCCGGCTGCTGCCCACCGAGGCTCCGTGGGTCATTCAGGGACCCGGCGAGAACGCCGGAGTCATCGACGTCGGCGAAGGCTACGCACTCGCGTTCAAGATCGAGTCGCACAACCACCCCTCCGCCGTCGAGCCGTATCAGGGTGCCGCCACGGGCGTGGGGGGCATACTGCGCGACATTTTCACGATGGGTGCTCGGCCCGTCGCAGTGCTGGACTCGCTGCGTTTCGGGGACCTGGACAGCGGGCGAGTCCGCTATCTGTTCGGCGGAGTAGTGGCCGGCGTGGGCGACTACGGTAATTGCATTGGCGTTCCCAACATCGGCGGCGAGGTCGTCTTCGACCGTGGCTACGAGGGTAATCCCATCGTCAACGCGATGTGCCTCGGCCTGATGAAGACCGAAGAGCTGATCACGGCGTCCGCCGCTGGCGTCGGCAACCCGCTCATGACCGTAGGCGCGCGCACGGGTCGCGACGGCATTCACGGGGCCACCTTCGCGAGCGAAGAGCTCAGCGAGGATGCCGACGAATCTTCACGCCCGCAAGTTCAAGTGGGGGACCCGTTTACAGAGAAGCTGCTTCTCGAGGCCAGCCTCGAGCTGATCGCGAGTGGGGCCATCACGGGCATTCAGGACATGGGCGCCGCCGGCATCACGTCATCGGCCTCCGAAATGGCTGGCCGCGCCGGAAACGGAGTCGAGATCGACATGGCCCTCGTGCCGGTTCGCGAACAGGGCATGACGCCGTACGAGATCCTGCTCTCCGAGTCGCAGGAGAGAATGCTGGTTGTCGCCGAGAAGGGCCGCGAGCACGAGGTCGTGAGCATCCTCGAGAAGTGGGAGCTCGAGGCGAAGGTCATCGGTCAGGTCACCGACGACGGCCGTTTCCGGGTACTCGAGGGCGGAGTTACCGTCGCCGATATTCTCGCGCTGCCGCTCACGGACGGTTGCCCGACCTACGAGCGGGAGGGCGTCGAAGGCGAGGACATCAAGCTGCTCCGGGAGACCGATCTGAGCGAGCATATGCTGCCACGCGGCAATCTCACTGGACTCTTCCGGAAGCTGCTAGGCTCTCCCAACATCGCATCGAAACGATGGGTCTATCACCAGTACGATACAACGGTACGTACCGCCACCGCGGTCCGCCCGGGGGGAGACGCCGGCGTCATCCGGATCCGCGGCACCAGCAAGGCGGTGGCCGCCACCACCGACTGCAACGGTCGCTTCGTCTACCTGCAGCCCCGTACGGGGGCAATGATCGCGGTCGCGGAGGCCGCCCGTAATCTCGTATGCGTAGGCGCCCAACCGACGGCGATCACGAACAACCTGAACTTCGGCAACCCGCTCAAGGCACATATCTACTACCAGTTCAGGGAAGCCGTGCTGGGAATGAAAGAGGCGTGCGAGGCGTTCGAAACCCCGGTCACAGGGGGGAATGTGTCGTTCTACAACGAGACCGACGGGGTCGCGATCTACCCGACACCGGTCATCGGCATGGTCGGCGTGATCGACGACGCGTCCAAGATCGTTGGCCAGGCATTTCAGACGGAGGGAGACGATATCGTACTGCTCGGTGAAAATACCGATGAGCTTGGCGGCTCGGAGTACTTGTACGTGACGGCCCGCCTCGTCGCAGGCGCGCCCCCGTCGCTCGATCTGGGTAAGGAGCGGGCGTTACAGCAGGCGGTGTTGATGATGACGCACGGCCGCCACCTCAGGTCGGCACGTGACTGCTCGGATGGCGGGCTGGCCTGCACGCTCGCCGAATGCGCGCTCGGAGACGGTGAAGCACCGATCGGCATCTCGGTTGAACTCGATGACGACCTGCCGCCGGTCGCCGTGCTGTTCGCGGAATCCCAAGGCCGGATCGTCATTTCGTGCGCCGCGGATCAGACCGTTCATGTCCTGCGCATCGCGAAGGAGCACGGCGTGCCGGCCGCGAAGATCGGATCCGTAACCACCGGCGGCAGCCCCTTCCGGATCGTCATGCCCGAGGGCAAGATGGAGGCCGACCTGGTCGAGATGGCAGACGCCTATTTTGGGGCTTTGCCGAGAATCATGGACGCCCCATCGACCGCAGGAGCCTGACATGACGATGCCGTGGGTCGACGAGAGTCCACGCGAAGAATGTGGCGTGGTTGGCATCAGTGGCATGGACGTGGCGGCGGAGCACGCATTCCTGGCGATGTACGCGTTACAGCACCGAGGTCAGGAAGCCGCCGGCATGGTGACCTTCGACGAGGAGGGCCTCCACGTGCTGAAGGGCCCGGGCGCGGTGGGTGACGTCTTCGAGACGTGGTCGATCCGAAAGAAGTTGCGCGGCCGCACCGCCGTCGGGCATCTGCGCTACTCCACGGCCGGCGGCAGCGATCTGGAGAACATCCAGCCGATCACGGCACGCTATGCGAACGGCACCATCGCGCTGGCTCACAACGGCAACCTCACCAACCACTTCGATCTGAGAAAGCGACTGGTCGACGACGGGGCCATCTTCCGCACCACGTCCGATTCGGAAACGCTGATTCACCTGATCGCGAAGTCACGTCATGATACCGTCGACGCACAGGTCGACGACGCGCTCACGCATCTGGAAGGAGCATTTTCGATCGTGCTCGCGATTGACGAGACGATTTATGCAGCGCGCGACCCTCGAGGATTTCGACCGCTGGTACTGGGCCGGAAAGACGGCGGAGCGATCGTCACCAGCGAAACGTGCGCTTTGGACATCCTCGGCGCCGAGTACGTGCGTGACCTCCAGCCCGGCGAGGTCATCCGCATACGCGACGGCGTGGTCAAGCAGCTGCGTTCGTTGCCCCCTGCCGAGCACCCGTCTCCGTGCATCTTCGAGCTCGTCTATTTCTCGCGCCCGGACTCGCGCCTGTGGGGGATCAGCGTCGACGCGGCACGCCGCGCATTCGGCCGCCAGTTGGCAAAGGAGCACCCGGTCGAGGCAGACGCTGTGATCGCGGTTCCAGACAGCGCCAACTCGGCGGCTCTCGGTTATGCCGAGGAAAGTGGCATTCCGTTCGAGCTCGGCATGCTGCGACACCACTACGTCGGGCGCACTTTCATCAAGCCGTCTCAGGAGGACAGGGACTTCGGCGCGCGCATGAAGTACAGTCCGGTGCGAGGGGTACTGGAGGGGCGCCGCGTGGTCGTGGTGGACGACTCGCTCGTGCGCGGTACGACGAGCCGATCATTGGTGCGGATGCTGCGGGGCGCGGGCGCAGACGAAGTCCATTTTCGCATCGGCTCGCCGCCGGTGAAGTGGCCGTGCTTCTACGGAATCGACATGCCGACCAAGGGCGAATTGATCGGCTCCAAGCTCGAAGTGCCTGAGATCGCCGGGGAGCTCGGCGTCGAGTCGCTCGGCTACCTCTCCTTGCAAGGAATGGTCGATGCCGTGGCGACCGGCGGTCCGTATTGCACTGCCTGCTTCTCGGGAGACTACCCTACCCCGCTCGTCGATGTCGACAAGGGCTTCGTCTCCGAGGAGGGTCCTGCACGGAAATGAGCCCTACGTCCGAACGGCTACTCCGCATGCCCAAGGCGGAGCTGCACGTGCATTTGGACGGCAGCCTGCGTGCCTCGACCATGGTCGAGCTCGCGGCGGAGCAGGATGTGCCGCTTCCGACGGACAACTCGGTGGCGTTGTACGACTACATGGTCGTCGACGATGCGGGCAACCTCGAGGACTACCTCGAGCGCTTCCACCTCACGCTGGCTTTGATGCAGGACGCCGAGGCGATCGAACGCGTCGCGTACGAGCTCGCAGAGGATCACGCCAACGAGAACGTGCGCTATGTCGAGGCCCGTTTCAGCCCCATTCTCAACGCACAGGGCGAATTGCAGGCCCATGAGGCGCTCGAAGCCGCGCTCGAGGGCCTGCGGCGGGCCGAAAGCGACTTCGACATCACTACCGGAGTCATCGTATGCGCCCTACGCAGCCTCGACCCTAGCGTTTCCAGCGAGATGGCCGAGCTCGCCGTGGCGTTCGCCGACCGAGGCGTATGCGCCTTCGACGTAGCGGGTGCCGAAGCCGGCAACCCCGTGCGCGACCATCTCGAGGCCCTGCGCACCGCGCAAGGCGCCGGCCTCCCCATCACAATCCACGCCGGTGAAGGCTTCGGCGCGTCCTCGATACGGCAAGCTATCGAGGACGGTGGGGCGGGTCGGATCGGGCACGGTACGCGGCTGCTCGAGGACGAGTCTCTGCTCGCTCAAGTCAGGGACGCCGGCATCCCGCTCGAGATCTGCATCACCTCCAACGTACAGACTGGCGTAGCAGCCACGCACGCCGAACATCCCGTTCGGCACTACTACGACGAGGGCCTTTCTGTCTGCCTCTGCACCGACAATCGCCTCATGTCCGGCGTGACGCTCACCGAAGAGTACGAGCACGCCCGCGACGACCTCGGCTTCACGTGGCTCGAGTTGCTGCGCATAGCGAGGATGGCCTTCGAGGCCTCCTACGCCGCCCCCGAGGTGAAGCAGAAGCGTCTGGACGACTTCGACCGGGACGTAGTTGGTCTCTAGCGGCCTCCGTAGCGACCGAGGCTAGGGCCTCCGCGTGGGGGGCGCGCTCCCTGCCCCCCCCCCGCTCGCCCTTTACGGGTTCCGTGGATTGTGGGCTCGCTTAGCGACGCGACGCGGGGCTCTTGTGCCCGGTAAGTTGGGGGTGCGTCGCGTCGATACCCCAGGGAGCGCGCCCCCCGCCCAGGGCTCCACGCTTTGGGCTGGAAAGCGGCCCGCACGGCGCGTCACGCTTGGAGGCACAAAGGCCCCGCTACGCGAATCGCCCCCGCCGGACCGAAGTCATACGAAGCCGTGCTCGGATTCGTCATCTCGACGGTGTAGCTCCCGGCGCGGAGACCGCTGAAGGAGTATTGACCGTTGGCGTCGGTAGCCGTTGCAGCGGTAGACATACCGCCGATGGCAACGGAGACGCCCAAGATGCTGGTTCCGCCCACGGACACCGAGCCGATAATGGCCGATGTGCGGACGTAGGAACCGTCGAAGTTGGCGGTAACCACCTGACCAGAAGTCGCGATCGTCGCACCCTTGATGGTGGTTGTGAACGTCGCATCAGAGGCGTAGCCCGTGATGGTCAACGTATATGAACCATACGGGACGTCGTTGAACTGGAAGGCGCCAGTGCCGTCCGTCGTCGCGGTAGGACCGGACGACAGTGTCACCGTAACGCCAACAGCAGCGACGGCGTCAATTGTGACCACGCCCGCGATCGTGCCTATGACCGGAGGAGCGACGACTGGGTCGACTCCCTCGTCACAAGCAGCGACTGCCACGAGCGCTGCGAGGGTCAAGTACTTAAAACGCTTCATTGTCACCTTATTCCGTTGAGGAATGGATGAGGTGCCCGGATTGGGCACATGGGACCGAGGGGCTTCCAAGCAAGGGGGTGCCACTTCGTGTCCAGGCCTAAGCAACTTCACAGCAACGAGTTAGGGACTTGTCAGTATTCTGAAGCACCGCGGAAAATGGGCAAGTCTCAGATTTCTGAGGTTTCGTTTAGAAAGCCCTCCGCCAACGTGACGAAATCAGCCGAACCGACGTAGACCGGTGTGCGTTGGTGAAGCGACTCCGGGACGACGTCACACAAGTCCTGTAGCCCAGTAGTGGCGCGGCCCCCGGCCTGCTCGGCGATCATGGCGATGGGGGCGGCCTCATAGAGCAGTCGAAGCTTCCCGGACGGGTTCTCGTGGTCCGAGGGATACATGAAGATGCCGCCCTGGAGCAACGTGCGGTGGAAGTCGGCCACGAACGACCCGATATACCGTGAGCCGAAGCGACCATCGTTCTTCAGGTGGCTGATGAGGCGTTGCTGACCTTGGGACCAACGGTCGAAATACGCCTCATTCACTGAATAGACCCGGCGCGGCGGATCCGGAAAGCACATCTGGGGATGGCTGAGCACGAACTCACCGATCGAGGGATCGAGCGTGAAGCCATGCACGCCGGCACCCGTGGTGTACACCAGCATGGTCGAAGACCCGTAAAGCACGTACCCGGCAGCAACCTGCCGAGAGCCGGGCTGGAGACAATCCTCCAATGTGCCTCGCTCGCCGCTGGTGATCTTGCGGTGGATGCTGAAGATGGTCCCGATCGACACATTCACGTCGATGTTCGACGAACCGTCCAACGGATCGAAGATCACCACGTAGTCCCCGGCGGGGAATTTCTCCGGGATCGGGATGTAGTCGTCGTTCTCCTCCGAGGCCATGCACGCGACCAGGCCGGTGTGGTCGAGGGCGCGGTACATCACACGGTTTGCGAACTCGTCAAGCTTCTGCACGTTCTCGCCGTGAACGTTTCGCTTGCCGGCAGCACCGAGGATGTCCACGAGCCCAGCCCTGTTGACCTCGCGCCCGATCACCTTGGCGGCGAGCGCGATGTCTTGCAGAAGGCTGGTGAACGCCCCGGTCGCCTCTGGGACCAGGCATTCTTGGTCGACAACGAAGCGCGAGATCGTGACCACGTGACTTTCGAGCATGTACGCTCTCGGGACGTGAGGTGAGCGGGCCGGAGCCGTGACGAGCACGGAGACCCCCGAGGATAGAAACCGCTCAGGAGCGCGTCAACGCTCTCGACGCACCTGGAACGTACCGTCGGGCCGAGCGACGAGGGTTACGGTGCCGTCCAGGTCGGTCCGGTACAAGGTCGTGCCCGAGGCGAGCAGCCGACCTAGGACACGGGGCGACGGGTGCCCGTACCGGTTGCGACGACCTACCGAAACCACCGACACTTGCGGCGCGACCGTAACGAGTGCGCCGAAGCGACTCACCGCGATGCCGGCCGCAAAGGCCAACGCCGCGGTGGCGACCGTGGGTAACGACCTGATTACGATCGCCTCCGGCCGAGATCATGCCTCAGTTCTCTGCCCCGCCTCCTTCGAACAATTCACGCTGATCGCGGTCGGCGAACCGGCTGCGCTCCTCGCGATCCTCCTCCAGGAGCCGGTCACGTAAGATCCGCCGCACCTTGAGGTCCGACTGAACGCCCGCCACGAGCATGATCACCATGCCCGTGATCAGGCCACCAAACGCGATGAAGGTGAGTGGGACTCCGTAGAGCGTCTTGATGCCAAGATCCAGCGTGACGCGCTGGCTCCCGTTCAGCGATGCGAAACCTAGAGAGAGCGCCAGGACGATGAGGATTCCCAGCGCTCCCCAGAATCGGCTCACTTCAGTCCTGCCATCGCCGGCCCCGCTACCTCCCTTCCCGCGAACGTCGCGCCGGTCGTGGTCTGCAGTTCGACCACCGTGTACTCGCCGGCGCGAGCAGGCTCGCCGTCGAAGACCACGACCTTGTTGCGACGGGTTCGGCCAAGGATCTGGCCTTCCCTTCGGCCCTTCCTCTCGATGAGAACCCGCTCGACACGACCGACCTCCGCAGCGTTGATCTCGGCCTGGATAGCGCGGCTCACCTCGATGAGCCCTTCCAGACGCGCCTGCGCCAGATCCGGGTCGATGAAGTCTTCTTCCGGCAGCTTCGTCGCGGGCGTGCCTTCGCGCAGCGAGTACTTGTATGTGAACGCCTCGTCGAAACGCACCTCGCGCATCAGGTCGAGCGTGTCCTCGTACTCTTCATCCGTTTCACCGGGGAACGCCACGATGATGTCCGTCGAGAGCGCGATGTCCGGAATTGCACTGCGCACCAGCTCGACCTTTTCCAGCAGCTTTTCTACCGTGTATCGGCGCAGCATGCGTTTCAGGGTGCGGTTGTTCCCGGACTGCGCCGGCAGGTGCAGCTGCTCGCAGACCGCAGCCTCGGTGGCCATCACACCCACTAGCTCAGGGGTAACGTCGTTTGGATGCGGCGACGTGAAACGCACTCTCTGAATGCCGTCGACCCGAGCCACGTCGGACAAGAGGCGTGGGAAATTCCAATCGCCCCATTCGTAGGAGTTCACGGTCTGGCCGAGCAGCGTAACCTCGGTGACGCCGGTCTCCACCAGGCCGCGCACCTCTTTGAGAATCTCTGGGGCGGCACGGTTCTTTTCGGGCCCCCTCACGTAGGGCACGATGCAGAACGTGCAGCGGTGGTCGCAGCCTCGCTGGATCGGAAGCCACGCAGTGGGCCCCTCCGCTCGGCGCTGCTCCAGCCCTTGGTAGTTCTCTCCCAGGCTGAGATCGAGCACCGCGAGTTGGGGCCCCCTCTTGCTCGTACGTGCGCCCGGAGCTTCCCGCCTCTGCTCGAGACTAGCGAGGGTCTGGGGAAGGGCCCGGTATCCGTCGGGCCCCATGACCAGATCCACGTAGGGCGCCTGCTCGAGCAGGGTCTCGCCCAGGCGCTGTGCCATGCACCCGGTCACGCCGATGACCACGTCGGGGCGTTCGCGCTTGAGTCCGTTGAGCTGCGCGACGCGCCCGAGCACGCGCTTCTCTGCATGCTCCCGGATCGCACACGTATTGATCAGTACCACGTCCGCCTCTTCGGGCGTGGCGACGATGAGGTATCCGTTACTTTCGAGCACGCCTTCCATCAGCTCACCATCGCTGATGTTCATCTGACATCCGTACGTTTCGACGTACGCGCGGCGCTTGGACCCGGGCTCGTTCATGCTGAAATCACGGAGGGTTGCTGGGACAACGCAATATACAGATGGTCCGCGTCCCCCTGCAGTGTACCCGTCGGAAGCCGCTCGAGCGTGCCGGTCTGCTCATGGTGGTGAGCCGTGCGAAGTGCACCGCCCACCCCAACTCGCAGATAGTCCCCGGTCAGCGCGGTACCCCCGTCACCCTCGACGACCACCTCGGCGGACCCGCCGACGCGTGTCTCCCGATACTCTCTGCCCTTCGCCTGGGCAATCTCCCTCAGCTCACGGCTTCGCTGCCCTGACACGCGCTGCGGCACCGGATGAGGCAAGCGGACGGCCACGGTCCCGTCACGAGGGGAGAACGGGAATACATGCAGGTAGGTGAACGGCAGCTCATCGATCAGCGCTCGGGTGGAGTCGTGGTCATGCTCGCTCTCGCCCGGAAATCCCGTGATGACGTCCGCGCCGAGTCCGAGAGGAGACACACGTTCGGCGAGCTCCAACACCCGCACTCGATATTGTTCACGCGTGTGCCACCGGCGCATGAGCTTGAGCACGGGATCCGCCCCGCTCTGCAGCGGCATGTGCACGTGCGGAGCGAGGCGTCCCCCAGACGTTGCGAGCAGGTCGATGAGCAGGTCGTCTACCTCCGTGGCTTCGATACTGCCCAGGCGGAACCGTGCGTCGGGGACCCGGTCCAGCAACAGGGCCACGAGGCGCGAGAGCGTCCAGGTCGGATCCAGATCCTTCCCGTAGTGCCCGATGTGGATGCCAGTCACGACCAGTTCGGGATGCCGCCCGGACAACAGCAGCGCCTCGGCCACTACCTGATCCGGCGCCCGGGAGCGCGACTCGCCCCGAGCCAACCGCGTGGCGCAGAACGAGCACTTGCGGTCGCATCCATCCTGCACCTTGAGCCACCCCCGCGTAGCGCCCCGGCGCGTCCGCAGCAGCTCGCCGCCGATCGGTTCGGTGTCGATGCGGTCCAAGGCTGAACGCAGCTCGATCTGCACCGGCGTCGCCGGCTCCAACGCGCCCGCGACGGCAACCGGATCATGTCCCTCGATGACCGCAACAACCCCGGGCATCGCGCGGTATTCGTCGGCCTTGAGCGCCGCCGAGCAGCCCGCCACCACGACCTGCGCCTCTGGCTTCTCGCGTACCAGGCGCCGGATGAAGCGGCGGGCGCCCGCATCCGCCTTGTTGGTCACCGTGCAGGTATTGACCACGTAGATGTCTGCGTCCGAGCGCCTGAGCATGGTCTCGCCGCCACGCGCTTCCACCTCTTGGCGCATCCGCTCAGTGTCGTACTGATTGGCCTTGCAGCCGAAGGTGTGATAGAAGACGCGCATGCTGGGATGGGTTATGTGGGCCTAAGGATCTCCGGAACCGTCGGCCGCCTAATAGCCGGTTACGCGCAGTGAGAACGTGGCACGCCAAAATTTTTCGGTGAGTGACGAGTCGGAACGCTCACCCCTTTCTAGCGCGAAGTCCGCCCCTGCCAAAGTGATCCCCCCTGTCTGATTCAAGATGAACCCGAAGCCACCGGCCAAGGTCGTCTCGGTCGCGCCCCCACTCCCGAAGGAAAATGGGAGACTACTCTTCCGGTAGCCGAATCGGAGCGGTGCGGTGAGACCAAGGAGACGCGCCCGCGACAACTCGAGGCCCACGCCGAATCCGTTCGTGGTCCCCACCGTAGAGGGCGTGCTCAGGTCGTCAGCGATATCTCCCCAATCGGCGCGCACTACACTCGCCGTTATGAGCAGTCCGGGTGCCAGCACTACGCTGGTCCCCAACCGGTACTGAAACGGAAGGTCGAACGAACGGTGGCTCCCGTCCGTCCCCTCCGATCCGGTGGCGTTGAGGGAGCCGGTCCAGGTCGCGCTACCTGCGACGCGGACAATGGTGCCCAAGTCCGCAGCGAAGCCCGCTGTTAGGGACGCGCCAGAATAGCTCCAGCGGCCGCCGACCTCGTAGAGCTCGAGATTGGCGGTGGCGGACGCGTCGCCAAAGTCACGAATCAACCGGCGCGTGAGCGAGCCCGCGTACCGACCCACGGAGAAGCCTACGCCAAGTCGGTCGCTGAGCCGCCTCGAGTAGCCGAAGTTGACGAGGGAGACGGCGCCGTTCTGCTCGAAGAAGTCGCTGGCGTCCGTGGGGCCGTCGAGCAAGTCCACTGTCACATCTCGTTGGCCGTCGAAGCGTTGATCGAGGAAGGAACCGAAGTTGGCGGTAAACATGCCCGAAAAGAGCGGGTATCCGATGCCGAGCAATGGGAAGCGGTTGCCCTGAAAGCTCCCGCTCTCGTCCTCACCGCGCTGGTATTCGACCCAGGACGGCTGAGCCACGAGCACCGCCGCGGGGATGACGAGCAAACCGGCCGCACCTGGATCGCTCGGCAGAATGGCGTGTCCGAAGAGCCCGATGCCGAGGTTGCCCAACGCCCGTCCGCGCCCGTCGATCGACTCTGCCGGCAGGCCGAGCCCCGCCGCGTTGTAGAGCGATTGCGCGCACAGCGGCGCCGCGCTCAAGGACAGCGCCGCAGTCAACAAGAAGACCCGTGTGTGCTCGAGCAGGGACCTCACGGTAGCTCCACGGATCGGCCAATGGTTACGATCAGCTTGAGGAAGGGAGCGTTTTCGTCCCCTGGGCCATTGAACGACGCGAACGTGATCGAGACCGGCTCGAACACCGAGAGCAGCGCGAGCGTCTCAGGAGGATCGAAGCCCGCCGCGTCCGTGCCTGATACGAGATTCCGCGCAAAGATCGTGATCGGAATCTCGACATCCTGCCCAGCCTGGTCCCCGAAGAACTCGGGCCCGATGAGGCGACCCGCAAAGCCGACCAGCGAGTTCCCAAGCGGAGCCTTCGGCAACGCAACCCGGCTGAGCACAGGCCGCACATCGATCGCGACAGTATCAGTGGGCTGGAACGCATCTTGGGTTCTTCGGGTCCGCAATACCACCGCCGCGTAGTTGAGCTCGGAGGAATGCAGCGTCACTGGGCACGCGACCACCGCACAAAGCGCCTCCGGGCCGTTGAGCTGCGTCGGCACTCGTATGTCGAGCACCGTTCGCCACGCCGGCGCCCCGCCGACCCGAATGCCGTCCGGGGGAGGCTCCGGGAACGGGCTATAGATGAAGGTGATCTCCTCGCGCGGAGCGACGAGGAAGAACGTCGAGTCGGGGTTCAGACTCGGGCGCGTGTTGAGCCGTAGTACGGCCGTCGCGATCTGGATGCGCGCGCCCTCCGTGAGCAAGTCGATGCGCGCACCTCGGCTCACGTCCGACGTATCGGCCCAGGCAGCCACCTGCGCCGAGTCGAGCTCGAACCAGACGGAATCACCGGTCGCCGGGTCCCATTCGGCGGTACCCAGAGGCACCACTGGCCCAGCACCTTCCTCCGGCCACGGCCGCCGATCGTTGATCGTGTCGACCGCGGTGGTCCAAGTGACCGTGCTCACGTCCCAGGGGTGCTGGATCGCTCCCAGGCGCAGCAGCACAGGTCCCTCGTTGGTGCTCGCGATGGTATCGAGGAACGCGACCACGCGACCACCGATGAAGGTGAGCGACGAGTCGGGCCGCGTGGTTCCCGTGGTATCCCTCACGGAAACCGTAGTGGGATACGCCCCGAAACGCAGCAGCGTGCGGGCGTCGAGCGTGCCCGCGAACGAATTGGCAAGCACGCCGGCGCCCAGCTCCGAAGGGGATCCATATCCACCGATCACTTCCAGGTTGGACGCGAAGTCCTCCCACGGGATGTGCAACTCCAAAGTGATCGGCTCGTCGGGCAGCAGGCTCTCGTCGAGTGAAGTGGGCGTTTGTTCTGCGCAGGCAACGACGCCGAGCGCCGCCAAGGCGAGCAATGATCCAATGAGCTTACTGCGCACGTTTTCTCGTCTCAATCGTGTTGCCCGCCAGGCCATTCCGGCAGACCCTCGAAGGGTGAGGGCAGAAGCTCGCCCAATGTCCACTGTTTTCGAAGACCACCGGCCTCCGACACCACAATCAGGTCCGATGCGAACTCCGCCAGGACCTGACGACATGCCCCGCACGGCCCGACTGGCCGCTCGCCGTTGGTTACGATCGCTACCGCGCGAAAGCTCTTCACACCCTGGGCGATCGCACTCGCCACCGCCGACCGTTCCGCACATACAGTCAGACCGTATGACGCGTTCTCGACGTTGCATCCCACATGCACGGATCCGTCTTCCGCGAGCAACGCCGCACCCACCTGGAACCCCGAGTAGGGCGCATGAGCCTTTTCAGAGACAGCTCGAGCCTCGTCGATCAGACGCTCAAGATCCATCTAGACCCTTCCAAATCCGGGGAATACGCGGCGTGAGGCCGGTCAGCACTTCGTAGCTAATGGTACCGGCCAGTCCAGCTACCTCGTCCAAGGTGATGCGAGCGTCGCCGTCGGTGCCGATCAACGTCGCGATATCGCCGCGCCCGACATCTGGGACACCGGTGATGTTTACCACCGTCACGTCCATGGAGATCCGTCCAATGATGGGGGCGCGAACGCCGCGTAGCAGCACATGTCCCCGATTGCCGAGAGCTCGAGAGAGCCCGTCTCCGTATCCGATCGAGAGCGTGGCCCACCGCTCGGCGCCTTGCGCGTGGTAGGTAGCGCCGTAACCGACGCTGTCCCCGGGCGCCGCCTCTTTGATGTGCACGACACGCGCTCGCAGCGCGACCACGGGTTCTGGCACCACGAGCCCCGTGCCTATCTCACCGCCATACAGGAAGATGCCCGGACGTACCACCGCTACCGCATACTCGGGCAAGCGCAATGCGGCCGAACTGTTCAGTACGTGAACCACGACGCCTTCAGGTGGGCGGAGGCGCTCGAGCGTGCCTTGCAGCCTACGCCACTGTTCGTGCACCGACTCCGGCCCCTCGTTGGCGGAGTGCAGGTGCGTGTAGCAACCGACCCAGCGCAGCGTGCCACCGGTGGCCTGCGAAACGTGTGGACCCCAAGTGTCCACGGCACGCCAATCGAGGCCGGACCGACCCATCCCCGTATCGACCTCGAGGTGGACGCCGGCGCGCGACCCGAGAGACTCGGCCATGTCCGCGGTCTCTCGAAGCGCGTCGAGACTGGAGATCCCAACCTGCAACTCCGACTCCAGCGCAGTTAAAAGCGAGCCTTCGGGCACCGGGCTCACCACCACGACCGGGCGTGTGACGCCCAGCGCGCGCAGTTGCGCGCCCTCTTCGGCGGTGGCCACCCCAAATCCCCAAGGGTCCGTGCGCTCCAGCACCTGCGCCGCCTCGGTGACACCCAGTCCATAGGCGTCCGCCTTCACCATCGGAAGCAGGCGCGCGTCGGGACCGATCGACGACTGCACGGTCCTGGCGTTATTCAGGAGCGACTGAGCGTCGATTTCGGCCCAAGCTCGGGCGGTTGGATTCGTTGACATGAGCCGAGAAAGATGCCAAGAACTAGCCTCACATACGACCCCGAGCGCTCATGAGCCACACCCCCGACAACGAAGCCGATCGGCACCACTTTCCAGGGCCCGGAACCCTCGATCGGGCGGTCAGGCTGGTCCGCTTCCTGCGGGAGAACTGTCCCTGGGATGCTGAGCAGACCGCGGAGTCGTTGATCCCGCACCTGCTCGAAGAAACGCACGAGGTCGTGGACGCGATCCGTGACGGTGGCCCGGAAGATGTAGAGGGCGAGCTGGGAGACCTGCTGCTCAACCTCGCGTTCCAGATCGTCGTGGCTGAAGAGTCGGGCACGATGGACTCGGACAGCATCTACGCACGCCTCGAGGAGAAGATGATCCGGCGGCACCCCCATCTCTTCGGGGAAGGTGAGCGACAAGACTGGGAGGTCTTGAAGGCGGCTGAAAGAAAGCCGGACGAGAACGTACTGTCGGGCATGGCGAAGGGGCTCGATCCTCTGACCAAATCGTTCCGCATCCAGGAGCGAGTGGCCGCGGTCGGGTTCGATTGGGAAAGCTACGAGGGGGCGTGGCACAAGGTCAGTGAAGAACTGAAAGAAGTACGGGAGGCGGTCGAAGCCGGCGACGACCAGGCCGTTCAGGAAGAGATCGGGGATCTCCTCTTCGCGGCCGTGAATCTGGCGCGGCTCGCGGGACCCCACCCAACGACCGCCTTGAGCCGCGCAAACACCAAGTTCCAGGCTCGATTCGATCGGCTCGAGCAGATCGCGCTAGAGAGGAGCATCCCGCTTGAGAGCGCAGGTCTCAAAGCTCTGGATGCCCTCTGGGATGAAGTGAAAAGAGAGGAGCTCTAGTAGCCGGCGGCCTTGTCGACGCGGTTCCCCCACTCCGCGGGGGCAGCGCCACGCAGGAAGCAATCGAGATCGTGCAGAATAAGCGCCGTCTCCCGAGCCCAAAACCCACGTGTCACCGCCGATACGTGCGGTGTGACGAGCACGTTGGGGAACGCCCATAACGGGTGATCAGCGGCGAGCGGCTCCTTCGCAAACACATCGAGTCCGGCGCCTCGCAGGCGTCCCTCTCGAAGCGCAGCCAACAGAGCCTCCTCATCGACCAGCTTCCCGCGTGCCACGTTGATCAGCAGAGCTCCGCTCTTCATTCTGCGGAACGCATCAGCGTCCATCATGCCGCGCGTCCGCTCGGTTTCCGGGGCCGCCAGGACGAGCACGTCACTCTCGGAGAGGACCCGGTCCAGGCCCTCGGCACCGTTGACGACATCGATGTTCGACGCGAGCGACGCTCCACCTCCGACAGGCGTCAAAGCCGCATCGTCGGGCCCAGGCTCGCTGCGCTTGAGAGCGACTACGCGCGCACCGAGGCTCGCAGCGCGTCGCGCGACTTCCTTGCCGATGCCTCCGTACCCGACGATGCCCACGGTCGACGTAGAGAGCTCGCTGAGCGGCGCTTCATCGCGATAATAGGCGTCCGCGTGCCACGCGGAGGTGCGTTGGTTGGTGACCGCCAAGTCGAGTCCTCGACCAAAGAACAAAATCATGCCGATCACATACTCGGCAATGGGCTCCGCGTGGATGCCGGCGGAGTTGGTGAATATCACTTCGCTGGAAAGCATCACGGGCGTTAAGGACTTGCCCACGCCCGCGGCGCCCGAGTGGACCCAACGCAGCGCCCGGCCCGCTTCGATGAGCTCGGCAGCGATGCCGTAGCCGAAGTAGATCTCTGCGGACGCGACGGCGTCGAGCACGGCCGCCGTAACCCGACCACGTCCGTCACCTGAGCCGTCCGTCTCTTCGTCGATCACGACGAGCTCCCAAGCGTCCGGCAACGCGGCGCGAATCCGCTCGGGGACCCACGGCGGCATCGCCCAAATGGGACGCCGGTCCATCATGTCCAGCACAGCTCTCGGCATGTCGAAACGCTAAGGGTAGAGCCGGTTCATGAGCCGCGGAAACGGGATCATCTCGCGGATGTGGTGGCGGCCCGTGATCCACCCGACCGTGCGCTCGAGCCCGAGGCCGAATCCTGAGTGCGGGAAGGTGCCGTATCGGCGCAGGTCGAGGTACCACTTGTACGCCTCTTCGGGCAGACCCTCTTCCCGGATACGAGCAAGCAGTCGGTCGTGGTCGTCCTCTCGCTGACTTCCGCCGATGATCTCCCCGTACCCCTCAGGTGCCAGCAGGTCGTTGCAGAGAACCGTTCTTGGATCGTCCGGGTTCTCCTTCATGTAGAAGGCCTTGGCGCCCTTCGGATAGTTGTATACGAAGAGCGGACGATCCTGATCTTCCATGAGCGCCGCTTCGTCCGGTGCGCCCAAGTCCTGCCCCCATTCAGTCTTGGAGCCCTTCTGGTTCAGCTGCTCCACCGCTTCGGTGTAGCTGATGCGGGGAAAGGGCGTCTTGATGCGCTCCAGAGCGGTGGTATCACGCTCGAGCACTTCGAACTCGTCGGCGCAGTTCTCGAGGGCTCTCTCCACCAGATACGAAACGAACTCCTCCTGTAGGCGCATGTTGTCGTCCGAGTCCGCAAACGCGACCTCGGGCTCGATCATCCAGAACTCGGTCAGATGTCGCCGCGTTTTCGACTTCTCCGCCCGGAACGTTGGCCCGAAGCAGTACACTTTTTGGAACGCGGGACACGCAGCCTCGACATAGAGCTGACCCGTTTGGGCCAGATAGGCCGTCTCGCCGAAATACCCCGTCTCGAAAAGTGTCCCGGCATGCTCACCGATCGAGCCCGTGAGAATAGGCGTATCGATCCGCGTGAAACCGCGACCGTAGAAAAAGTCGTGTATCGCTTGGGATACCTCGGCGCGCACCTTGAGGCTGGCGCGCTGCAGCGACGAACGCAGCCAGAGGTGTCGGTGATCGAGCAGGAAGTCGACGCCGTGCTCTTTGGCCTGGATCGGGTACTCGTCGGCCCCGGACAGCAGCGAGAGTGCGGTGACCCCGAGCTCGTATCCGCCGGGGGCCCGGGCGTCCTCCTTGACCTCGCCTGTTACCGCGACCAACGACTCCTGGCTCAACGAGCCATGCAAATCCCAAATCGTTTCTTCGATCTGACTCTTGACCAAGACGGTCTGCAAGGTACCCGTGCCGTCCCTGACGACGAGGAACGCGACCTTACCATGTCCACGGGTCGCCTCCACCCAGCCACGCACGGTGACCGTCTCACCGACATGCTCACCCAACCGCTCGATATCGACCATTAGAAGGCTATTGAAGAAGGTTGCTTCGCAAGACAAGAAGAGTGGAGTCGAGGGCGGCATTAGGGAAGCGCCGCCACGTTGACGCCTACCCTACGCCATACATCTCCAGCCGCTCACGATACCGGGACTCCAAGAGTTCCCGCATCCGCCTCTGCGCGGGCTCTTGGAGCTCGGGATCCGCGGCCACGAGTTCGCGCGCCGCTCGCTGGGCTTCGATCAAGAGGTCCTCATCGATCATGAGATCGGCGAAACGCAGCAGGGGATCGCGCCCGTGCTGCTGGCTCCCGAAGAGATCTCCTTGGCCCCGGATGCGCAGGTCCGCGCGCGCGATCTCGAATCCGTCCGAGGTGTCACGGAAGACCTTGAGGCGCTCCAGTGCCTCTTCTCCCGGCTCCGCGATCATGATGCAGTGGCTCTCGGCGGCCCCGCGACCCACCCGCCCCCGCAGCTGGTGTAGCTGAGCGAGCCCGAAGCGCTCAGCGTGTTCGATCACCATTACGGTGGCGTTGGGCACGTCGATGCCGACTTCGATCACGGTGGTGGCGACTACGAGGTCGAGGTCCCCCGCCAAGAACGAACGCATGACCTCGTTCTTCTCCGCGGGCCGGAGCTGGCCGTGCAAGAGCCCGACGCGTCTTTGGGGGAACGCCTCCTTGCGCAGGCGTTCGAATTCTTCGGTGGCGGAAAGCAGATCCACCTTCTCGGACTCGCTCACCAAAGGATAGACTACGTAGGCCTGCCGCCCCTCCGCGAGTTGCTCGTCGACGAAAGCGTAGACAGCGTCTCTGCGGTCTGGGGTCCTCATGACGGTCGTGACCGGCGTGCGACCCGGCGGCAACTCGTCGAGCACGCTGAGGTCGAGATCGCCATATAGCGTCATCGCGAGCGATCGAGGGATCGGCGTAGCGGACATGACGAGCACATCAGGACGGAGTCCCTCCCTCTCGACCAACGCCATCCGCTGCCGTACACCGAAGCGGTGCTGCTCGTCGACCACTACGAGCCCCAGCCGAGAGAAGCTTACGGTGTCCTGAATGAGCGCATGTGTTCCGACGACCATCAGAGCCTGTCCGGACTCGATGGACTCGAGGGCCTTTCGGCGCTCGACAGCCGTGAGGCTGCCCGTGAGCAGCACGACGTCGATGCCCAGCGGCTCGAGCCATTCCGATAGCCTGCGAGCATGCTGCTCGGCGAGGATCTCCGTTGGCGCCATGAGCGCGGCCTGATAGCCGCCCTCCGCAGCCAGCAACATGGCGAAGACCGCCACCACGGTCTTGCCCGACCCCACGTCGCCCTGCAGCAAGCGGCTCATGCGCCGCTTCGACTTCATGTCCTGGTATATGTCTCTCAGCACCGCGGCCTGTGCAGTCGTCAAGGCAAACGGAAGGCTCTCGTGCAGCGGTCGAATCAGCTCATTGCTGCGCTCGTGCGTGATGCCCTCCTCGACCTCGGTCGCGCACCGTCGGGTCTGGGCCTGCACGAGCTGCAGGAAGAAGAGCTCGTCGTATGCGAGCCTGCGCCGTCCGACTTCGGCGTCGGAGAGGCTCGCGGGACGGTGCAATGCCGACAACGCCTCAGAGAGACCCGGCAGCCGGCGCGACGAGCGCTGCGCCCCGGTGAGGTACTCGTCGTCGTCGGCCCAGGAGAGCAGCTCGTCGAGGTTGCTGCCTAAAATCCTTCGCAGCACCCACTGGGGCACGTCCTCGCTGGCGGGGTAGCTGACGAAGATCGTGCCCGTTTCGGGCTCGGTGTCACCGGACCGCCACAGAGTCGAGAACTCACGCGGATGGATCTGACGCCCGTGGAAGAACTTTACCGGCCCGGTCACGAGCAGCGTGTCGCCGTTGCGGATCTTGCGATCCAGCCACGGCTGGCCTGGCCAGGCGACCGTGATCATACCGGTTTCGTCTTCCAGCACGACCTGGAAGATGCGCAGCCCGCGCCGGGTCGGGATGACTCCCTTGCTGCGCACCCGACCGACCGCGGTCGCGTCCAGGCCGACCTCGAGGCTCCCGATCGGGGTGAGTGTCGACGCGTCGTCATAGCGCCGGGGGATGTGGTACAGAAGATCTCGCGCCGAGGTAATGCCCATCTTGGCCAGAGCGTCCGCACGCTTCGGCCCTACCCCCTTGAGGAACTGGGCCGGGCGGTCTAGCTGGGAGAAGCTCACGCCCACGTCATCGCTCGAAGACTCCCTCCACGAACGCTTGGGGCTCGAAGCTCTCCAGATCCTCCAGCCCCTCGCCGGTGCCGACGAGCTTGATGGGAACGCCGTACTCCTCCCGAAGTGCCACCACAATTCCGCCGCGCGCAGAGGAGTCTATTTTTGCGAGCACGATACCGCTCACGTCGACGACTTGCTTGAAGGCGGCAAGCTGGCGCACCGCGTTCTGGCCCACAGTGGCGTCCAAAACCAAGAGCGTCTCGTGCGGAGCGCCCTCGATGCGCCGCCGTACCACTCGGTCGATCTTCTCGAGCTCCATCATCAGCCCCGAGTTCGTGTGCAGACGCCCCGCCGTATCGATGAGCACGACATCGGTACCTCGGGCTTCGGCCGCATCGAGCGCATCGAACGCGACCGCCGCTGGATCCCCGCCCTGCGCACCGCGTACGAAATCGACCCCGATCCGGTGCGCCCAGATCTCCAACTGTTCGACCGCACCGGCCCGAAACGTGTCCGCCGCGGCCACCATGACCTTGCGGCCCTCTCCCACCAAGAAGTGGGCGAGCTTCGCCACGGACGTGGTCTTTCCGACGCCGTTGACCCCTACCATCAGAAAGACCGTGGGCCCGGAGTCCGCAGCACGCAGGAACACCTCGTCGGTGTCCTCCAAGATCGCCCGGATTTCCCCCTTCAGAGCTTCAAGGAGCTGGGCACCTCCCCGGGCTTTGCCTCTCCTCAGGACCTGCTCCGCACTCCCGATGAGCCGCATCGTCGCGGGTACGCCGAAGTCCGCGGCCAACAGCCGCTCTTCGAGAGCCTCGAGCGAACCCGAGTCCATGCCTCCCGCGACGACACGAACGTCGGTGAGCGCCAAGTCTACCACCCTCCGCCACAGCCCCTTCTTCCGCTCCAGCTTGTTCTTGAAGAGGCGAGCCATCAACGCAGTCCTGTTCGCCTTCGTGCCACCCACTCCCCGCAGAGAAGCATGATCAGCAGCAAGTACGGCCATGGAGACGTGCGCAACGGACGCCCCCCCCGCTCTTCCGCGAATGTGGCCACCCCCGCAGAAATCGGTTCCGGTAGCGTCGGCGTTGGAATCATTTCGGACGAGGTCGCCGCAACGTCGAATCGACCCACTGCCAGCACTTCACCGGCTTCGCTCGATGCCCGATAGCTGTACAGCCCCGGAGCCATCACGCCGAGGGACTGCGACGTTCCTCCACGGAACAAGGTGTCGGCGACCACGGAGTCGCCCCTCTGGACGTTGATGCGCACGCCCGCGGAATCGCCCTGCAACGACCAGACAACAGGATCACCGCGGTCGAACACCCACTGTGCCGGTCGCGGCTCCGGCGGGACCATCGAGTCGTCGGCGAGCACCCATCCAGCGACTCCCGACCAGAGACGGCGATACGCGTCGCGACCCGCGCCCTCTCGCATCGCCCACCGCCAAAACCCCGAGGCGAGGCCGAGCGCCCTCCGCCCCCCGCCGTTCCTGTCCAGGTGGAGCGCAGCCGCGGGAGCGCCGATACCTCGAAGCTGCAGGTTCAGGGGAGAGACTACGGTGATCCCGTCCGCAGGGACTAGGACATCGGTGAGCGGCGGAAGCCCCAGCAGCCTGGCGCCCGACAGCTCACCGACCACCGGCGACGGCGGAATGTCTCCGGAAGCGTACCACTCCCCTGTCAGGGGCGACGCGGTGCGCACGCCCGCGAGCCCCGCGCCTTCTCGGTCTCCCGCGAGCAGAATCGCGCTGGACGTGCGCTCGAGGAGTCGGCGGCTCCACGCGTCCACGTCGCCGTGAATGCCGTGAACGACGAGCAGCGCCGCATCACGCACTGCCCGACCCACCGTCGCCGAGTCGACGGGGCCCGCTCGGTCCACCGCCGGCCCGATCGACACAAACCGTCCGGGTTCCACAAGTAGGTATCCGACCCCCGGTAGGCCCGTAACGTCCTCGAGCACCGACAGCAGAAAGCGGGGTTCCCAGTCTGGCCGTAACGACACCAGCACGAGCGCGCCTTCTTCGTGGCCGACGGTCGCATACGCGATCGCCTCGTCGTCCGATGCGAAAGCATCGGATGCGGTGGTAACCCGCGCCGAGTAACGGACACGGCCGGCAGCGCCCGGAACCGGAATCTCGATCTCGATGCGTCGACGGAGCCCGGGGTCGGGCAGATCCACGAGCTGAGAGACCACGACTTCTCCGTCGGCTCGCACCTCTAGTGTCGCGCTATCCACCCCCGTTCCGTGCACTTCCGCGATGGCAGTCACCACGCCCTCGGGACGAGCGGCGGCGTCTACGTGCAGCAGCGAGATACCCGCATTGACCAGACCCTCGCCGAACGCCTCGAAGTCGACCTCTAGAGGCAGCGCCTCCAGCGCGGCACGCACGGCGACACCATCTTCGAAGCGGAGATCAGAGAGTACTCGCACCGCAGCCACGCCTGCCTCGGCGGCTCGTTCGAGCGTCGGCGCCAGCAAGGTCCGGACCTGGTCGGGAGCGTAGTCGAGCTCCTCAAGAGCACCAGTGTTGTCGCCAAAGGTCACCAGGCCCCAGCCCTCATCTACGAGCTCAGCCGCCCTCGCCTGAGCCTCCCGCCAGGGGCTCGAGCCGTCGAGCTCAGCCGCCATGCTAAGCGAGGCGTCGAGTAGAACCCACTGGGTCGAAGCAGCGGTCGAGCCCGTGCCCGGGATGCGGGGATCGAAGAGTAGCGCCAGGATCACGACGAGCGTCACAGCCCGAACGGAGGCCAAGAGGCGTGTTCCCCGTACAGGCAGCTCAACGCGCTGGTACACCCAAAAGGAGTAGCTGGCCACCGCTGCGGCGAGAACGACGAACAGGAGACCCCGAGTCATGCCCGCTGCAAAGCCGCTACTGCGCTCCCCCGGGGTGATCCTCGGGCTGGTCGCGGTCTTGGTCGTCGGCGAGCATACGGACCGGCCCAGCGCCCGGGATCGCTTCGAGCAGCGCGACGTGGGCGGTCATCTCGAACCGCCAACGGAATCGGTTCTCGGACGGAACCGGGTCGTCAGCCGGCAGGTCGACCGAAAGCGGATCGATCTGGCGACCGTCGCTGAGAATCTCGTAGTGGAGGTGTGGCCCCCCCGCGAGGCCTGTCATGCCGACGTGTCCGATGATGTCGCTCTGTCGGACCCGTGTGCCGACGTTCACACCGGCTTGGAAGCGGCTCATGTGGGCATAGCGAGTGATGAAGCCGTTGCCGTGCCTAATCTCGACGGTGTTGCCAAACGTCCCTTTCGCACCGCGGTAGATCACGACGCCGTCCGACGTCGCCATGATGTCAGTGCCCCGGTCCGCGGCGTAGTCGATGCCCCGGTGCGCACGCCACGTCTTGAGAAGCGGGTGGAAACGCGAGTTGGTAAACGTTGAGGAGATCCGTCGGTAGGTCAGCGGTTTCAGCAAGAATTCCCCACGAACCGACTCCCCTTCCAGATTGTAGTAGGAGCCGTCGCCGTCCTCGTTGGGGTCGAACCAGAGCGCGTGGTATGCGGTGTTCGCGGTGACCATCTCCGCGGCGAGCAAGCGACCCGCTCGCATGGAGCCGTCCGGACGAACTTCGCGCTCGAACGCGAAGCGGTAGGTGTCTCCGACACGGATCTGACGAGAGAAGTCGATCTGCCACTGGAAGACCTTGTCGAGCTGGTCGATGAGCCGGTTGGCGTCGCCCGGGGACATGGAATTGAGCACGGGGTTGCCGACCACCGCCACCCAAAGACTGGTATTGATCTCGCCGGCGGCGGTCAGCGTGTCCACGTAGATGGGCGTGCGCACGAGCTCCGAGGACCAGGCACCCTCGACGAGGGAAAGGCGCACGGTCTCGTCACGGCTCGTCGCTACATCGACGCCTCGCAAGGATTCGTCTCCCCTGCGGAAGCGAAGCGTCACTTCGGTCCCAGCCCTCATCCGCCGAGGATTCGCATGCTCCCGCAGCGCCAGCAACAGCGACGCCCGCTCGTTGTAGCTGACCGAGCCCTCCAACAGCTGCCCGAGCGTCTGCCCGTCTCGCAGCACCGAGATTCGCACGTGCTCCGCGGGCGCAGCATAGACCGCATCAAGCGTGCCTACATCGGGCGGCTCCTGGTAGCACGACGCCGTCGTGGCGACGCCGAGCGTCACCATCACCAATTTCCAGCGCGCGTGCTTCCCAGTTTTCACCAAGTACATGCCTCCAAGGTACTACGACCGCCCGGCGGACGTCTCCGCCGGGCGGCCCGGTCGCCTCAGAATCAGCGAGCGCTAGGGCACTCTCTAGTCCATTTGGCGACGGATGAACGTCGGAATGTCCAGCTCCACGAGTTGCTCGCGCGAGACGGTCTGCTCGGGGAACCTGTTCAGAGGAAGTACCTCCTCCACACCGCCACCACCTACTGCCATTCGGACCGCCTCGAACTGACGCACCTCTTGCACCTGCGGCTGACCCGGTGCTTGAGCCGGGGCCGTCATGGCCTGCGGCCGGGGTCGCCGGAAATTGCCCGGAATCACTTTTTCGTCCGCCGTAGTATCGAAGCCCGTGGCGATCACCGTCACGCGGATCTTGCCCTCCAACTCCGGGTCGTGGACCGCACCGAAGATGATCTCAGCTTCGTCTCCCGCCTCCTCTTGGATAATCGAAGAGATCTGCGTAACCTCGTCAATGGCGAGGTCCATGCCGCCCGTAATGTTGATCAAAACGCCCCTCGCACCGGCAATCGACACGTCGTCGAGTAGCGGAGAGGAGATCGCCTCCTGGGCCGCCTCCTGCGCCCGATTGTCGCCTTCACCGAAGCCCGAGCCCATGAGCGCGGGGCCGCGCACGGCCATGATCGTGCGCACGTCCGCAAAGTCGACGTTTACCTCACCGGTCACGCGGATGAGGTCGCTGATGCCCTGCGTGGCGTTCAGCAGCACCTCGTCCGCCTTCTTGAGCGCGTCGCGGAAGGACGTCCCCTTGGGCACGACCGCGAGCAAGCGGTCATTGGGAACGAGTATCATGGTGTCCACACTGCGACGAAGCTCGGCCAGCCCCTGGTTCGCCTGGCGCTCCCGCTTTTTTCCCTCGAACGAAAACGGCTTCGTCACGACCCCGATCGTGAGCGCACCCATGTCACGAGCAATCTCGGCAACCATGGGGGCGGCACCGGTCCCGGTACCCCCGCCCATGCCCGCGGTCACGAACACAAGGTCGGCTCCCTCGAGCGCCCGACGGACGTCCTCTTCACTTTCAGCGAGAGCTTGCCGCCCCACCTCAGGGCGCGCGCCGGCGCCGAGGCCGCGCGTCAGCTTTTTCCCAATCTGTAGCGTGACCTGGGCGCGCGAGCCCTTCAGCGCCTGAGCGTCGGTATTCATCGAGATAAACTCGACGCCCTCCAGGTCCTCGTCGATCATGCGGTTTATGGCATTGCCGCCCGCACCACCGATCCCGACCACCTTCATGCGGGCGTTCCGGACTGGAGTCTCCTCGAACTCGAAGATCATCATGTCTCCTCCCTAGCGGAGTGTTGGAAAAGCGAATGCACTAGCGGCCGCACTAGAAAAATTCCTTCAGCCACGTGCCGAGCTTGGTGAGCACGCCGGAAGTGATCGTGGAGGCTCCACGGCCGGTTTCTGCGAAGCGGTCCGCGCCCCAAAGCGAGAGACCTGTGGCGATGGCGAAGCGAGGGCGGCCGACGGAGTCGGCGAGCCCACTGAGGCCCTCGCTCGGCACGCCAAGTCGTACTGGCGATGCAAAGATCTGCTGGGACAACTCGAGGATGCCGGGGATGGCGACGGTGCCACCGGTGAGTACGACGCCGGCGCCGAGCTTGTCCAGCAACCCGTGGTCCTGAAGCTCGCCCTGGACCAGACTGAACATTTCGTCGAGGCGCTGCTCGACGATGTGCGCGATCAACTCGCGCGCGACGGCGCGTTTTTGCCCCGGAGACGGCCCAGGCATCTCAACCGTCTCCCGTGGATCGACCAACTGCGCGAACGCCGTACCGTAGTGCTCCTTGGCCTTCTGCGCTTCAGCGTATGGAACCGACAGACCGCGGACCAAGTCGGCGGTAAGCGTGTTGCCGCCGAACGGCAGGATCGCCACGTGCTGGACCTTGCCCTCGTAGTATGCCGCCAAGTCGGTGGTCGAGGCGCCGATTTCCACCATCGCCACACCGACTTCCTTTTCGTCCTCGGTGAGCACGGCACGGGCTCCCGCCAGCGGCTCCAGCACCAGCTCCTGTACGCGGTATCCCGCCCGGTTGACGGCCTTACGGATGTTCGCGGACGCGGTGATCGCACACGTGACCAGGAACACCTCGGCCTCCAGCCGGACACCAGCCATGCCGAGTGGATCCTTGATCCCCCGTTGCTGGTCGACCCTGTATTCCTGCGGGATCGCGTGCAGCATCTCGCGGTCCGGGGGCAGGGCGACGGCACGCGCGACCACGTGCACTCGCTCGATGTCGTCAGCCGTGACGTCTGCCTCGGAAACCGCGACCACGCCCATCGAGCTCGTGGCTCGTACGTGGTCGCCTCCGATCCCAGCGTAAACACGATCAACGGCCACTCCGGCCATGAGCTCGGCTTCCTTGAGCGACGCACGCACCGACGCGGTCATCTCCTCGATGTTCGTCACCATGTCCCCGCGCAGACCGCCCGTTCGGGCCTGTCCCACGCCGAGGATGATGAGACCCGGCCGCCGCGGATCCCCGATGATCTCACCGATCACGGCGCATGTCTTCGTGGTCCCGATGTCGAGTCCCGCTATGAGATTGGAACGCATCTAGCTGTCACTCGCTTTTCCGCTGGTGCGGCGGACCACCACTTGGTCCGCAAATCGCAGGTCTATGACTTCAGGCACCTCGCCCGGCGCATTGGAGAGCGCATGGGCCAGAGCGTTCAAGCCCTCGCGCAGGCGCTCCGGCGATACGCCGAGAGGCAGCAGGAACACCACATCAGGGTCGACTCCGCGCGCTACGATCGAGCGGCGCTCGCCCCATCGCACCTCGGAGACCATCTGCAGGAACGCAATGTCGACGCTCATCAAGCGGGCGACCTCGGCCACCAGCTCGCGCGCTTGCCTGGGAAGCAGCCTCGAACCAGCGGCAGGAGCGCGTCCCACATCAACGAGCGGTAAGTCGAAGGAGTGCTCAGCAGGATCGAGCGGGAGTCGAACGCCGTCACGATCGACGGGCTCGACCGTCGGGGTCGAGACCAAGGCCACCGGCACGCGCTCGCCGATCGAGATCACGAGAGTGTGCGGAATCCTGCGCTGGACTTGAACCGTGCGAACGAGCGGGTGCGTCAGCAACGCTTCCGCCCATGAGTCGAGGTCACCCCAGACCGAGGTCTCGGGACCGACCCGCATCGTCTCCAGCACAGCCGACCGCTTGAGGTAGCGCAGTCCCTCGATCTCGATCTCGGTGACGCGGAACGCCTCCATCCCAGCCAGCACCTCGGGAACCTGCGGACCCCAGGTCCACGCGGCGCCGAGCAGAACGGTCACGAGCAGAATGCGGAGCTCTCTACGCATGGACGCTCGTCTCCAGTCCATCGAGCACTCTCTGTCCGACGTCTTCTATCGAGCCCGCGCCGAGCGTCACTAGCACATCACCTCGGCGAAGCTCGCCCAGCAGGGTTTCGGCGAGCGCGTCGACCTCGGGCACGTAGCGAACGTCGCTCTGACCCGCCCGCTGCAACGCCGTCACCACGGTCTCCCCAGTGATCCCTGCAATCGGGGCTTCGCGGGCTGGAAACACGTCGGTGATGTACACGAGGTCGGCCAACGCCAGCGAGACCCCGAACGCATCCGCGAAATCACGCGTTCGCGAGTACAGGTGCGGCTGGAACGCCGCTACCACGCGGGCGCCGGGGAACATCGAACGCACCGCCGCCAGCGTCGCTTCAATCTCGGTCGGGTGGTGCGCGTAGTCGTCGATCACCGCTACGCCGTTGGCTTCCCCCAGCCGCTCGAAACGGCGTCTCACACCACGGAAGCTCGCGAGCGCCTCGAGGATCGGCGCCCATTCGGCGTCCAATGCCCTAGACACGGCAGCTGCCGCGAGCGCGTTGCGCAGGTTGTGCACACCCCCGATCGACAGCGTCAGCTCGCCGACGGCGACGCCGTCTTCCACGACCCTGCATCTGGTCGACATCGACGTGACGCTCACGTCGACAGCCCGTAGCATGGAGCCGGCCGACGTTCCGTAGGAGTAACCCGAAGCGCCCGCTCCAGACAGCAGCGCCGCGGAACCCAGATCGTCGGCGCACGCCACCACCCGACCCCCGTTGCGCATGCCACGAAGAAAGGTCCGGAAACCCTCGCGCACGCCTTGCAGGTCGCCGTAGATGTCGAGGTGATCCGCCTCGACGTTGGTGACCACGGCTACGTCGGGCGTGAGCGTGTGGAACGAGCGATCGTACTCGTCGGCCTCCACGACAAACAGGTTGTCGGAGCCGAAGCGGAGATTGCCCGACCAGCCCGGCACGCGCCCACCGACCAGACCCGTCGGATTCTTTCCAGCTCTGGCGAGGACCTCAGTGGCCATCGCGGTGGTTGTCGTCTTGCCGTGAGTCCCAGCAATCGCGACCAGGACCCCGGCGTTCACGCATGCACCGAGCGCCTGTCCGCGCTTGAGCACCGGGATTCCGAGCGCACGCGCGCGCAGCATCTCGGCATGGTCTGCTGGGACCGCGGACGTCACCACCAGCGCGGACGCCTGCTCGACGTGGGAGTCGTCGTGACCCACGTGAACGTGCGCGCCGAGAGCGCGTAAGTCGTCGAGGGCCTGGCTCTCTTTCAGATCGCAGCCCGTGACCTTCCCGCCTTGACGCAGGAGAAGCTCGGCAAGCGCGAACATGCCCACGCCTCCGACGCCGACGAAGTGCACGGGATGCTCCGCTGAGAGCGAGCGGAGATCGACGGTCGACCCTGTCATCCGACGCCCGCCCGTGTCGCGAGCAACCGCTCGACATCGGCGGCAATCTCACTGGCTGCGTCGGGCCGTGCGCGACTCAGGGCCGCGGCGCGCATGTCGGCGAGCGTCGCCTCGTCCTCGGCAAGACGAACAACCTCGGCCCACAATAGTTCACCGGTGAGGTGGGGCTGGCTCACTACCACTGCGGCGCCCGCCTGCGCGAGCGCCATCGCGTTGTGTGCTTGGTGGTTCGCCGCCGCCGTCGGAAGCGGCACCAGCACCGCCGGCAGGCCCTGATTCAGCAACTCTGAGGTGGTCATGGCTCCCGACCGGGTAACCGCCAGGTCGGCGGCAGCGAGTGCGGAGGGCATGTCCTCGATATAGGGGAGCACGTGCACCCACGGTGGGTCGCCCAATCGCGCGAGCCTCGCGGCCACTACGTCGTGGTGCTTGGAACCGGCAGACCACAGAAGCTGAAGTCGCTCGGGCCGGCTGAGCCCATTCGCGACCACGCCTTCGATCGCTTGAAGGATGAGTTCGTTGAGCGCAAGCGAGCCTTGGCTTCCTCCGGTTACCAGCCCGACGAGGGCGTCGGCGGGTAGCGCGAACAGGCTTCGAGCCTCGGCCCGACTGCGTGGCGAAGCGGCGCGCACCGGGTTGCCACTCTGACGTACACGGTCCCTCACGCTCCTGGGCAACCGCTCGATCGCCTCGGGGAAAGCGATGTGGATGGTGTCCGCAAATCGACTGAGCGCCCGCGTCGCCAAGCCCGGGACAGAGTTCTGCTCTTGCAGCAGCAGCGGCACGCCCAGCATGCCTGCGACGAGCCCCGCGGGGGTTCCCGCGTAGCCGCCGGTCACCACGACGGCCTCCGGTCGTAACCTGCGAAAGAGTTGTGCGACGCTATAGAGCGACGAGCAAAGCGCGGGAACGACACGCCAGCTCGACGCGAGCCGCGCGCGATCGATCCCCCGAACGGGCAGCAAGTGGTGATCTTCTCCGCGCTCCGGAAGGATGCGGGCTTCCAGCCCCCGAGTGGCGCCGACAAAGACCACGCGCACGTCGCTTCGCTGTGCCCGAAGCGCGTCTGCGATCGCCAGCGCGGGGTAGAGATGGCCGCCAGTCCCGCCGCCCGAGAAGACGACCACAGGACGCTCATGCACGGGCCGCCTTACCGCCCGGAGCTGAGCGGGCCACAGAGATGAGGACACCTATCGCGGCGAGTGTTACCACCAGACTCGAACGCCCCCAGGAAACCAGCGGCAACGCGAGCCCGGTCGGTGGGACCAAGCTGAGGCCGACGGACATGTGCAGCAGGGCATGCAGCGCGATCAGGTTGGTGAAGCCGAGCGCCAGCAGCTCGCCAAAGAGATCCGGCGCGCGGCTCGCGATCCGGAAACCGACGAGTACGATGCCCATGTAGAGCGCGACCAAAAAGATGACCCCGAGCAGGCCCCACTCCTCGCCAATCATCGCGAAGATGAAGTCGTTGTGGGCTTCGGGCAGGAAACCGAACTTCTGCCGCCCCTCCCCAATGCCTACGCCGGTGAGACCACCGGATCCGAGCGCAACGAGCGACTGACGGACCTGGAAGCCCGCACCCGTGGGATCCAGTGCCGGGTTCAGGAAGGCCTCGATGCGGTCGGCGCGGAAGCCCACCGAGAGCTGTTTCTGAAGAAACGGCACGATCAGCAGACCGAGGAACAGGAAGTGAGTGATACGCACTCCGGCCGCGAAGACGATCATGACGCCGAGCAATCCGATCAGCATGGCGGTCGAGAGATCCGGTTGGAGCGCTATCGGGATCAGCACCAGTGACCAGATCACGAAGAACGGGGCGAGTCCTTTGCGCAGCGACCGAAACTGCGGTGCCTTCTTCACTGCCATCGCCGCGGTCCAGACGATGAAGGCGATCTTGGCAAATTCCGAGGGTTGCCCCCTTATGGCACCAAGCTGCAGCCATCGACGTGAACCGTTGATCACCGGCGCGATCGCTTCGGTTCCGGGCAGCACCAGCACGACGAGCGACGCAACGCTCACGCCCAGCAATGGCCAGGACCAGCGCTGCCACCAGCGATAGGGCATCAGCGCGCACAGGATCAATACGAGCAGCCCCGCCGCCGCCGCGGTCAGTTGGCGCAACAGGAAGTACGTGTCGGGAAGCCCCTCCCTCATCGCGAGGACCGACGAGGCGCTGTAGAGCGTCACGAGACCGAACGACAGCAATACGACGGTCAGTCCCATCAGCGTCGCACCCTCCCAGCCCCTCCCCAACCCAGAGTCGGGCAGGAGGACGGGTCCTGCGGGCGCGATGTCCATCGGGCGGGCTCTCATGCCGAAGCGCGCGCGAGCGCCGTGAAGACCCGCCCCCGCTCTCCGTAGTCCTGGAACTCATCGAAGCTCGAGCAAGCCGGTGAGAGCAGGAGAACGTCGCCCGCTCGAGCGACGGCCACAGCCCGTCGCACGGCGCCCTCGAGCCCCCCCGCGACCATTTCGCTTCCCGACGACTCGCTCGTGATCCGCGCGCCAGCGTCGCCGTAGGCGATGACCGCGCGCACATCAGCGCCGTCAGGAACGAGTCGGGAAAAGTCCTCTCCCTTGTCCTTTCCGCCCACGAGCAGCACGACCGGCCGATCAAGGCTCTGAAGGGCAGAGCGGGTCGCGGCCACGTTGGTCGCTTTGGAATCATTGACCCAGAGCACGCCGTCGAGGTCGGCCACCGGCTCGAGGCGGTGGGGAAGCGGGAGCGCCGTACGAAGGCCGCTCCTCAGTCCCTCCAGATTCGCCCCGGCGAGCCGCGCGGTGATGGACGCGGCCAGTGCGTTGGCAAGGTTGTGCCGACCGAGAAGTGGCAGCTCGTCGGTCGTGACTAGGTCGTCGGACCTGCCGTCGGTGCGCAACGTCAGCACGCTCTCGGCGACGAACGCGTGCGTTCCCGGGTGCTCCAGCTCACCGAAGAAGAAGCGTGTACCGGGGGTCTCCGCCATCAGAGACGTGACGGCGGCATCGTCCGCGGGGAGGACCCAAACACTGCCCGCGTCGGCGCGGTTGAGGATCCGCGCCTTGTCGGAATAGTACGCGTCGAGGTCGGGATACCGGTCGAGGTGGTCGGGCGACAGGTTGGTGACCACCCCGATATCCGGCCGGAACGTGTCGACGTCGGCGAGCTGGAAGGAACTCATTTCCAGTACGTACCAATCTGGAGACTCCCTACGCAGAGCGAGCTCCGAGGCCGCTGGCGCGAGTCCGCCGCCCACATTGCCACCCACAGCCGCGCGCAGCCCACCCGCCTGGAGCAGGTGCGCCACCAAGAGCGTCGTCGTCGTTTTGCCATTGGTTCCCGTGACCGCGATCAGTGGTGCAGAGAAGAACCGAACGGCAAACTCAGGCTCGGAGATCCACCCAACACCACGATCCGAGAGCGCTCGAAGCACCGGAGCACCCGGGGGGATTCCTGGACTGACGACGACGAGGTCGGCTCCCGCCAATCGCTCGAGGTCGTGCCCTCCCAACTCGATCCTGGCGCCTGCTGTTCGCAGTTCGGCTCCACCAGCTGCAAGCGCGGGTTCAGTACGCAGATCCGAGACATAGACGTCTCCTCCTCTATTGAGGGCCAACCGGGCCGCGGCCATGCCGCTGACTCCGAGGCCGATGATCGCCACACTCACTCCACTCAATTCGCTCATTCCCCATTTCCATTTCGCTTGGCCGCATCATATTCGCTCACCTGATTTTGAGAGTTCCGAACGCGAGCATCGCGAACAGGATTCCGAGGATCCAAAAACGGGTAACCACTTTCGGCTCAGGCCAGCCGAGCTTTTCGAAGTGGTGATGGATGGGGGCCATTCTGAAGACGCGCCGGCCTTCCCCGAACCGCGCGCGCGTGTACCGGAAGTAGCTCGTCTGCACGATCACCGAGAGCATCTCCATGACGAAAACGCCGCCGACGATCACCAGCAGGAACTCAGCCTTGAGCAGGATCGCCATGACCCCAATGGCGCCGCCCAACGCAAGGGAACCGGTGTCGCCCATGAAGACCTCGGCCGGGTGTGCATTGAACCACAGGAAGCCGATGGCGGCCCCTGCGAGCGCAACCGCGAAGATGGCGAGCTCACCGGCTCCGGGTAGCGCGAAGAAGCCCAGATAGTCCGCCCACTCGGAGCGGCCCGCGATATAGGCGAAAATCCCGAATGTCACAGCCGAAATCGCGGTGAGTCCGGCAGCGAGTCCGTCGAGGCCATCGGTGAAGTTCACCGCGTTCGAGGTGCCGGAAACGACGAGCCCCGAAAAGAGCACGAAGGCGAACGGAATGAAGTTCGCCTGCACGTCCGAGAAAAAGGGCACCGACGTCGCTGTCGATGAGTGCGGCGAGATGGGGTACAGGATTAGGAACAAGCCAAGTCCGAGCCCGAACGTCCACTGCCCGACCATCTTGTAGCGCGCGATCAGACCCCTGGTCTTGCCTTGTACCACCTTCAGGTAGTCGTCCAGGAAGCCGATGGCGCCCATCCACAGGAGCGCTACCAGCGCAATCAGGACGTACGCGTTGGTCAGGTCTGCCCACAACAGCGTCGAAACGGACGCCGCCAGGATGATCAAGACGCCACCCATAGTTGGTGTCCCGGCTTTCGCTAGGTGCGACTCGGGCCCCACATCACGCACGACTTGGCCCACATTCGCGAGCCGAAGGCGGCGAATCACCATGGGACCGAAGACGAAGGCGATGAGCAGCGAGGTCACGACGGCTCCCGCGGCTCGAAACGTCAGATAGCGGAAGACGTTGAAGACCATGTGCACATCGGAGAAGCCTGGCAGGAAGTGGTAAAACATCAGGCCTCCGCCGGAGCCGTAGGTGTGTCCGCACCGAAGTCCTGCTCGAGCGCGGGCAGGATGCCCTCCAGCGCGACGCCACGGGACGCCTTCAGCAGCACGACTTCGTCCCCCTCGAGGCGCTCGCGCAGGGCGGGATAGGCGCTCTGCCAGTCGTCGGCGCGCAACACGCGGTCGGCGGCCGTGGTAGCCGCGGTGGTGGCAGCAAAGGCGCCGGTCGCGACGATGAGGTCGATGTCGAGTGAGAGAGCGAGCCTGAGCATTTCTTCGTGGAGCCGCGCCCCGGCCTCGCCCAACTCCAGCATAGTGCCGAGCACGGCGACGGTCCGGGATGCGGTGGACTGGCCTTGCAGCAGGTCGAGCGCTGCCCGAACGCTCTGCGGGTTGGCGTTGTAGCAGTCGACGACCACCGTCAGACCCCCAATCCGACGGACCTCGCCGCGCAGCGCTCCGGGCTCGGCGCTCGAGATGCCGCGCACCGCATCCTTCGCGTCGACGCCAAGCAGCTCCGCAATCGCGAGGGCGATCATGGCGTTCGCGACCGAATGGCGTCCGGGCAACGCGAGCGTGACGCTCTCGCCATGCCAGTGGAAGCGGTGGCCTCCCAATACATGCGATTCGACGTGTTCAGGCCGAAGCGCCGGGTCGGCGCGCTCACCCCAACCCGCAACCCGCAGCGAGGGGCAAATTGCACGCGCGCCCTCGACCAGCGCAGCCGGATCGTCGCCAACCAAGCAGGTACCACGGCCAGCGACCGCGCGCAGCAGATCGAGCTTCTCGGTCAGCACGCCGTCCAACGAACCGAGCTTCTCCAGGTGGCTCTCGCCGACCGTCGTAACAACGCCGATATCCGGCTGGGCGATCGCCGCAAGCGTCGCGATTTCGCCGGGTTCATTGCTGCCGAGCTCGAGAATCACCACCTCCGCCTCACTCGGCGTCGCCAGCAGCGTGAGCGGCATGCCGATGCGGTTGTTGAAGTTGCCGGAAGTCGCATGAACCCGGCGCGCGCCATCGATCGCGACGCGGGCCAGGTCCTTTGTGCCCGTCTTGCCAGAGGACCCGGTGATTGCGACGACCGGAACATCGAGCGCCCGGCGCCGGTACGCGGCCAGGGCGCCGAGCGCGACCAGCGTGTCTTCGACCGAGTACAGATGCTCGGGCGCCTCGACCGTGACCGAGCGGGACACGACGGCGCCAATGGCACCACCCGCGAGCGCGTCGACAACGAAGTCATGACCGTCGAAATGCTCACCGGTCAGCGCGACGTAGAGGTCTCCTTCGGCAATAGAACGCGAGTCGGTTGAGACGCCGGAGTAGGCGACTCCATCGTCGGCCCGCTCTGCGCGTAGGCCGAGTGCTTCGCGCACTGAGCGGTCGGTCCAAGCGAAGCGGCTCATGCGACGCCCAACTCCTCGAGGCACTCTCGCACGACGACCCTCTCGTCGAACGGGACGGCCTCGGTCCCGAGCTCCTGGTACCTCTCGTGCCCTTTTCCAGCGAGCAGGACCGTATCACCGGCCTCCGCCGTTTCGAGGGCAAAACGAATCGCTGCCCGTCGGTCAGCGAAGCGCTCGTATGCGCCTTCGGCCAGCCCCTCGGCGAGATCGTCGAGAATTCGCTCAGGATCTTCGGTCCGCGGATTGTCCGACGTCAGCACGATTACGTCGGCGGCGCGCGCAACGGCCTGTGCCATCGGACGACGCTTGGCGACGTCACGGTCGCCGCCGGCGCCGAAGACGACGATGAGGCGTCCGGTCGTGAGCGGGCGCACCGCTGAGAGTGCGCCGTCTAATGCGTCCGGAGTATGAGCGAAGTCGATGAGTACCGAGAAGGGCTCCGTCATCAACGTCTCGAGGCGACCCGAGACCTGCGGGACCGTATCGAGTCCGGCGGCTATCTCGTCGATGGTGAGCCCACCGGCCGCACCAACCGCTGCGGCCGCAAGCGCATTTTCGATATTGAAGCGAGCGAGCAAAGGCAGGCGCACCTCACGCCGGCTCTCATCGATCACGAGCGTAAACTTGGACCCGCGGGGCCCGAGTCGAATCGCCTCCGCCCTCACGTCGGCCTCGGCGTCCAACGCGAAGGTGCGCAGCAGGCGACCCCCGGTTTCGAGCTTCTCCCACGCGGGATCGTCGCGGTTGACGACCAGGGTCCCGTCCGGTGCCACGAGCTCCACCAGACGCGCCTTGGCGCCGAAATACTCCGCCATGTCCTTGTGGTAATCGAGGTGGTCCTGCGTGAGGTTGGTGAAGACACCGACATCGAGTTCGACGCCGTCGAGCCGATGCTGTTCGAGTGCATGTGAGGAGGCTTCCATGACGACGGCCTCGACGCCTCCGTTGGCGAGCTTCCAAAGCCACACGGCGACCTGAACCGGACCGGGCGTGGAGAGGCCTTCGGTGTCCGGCCACACGCCCTCGGCATCGACGACCCCCAGCGTACCGATGGCGGCGGCAAGTCCCCGGCTCGCCATCAGATGGCGCACCAGCAGCGCGGTGGTCGTCTTTCCGTTCGTGCCTGTGACGCCGACCATGAACATGGCTTCGTCGGCAGAGCCGGTGACCGCTCGCGCCACCAACGCCGCAGCACGACGGCCGTCGGCCACCACGAGCTGAGGGACGTCTGCGTCCACCGGGCGCTCCACCATGACTGCCACGGCCCCGTTAGCAACTGCTTCGGCCACGAAGTCGTGCGCGTCCGCGGTGGCTCCCTTCCATGCGAGGAACAGATCGCCGGGCTGGACCTCACGGGAGTCTTGGCATACTCCCAAAACGGTGACGTCCCCCGGGCCGCGCAGCTCCCGAAAGAGGCCGACCGACCGGAGGACATCGCCTACCGCGTCTAATGTCCGCGCGGGCTTAATCATCAATCCTCCTTCGCACTTTCAGCCGGATCGTGTCGCCCCGAAGTACGTGAGTGCCCGCCGCGGGCTCGGTCCCGAGGATCTCTCCGGGCCGCGCGCGAGAGACCCTCAAGCCCAACGCGTGTAGCCGGCGGACCGCAACCCGTGAAGGGAGGCCGGAGACGTCCGGGATCGGCACCACGGACCCCAATCGGGGCGACTCGTCCGTGGGGAGCCCCACTGGGAAGGCCATGTCCTTCGCCGACGACACAGGCGCGGTAATCGGCACCGACGCGAAAAGGGCAGCTGGTCGCGCCACCGGAGTGGTCGACACCCGTGTCGCGTTCAGCAACGCGGCGCGGTCGAGGGGTGTCGCTCGTGCTGCCAGGGCAGCCTCCATCGTGGCACGTGTTACAGGCGCCGCCACAGCGCCACCGTAGTATGCGCCCTCGGGGCGATCGAGCTTCACGAAGACCACGAGCTGCGGGGCCTCCGCAGGGAAGTAGCCCACGAAGGACGAGAAGTAGGCCCCGGCCTCGTAACCGACGTCGGCAGAGTAGAGACGACTCGTCCCGCTCTTGCCCGCTACACGGAAAGAGCCCAGGCGCGCCGACTTTCCGGTTCCGTCTTCTACCACGTCCTCGAGCACACGGCTCACGGAGCTGGCGACTCGAGGGGAGATGACCTGGCGAATCACGCGCGGCTCGAATCGCTCGAGCACTGTGCCGTCGCTGTTACGGATTTCACGGACCAGGCGGGGCTGCATGAGCCGGCCGCCGTTCGCCAACGCGCCGTACGCCATCGCCATCTGTAGCGACGTTACCGAGACTTCGTACCCGATCGCGAGTGACGCCGGAGATTGTCCTGTCCACAGGTCGGGCCGACGCAGCGTGCCGCGGACTTCACCCGGAATCTCGATGCCAGTCAGACCACCGAAGCCGAAGTCGCGCAGGTTCTCATACTGTTGCGCGCGTGTCATGGGCTGGGCGGCTTGCGCGATCCCCACGTTGGAGGAGACACGCAGCGCGTCGGCGACGGTCATGCGGCCCTGGTGATGCCGCGTGATCGTGCGACCCGCGAAGGTCCAGTCCCCATCCGCAACGTCGATGGTGTCGTCCAGCGCAATAATGTCGTGCTTGAGGAGGCCCGCCACCGTGAACGGCTTGAGCGTAGAACCGGGCTCGAACGGCGTATTGATCGCCGAGAGCGACGCGAACCGGCCGTCGAGGATCGATACGAACGCCAGGACCTCACCCGTATGCGGATCGGTGATGAGTACGTCCCCGCCACGAGCTTCCGTTCGCTCGATCGCTTCCTTGAGAGCCTCGAGCGCGATCTCTTGCAGATCCATATCGAGCGTGAGCACGACCTCGCCGCCGGGACGCGGCGGTTCGACGAGAATGCGCTCGCCGGGGATCTCACGGCCAACGTTGTCCCGCGCCACGACGACCTGGCCGGGGTGACCGCTCAGCAGTTCCTGGAACGCCTGCTCCACACCCCCGCTACCAGTGTTGTCGCGGACCAGGCCCAGCACACCGTCTGAGAGGTCTCCGAGCGGGTGATAGCGCTGAAGCTCGCGCGTGACATGAATCCCACGGACACCGTTCAGCTGCTGTCGTACCGCGGGCGGGTACCGGCCCGGAACCACGCTCCAGCGCCTTTCGGGACTCGTCAACTGTGTCGCCAAAAGGGATGAGATCCCGAGCGCGTCGCTTAGGAGGGAGCGCGCCGCTTCCACGTTGATGAGCTCGTTCGGAGCGATGCCGACGCTGAAGCGCTCGCGCGACACCGCGAGCGGCGTGCCGTCCCGGTCCAGCACGCTTCCGCGCGCCGCGACGATCTCCTCGTCCCTTCGGTGTTGGGCCTCTGCGACCGCGCGCCACTGCTGCGACTGTACAACCTGGATCTGGACCGCGCGCACGCAAATGATCGCGGCCGCAGTGAGCCAGGCGCCAAGCAGAACTCTTCGCCGCCAAGGACGGGGCCGCGCTACCGGGTCTTTCGGAGTCATGGCCTCGACACTCCCGAAAGCGTAACCAGCTCTGCTCCTTCGGGGACGTGCATTCCAAGGCGGTCCCGCGCCTCGGGCACCACTCGTGCGCGCGACTCCAGCACCATGACGTCGCGCTCCAGTTCGGCCCGCTCCGCCGAGGCCACCGAGACCTGTCGGTGTAGGTCGTCGAGCACAGCGAGTGATTCCAATGCCCGGCTCTGGCGCCAGGTTACCATCCCGAGCGCACCGAGCAGGACAGCGAAGACCACCGCGCCGCGTCCAAGCATGCCCGGTTCCATCAGGCGGCCCTCCGCCAGGCCCGCAGTCGAGCGCTGCGCGCACGCGGGTTCCGGCCGATCTCGTCTTCGTCCGGACGTATAGGCTTGCGCGTGAGCGTCTTACCCAAGGGCACGCCTCGGCAGGTGCAAAGCGGGAGCTCTGGCGGGCAGATACACGCCTTGCTCCACTCGCGGAACGCGTTCTTGACGACGCGGTCCTCGAGTGAGTGGTAGGCGATCACGACCAAGATGCCTCGATCGTTCAACGCCTCCCGAATGGCAGGTAGTCCCATTTCCAACGACTCCAACTCTTCGTTTACGGCGATCCTGACGGCCTGGAAAATCCGGGCTTTGTCCCTCTGCGAGGGCGAGCGCCGCAGCGTCACGGACAGCGCCGCGACCAGATCGTCACTCGTCTCTAGGGGAGCAGACGCGCGTCGCTTCAGAATCTCTCGCGCCAGTCGCCGTGCCTTGGGCTCCTCGCCGTAGTCACGGAAGACCGACGCGAGTCGGTCCTCGCTGGCCGTAGCCAGCAACAGAGCGGCGTCGCTGCTCTCCGTGGTATCCATTCGCATATCCAGTGCCAAACCGCGCCGGAAGGCGAATCCCCGGCCTTCCTCGTCGAGCTGATGAGAACTCACGCCCAGGTCGAGTAGGGCACCGTCCAGGCCACGGTCGCGGATCTCGACGTCCGTCAGCGCGCGGTCGAAGCGGCGATGCAGGAAGCGCACTCTTTCGCTGTACTCGCCGAGCGCTACGCGAGCCTCTGCGAGAGCATCGGGATCCCGGTCCACGGCCAGAACTCGGCAGCCCCCGCAATGCTCGAGGATCCGCCGCGCATGCCCTCCCCCACCGACCGTAGCATCCAGGTAGAGCCGCTCCCCCTCGGGGTTGAGCAGTCCCACTACTGCATCGCAGAGCACCGGCTCATGGTAGTCGAAGCCGGTCATCCGAAGAGCCTGTGCGCAAAATGTTCGAGGTCGCCCGCGTCTACGTGGACGGCCTCCGCATACGTCGAGGGGTTCCAAAGCTCCACTCGGTCGAGGTTGCCGCTGAGCAGTACCGTGCCCGAGAGCCCCGCCGCCGCCTGGAGTCCGGCAGGCACGAGGATCCGCCCTTGTTTGTCCGGCGCGACCTCTACCGCGTTGGAAACGATTGATCTGACCTGGTTCCAGGCCTGCGCATCGTTTCGTCGGTATTCGAGAAGCCGCTCCTGCACGCTTACCCACTTGGAATCTGGGAAGAGCGTCAGGTACGGCTTCTCCCACTGCAGGAGCACGAAGCGGCCCGAGTCAGCCTCTCGGCGAAACGCCGAGGGGAGGCTGACCCGCCCCTTCTCGTCCATCTGATGCTCGTACTGCCCGACGAATCCGTTCACCAACCGTCCTTCGTGGTGAGAAGTGGGATAAAGTGGGATACTATGGTGTCAGTATACGCCCCGGTGGTGCGGGGCGTCAAGGGTGTTTTATTACAAACTTTTGAGGTCGCGAGGCGGTGCCGAATAGAGCGAATGCCCACTCAGGACAGGCACGATCACCGAATCAGCCAAAAACACACTTTTTTGATTTTCCGAACGAAACCCGAAGGTGCCACGCAAGGTGGTGGGTCGAAGTGGGAGCGATTAGGGCCAGCGGCCGGCGAGGGAGGGAGAGGCTCGAGCCCGGATGTGTCAAAAAAAAGCGCCCCGGGGCCGAAGCCCCGGGGCGCTCAAGCCCGGCAGTTGCCGCTATGCGACCCGTGAGGTCAGCGACCTCGTTTGATGATCGCGTCCTGAATCTCCACGTAGGTGTTCGCATTGGCGAGCAGCTCGCTGAGATTCACGTTCACCGACGCCGGGTAGGCCCCAGATTGGTTGAACAGGTTGATCGCCGCCTGGAACTGCGGCAGAGTAGCCTGCGCAGTGGGCAGCGTCTGCGGCGCCTGCTCCAACACGGCCGCCTGGTACACGCTGAAGCCGTGCCAGAAGTTGAGCTGGCTGACCATCGCTTCACTGAGGTCGGGCAGCTCCTTGGCCGCCGCCATCCCCGCGATCGCGTACTGATAGTTCTTTTCTTGGTAACCCCTTTGGTACGCGTCAGCGAAGATCATGCGCGCTACCTGCTCCGCACGAGCGGGGTCATCGGCAACAGCTTCCTTCAAGACCGTAACCGCATCCTCGATGCGACCGGCCTGGATCAACCAGTTGCCTTGGCGAAGCGTGGCGCTCGGATGCGAGGGGTTGATCTCGCGGACACGATCGAGCGCTGTGATGGCTTCATCGAGTTGCTCGTTGCGCTGTAGCGCATCTGCGTAGATCGACCAAAGCACGTCTTCCTGCGCGTGAGTCTGCAGCACCCGGGCGCCGACTTCGACCGCGCTGGCGACCTCGTCCAACTGGATGTACGCCGCGATGATGTTGCGAAGATGCCCTACGGGCGTCTCTGCGCCCTTGCCCTCGAACACCTTCTCGTACGCATTAATCGCCTCTCGGTAATAGCCCTGGGCCTCCGGCGACACGCCGCCCCCATTCTGGGCATCGAGCGCCGCATTCTGCTCAGCGTCGAGAGCCGCGGAGAACGCGAAGCCACCGTACTGCTCCCAAAGGTCGATGTTCTCGGCATCGACATCGAGACCTATCTGGATGAGCTGCATGCCGCCCACCGGGTCACCCGCCCTCGCGAGGTCGTAGGCAATCCTCATGCGAACCGCTGCGTTGGCCGGGTTCAATTCGAGGTAGCGACCGTAGTACTCACGGGCGTTGTCATCGTCATCCCGAAGAGCCGACATGTATCCAGCCAACTCGAGCGCTTCCTGATGGAAGGGCTCGAGGGCCAAGACCTTCTCCATTTCCCCTAGCGATTCCGTGTAGTTGTCCTGCTCATACAGAATCCGCCCACGCAAATACCGAGTGGCGACGCCGTCGGGGTTGAGCACGAGCGCCTGGTCGCAGTTCCTAAGCGCATTCTCCCACTGCCGGCTGGCGTAGTAGTCTGCGCAGATGCCCTGGGCACGAATCTGCTGCACGTACCGGTCGAACTCGTTGAAGATGTGCTGAGCCGCAATCTCGTCGTCCTTCTCTCCCACCGTGACGTCGGAAACCGCGAACTGCTCGCTCGAGGCGATATCCCAGAAGACCACATTCTTCAGCGCCCAGGACTTGTCAGGCAACTCGTCGTACTCGGCACACAAAGCGACCTGCGCCTCGATCTGCGAAGCGAGCTGTCGCGTCAGGATACAGTTCAGGTCCTGGATCTTAGTATCAAAGCGCTTGGCTTGATCCTTGATTTCCTTTTCTTCGATCGGCTCGTGCGTCGCAAGCGTGTTGATGAGCTTGCGCAGCTCTTTCGACGCGTCCTTGCCGAAGTCATCATCCGCATCCCCCAGCGGCATGAAGTAGGGGATGAGGACGCGAAAGCGGCCCTGCGCTTGCGCATGAAGGGCCACCGGGCCCACGACCAGGGCCACGAGGACAAGGCTGAGTGACAGCTTCAGGGGTCGCACCATGCTTCGTTCTCCTCGGGGTCTCCCCCAACTATTATCTGTCCATTATCTGTCCATCGAAACGGACTCGCCCGGACCGGGACGGGACGCTCTGAACCAGAACTACTAGATGTTTCCTGGCTGGACCGCGGGTCTCCCCGAAACCGCCAGCGCATATAGCCTGATATTTTATGCACGATGGACGCCTAGGGTCAACGCTGCCGACCCCAGCATCCCGACTCCCCGAAGCCCTGAGCGGAGAATCAAGAACCATATACCTCTATTGTGCGCAGACCTTACATGTTCCGTGGCGATCGCGCCATAGGTATCCATTCCCAGCTAACTTTGGCGTGCGTCGAACTCCCCGGAGCCAGGAAGAACCGATGCCAGCCTCGCGTTTCGATCCCCGTCTAGTGCGGCGCCAGAGACGTGTAGTCATGGCCGTTCTGGTCCTGTTCGCGTCCGCATGCAGCGCAGGGCGAAGCTCGACCTCCGCCGATTCCTCCGGGCCACCGGGCACCGCGGAAGCCGGGTGGCGCCTATGACAGGTGCCGTTCGTATCTCGGTGGGTGAGATCGTGCTGATCGACCAAGACCCCTGGGGACTCGACGCGACTGTTGGCTCGGCGATGGGCCTGTCAGAACTCGTGGCGGCGGGCCTCCTACGCCGGCCGGATGTGCACTTCGTGGAGCAGCGACGTTTCGCGGCAGCAGCAGAGGCGGAGCGCCGCGGAGAGCACCCGCCGGGAGCTCCACGCGGATGACGACCGTGGCATCCGAGCCCGGTTCAGCAGGAGAGTCTCCGCACGCCTCGAGCACGATACAGCAGAGCAGCAATGTCAGCCGCCGGAGGCGCATCGGAAGCCTTCTCTGGGATTCGCGGTGGACGGAATGGGCCCGGGGTGAGACCGAAGATAGGGCGCGCTATTATGCCCGAACCAGGACGCCTTTCGCTGAAAGCCTGTCTCAGAGTTAACATGCGCCCCCTCACAAAGGGGGGATCCATGAGCAACCTGATACGTCGAGCACTCCTGAGCAGCGTCTTCGTTGCGACCGCGCTGACCGGAGCTCAGGCACAGAGCAGCCTGACCATCGAACAGGTCAAGGACGGGCTCTATGCGATCATCGGTAGCGGTGGAAACGTCGGCGTGCGGGTCACCCCGCAAGGCGTGATCCTGATCGACGACAAGTTTCCGCGGAACTTTGCCGAGATTCAGGAGCTCGTGAGCTCGGTGAGCGATCTACCCGTGAGATACGTGCTCAATACCCACCATCACGGGGACCACTCTGGTGGCAACGTCGAGTACATCGACATCTCCGAGGTCATCGCCCACCAGAATGCTCGCGACAACATGGTGAGGGGCAACCAGGACGCGCCGCCAAGGGTGGTCTTCACCGATCAGACGGCTGTCTATCTCGGAGGCGTGGAGGTACGAGCGTTCTACATGGGTCGGGGGCATACCAACGGCGATGCCGTGATCTACTTCCCCGACCTGAGAACCGTGCACGGCGGTGATCTTCTGCACCGCATCGCGCCATTCATCGACTATGGGAATGGCGGTAGCAGCGAAGGTTGGGTGGGCACCCTGAACAATATTCTGGAGCTCGACTTCGACACGGCCATCCCGGGGCACGGCGCGGTAATGAACCGGAACGACGTCGTGGACTTCCGCAATCAAATGGAGGCGGTTCGCTCGCGCATGGCGGAGTTGATCAGGTCGGGCATGCCCAAGAGCGAAGCGTCGGAGCGCATCAAGACGCAGGACCTGAGCTGGACCATGCAGGAGAACGGCCTCTTCATGGGTCGTAGCATTCCGGGTTTCTACGATGAGGTCGCGGCTGAGGTGCGGAACTAGCCATGAAGACCAGACGCCTGCTTTGCGTTTTCATCGTGATGCTGTCGGTGGCGCCGGGCGTTACGGCGCAAGCGAACGACTTCAACACAGTTTCCGAGGATATGCTGCGTGACCCACCACCGGGTGATTGGTTAAACTGGAGAAGGACGGACGACGCATGGGGTTATAGCCCGCTCGATCAGATCACCTCGGACAACGTCGCTCAACTTCAGTTGGCGTGGTCGTGGGCCATGGACGACACGGGCGGGCAGGAAGCGGCGCCCCTGGTTCATGACGGCGTCATCTACCTGCCGAATCCACGCGGGGTCATTCAGGCGCTCGATGGCGCCAGCGGTGACCTGCTCTGGGAGTATCGCCCTGGCGTCACGCCACGACTGGACGGTACGCCCACTTCGGACAACTCCGGACTGCCGGCCGGTGCTTTCGCGGGTGTCGGACGTGGAGTGCAGAAAAACATCGCCATCTATGGCGATATGCTGTATGCGGCCACGGGGGACGCGAGCATCGTCGCCGTGGACGCGAGAACGGGAAGAGAAGTCTGGAGAACCGCGGTGGCTGATCCGGACCTGGGGTACCACTACGTGGCGGGGCCCATCGTCGCTGATGGCACGCTCATTACCGGGATCAATGGATGCGACCGCTACAAGGAAGACGTGTGTTTCATCACCGGTCATGATCCACTTACAGGTGAAGAGCTGTGGCGCACCTCCACCGTGGCCCGCCCGGGGGAGCCGGGTGGTGACACCTGGAGCGATCTGCCGTTGATGTTCAGGGCAGGAAGCGACGCTTGGATCGCAGGCAGCTACGACGCGGAAACCGGTTTGGTCTACTGGGCGACCGCACAAGCCAAGCCGTGGGCCAGAGCGCAACGCGGCACCGCCGGGGACGCGCTCTACACCAACTCGAGCCTGGCGCTCGACCCCAAGACAGGGGAAATGGTCTGGTACTATCAGTACCTGCCAGGCGACACCCACGACATGGACGAGGTCTTCGAGAGCTTGTTGATCGACGTGGGTGGGCGAAAGTCGTTGTTCAAGATGGGCAAGCTGGGAATCCTATGGCAGTTGGATCGCACCACGGGCGAATTCATCCACGCCACCGACATCGGGTACCAGAACATCCTCGACGTCGATCGGGCGACCGGCAGGGTCCGGTATCGGCCCGGCATGGTCCAGGAGCTCGGCATCGAGATCCACATGTGCCCGAGCACATCGGGATTCAAGAGCTGGCGCGCGATGGCCTACAGCCCGCAGACGAGATTCCTGTACATCCCCATCACGCTCAACTGCGAGCGCGCGACGTTCGGGCCGGTCGATCGGATTCCTGGGGGTGGCGGCACAGGTCCGGTGCGACGCATCAACACCGAGCATCCGGCAGCGGAGGGAAACCTGGGTGAGCTGCTGGTCATGGATGTCACCAACGGCGAGATCAAATGGCGCCATCGCACGCCCTCACCGATCAATACCGCGGCGCTCACCACCGCGGGAGGCTTGGTCTTCGCAGGGGACTGGGATCGGCACATGTACGCCTATGATGCGGCAACCGGCGACATCCTGTGGCAGACGCGCTTACCCACTTCCGCTCAGGGCTTCCCGATTTCGTATTTGGCGGACGGCAAGCAGTACGTGGCAATGCCCGTGGGGATTGGCGGCGCGAGCTGGTCCACGATGCTACCCAATGACCTGTCACCCGAAATTCGGCGCCCGAGCAACGGCAATTCCATCCACGTGTTCGCGCTGCCGAAGCGATGATATCGCGACCCAGGTCATCATTTTTCGTGCTCGGACTGCTGGCTACGGCCACCGCGTGCGCCGGACCCTCAGTCGCCCAGCCCGGAAGCCCAGCGGCCCAGTCCGGAGGCTCGTTGGCCGAATCCGGAGGCGCTGAATCCGCAGTCGGGGAGTCCGGAAGCGCGTTGGCCGAGTCTGTCTGGGCCGGCATCTATTCGCAGCAGCAGGCCGAACGTGGCGCAGCCCACTACCTGGAAACCTGCTCGTCCTGCCACTCGGAAGATCTGCGTGGCAACAGCAATGCGCCGAGCTTGATCGGATCTAGCTTCATGTTTCTCTGGGGGGATCGATCTCTTGGTGACCTGTTTACGAGCATCCAAACGCTGATGCCGACCAACGCGCCCAACAGTCTGCCACCTCAGAGCTACCTCGACATCCTGGCCTTCATCATGGAATCCAACGGGTTCCCGCCTGGTACGAGCGAACTCGTGGCTGACCCCGCATTTCTCGGCCAGATCATGATCACCGCGAGGTCCGGGCTATAGGAGATTCCGTGGGCCCACTGGGCCGAGCCTTCCTGGTGCTCGCCCTGGTGACCGTCGCCTGGTCGGCGCAGCCCGCCGACATGGCGGCACAGTTTCCGTACCATCTGTCCAAACGCGACGCGATCGCGTTGCCCGCGTTGGCGGCCGCGGGCGCTCTCTCGCAGGTAGTAGCCAATTCGGTGAGCGGTCTCGAGCGCTCGCAGTTGAAGGCCCTGAACCGTGCGGACGTCAACGGCTTCGACCGATGGGCGACCCGGCAGTGGTCCGAGTCCTGGCAAAGCCGAAGCGACCGTCTTCGCCTCATCGCATGGTCGAGCTCTGCCGGCGCGATTGCCATCGCCGACCTTGAGGGTGGCTTCTTCACGACACTCGTGATGGGCCTCGAGGTGGGCCTGGCTGTCGGCAGTATCACGCAGTACACCAAAGCAGCAACACGACGGATGCGCCCTTATGCCTACAACTCCGACGTGAGCGTCGACGAGAGGTACGTCAAGGCTACGGCGGAAGGAGACGCGCGCCTCTCGTTCTTCTCGGGGCACGCGTCGACAGCCTTCGCCTCTGCGGTCTTCGCCTCAACCGTATTGGATCACATCTATTCCGACGCGTGGTGGACGAAGTGGGTCTGGGTAGGCACACTCGCCGCCGCCTCGGGCACAGCCTACGCGCGCACCAAGGCCGGAAAGCACTATCCGACGGACGTGCTCACCGGAGCAGCAGTCGGAAGCGCGGTCGCCTTCTTCCTGCCGAAAATGCACGAGCGACATGGAACCGCAGCACCTGAAGCAGGCGACGGCCGGGTCAGCGTGGCGCTCTCCTCGGGAGGACTTGGCCTCCGAATCGGGGTCGGGCCGGGTCGCTGACGCTCGGCGCGCCGCAGCCGCAGGCGAACTGAGCCTCGCGCCTAGACTGCGCGCTTGCGAAACGCAACAGCCCGGCCCAGGTTGCGCGATGGGCCGGTGGGTAGGGGTGATTGACACGCTCCAAGGAGGCGAACCATGGGCATGTTCGGTCGCGCAATCTGCGGAGCGAAAGCAGGCGCCGTCGCCGCCGCGGGGGTAGCTCTCTCCTTCTTCGTCCTCGACCTGATACAGTTCCAGCCCCTGGCCACCGCGGGTGCCCTGTCGGGGGCCGCCTTTGGGCCCACCGCGGGTGTTGAGTTGGATCTCGCCAGCGTGTCGGGAGTCATCGCCGGCCTGGCCACCGCCTTCCGCATCGCCACCTTCACCGTGGTGCACTTCCTCATGTTCTCTCTAGTGGGGATCTCGGCCTCGCTGATCTTCGACTGGAGGCAACCTGTCGGCCTCAGGCCCGTGTTGGTCGTGGCGGCCCTTTGCGCGGCGGCGTTCTCCGGTACCATCGCCATGTCGGGCTCGGTCGTGGCGTTGGAGTATCTCGGGCCGTCGGCGCTGATCGCGGCGAGCTTCCTGGCCGGCGTGCTCCTCTGCGGGTATCTCCGTCTTGCGGCTATGCCCGAGCCGGAAGAGACACCGACGGACTAGGCAGGCTCCACGGGGTCGTTCGCTTCCACGGGCAGCACCGCGTTCAATACCAGCGAGCTCAACCCACCCGTGATCAGCCCCGATCCGAAGAACGTGCCGACCCAGTCCGGCAGGCTCTGCAAAACGTCGGGCCGTAGCTCGATTCCGAGTCCCAGCCCAAGCGAGACTGCCAGGACGATCATGTTACGCTGATCGAGCACGACGCCTCGATGCAGGATCGCCGCGCCGCTCGCAAAGATCACGGAGAACATGATGAGCCCTCCGCCTCCAATGACCGGTGCCGGAATCGTGGCGAAACCGGCGCCGACGACTGGTACGAGGCCGAAGACCACCAGGATTACTCCCGAGATCGCGGTGACGTGGCGGCTCACGACCCCGGTGAAGTTCACGAGGCCCACGGTCTGTGAATACGAAGTGTTCGGAAACGCGCTGAAGAGCGCCGCCAGACCGCTCATGACACCATCGGCGACGAGCCCGCCCCTCAGCTCCTGGGTCGTCGCGTCGCGGTCCACCGCAGCGAGTGTGCCTGAGATATCCCCGATCGTCTCCATGGCGCTGATCACGTAAATGAACGCCATGAGCAGGATGGCGTCGACATGGAACTCCAGGCCGAAGGCCAGCGGTCTGGGCGCGGCGAGCAAGCCGGCGTCCGAGACCGCAGAGAAGTCCACCCTGCCCAGCGCGATCGCGAGCGCGTACCCGGTGACGACACCTACGAGCAAGCTCGCATGGCGGAGGAAGCCCTTCCCGAAGCGGTTGAGCAGCAGCGTCACCAAGAAGACCACGCCGGCCATCAACAGGTTCACCGGTGCCCCATAGTCGGCCGCTGCCACGCCACCGGCCGCGTAGTCCATGCCTACCGGAATGAGCGTGAGCCCAATGAGCATCACGACGATTCCGTTCACCAACGGCGGGAAGAGAGTCCGCAGGCGGCTGATCGAGAAGCCCAGCAGAATCTCGACCACCGAGGCAACCAGGCACGCACCGAAAACCGCCGCCAGTCCGTATTCACGGCCGATCACGATGATGCCGGTCACAAAAGCGATGCTCGTCCCCATGATGACCGGAATGCGTCCGCCGACCGGCCCGATGGGGTACGCCTGCACGAGGATCGCAATGCCCGCCATGAAGAACACGGCCTGCATGAGCAACGCGGTGTCTGCCCCGAGAGGCTGAGCGCGCCGGCCACCAGTAGCGGCGGCGTGATGTTGCCCAGCAGCATCGCCACCAGGTGCTGGAACCCGAGTGGCACGGCCTCGCGCAGGGGTGGCCGATCGTCCACCCCCTATACGACGTGCTTGCGTCCGTTCTGGCCCATTCTCAGCTTAGCCCTCGCCGCTCCACCCTCGTCTCTCCGCTATCCCTAGGACATCCGCCCACCTTGACTCACGAACGGACCATCCCCTCCCCCATCAGAATCACCATCAACGGCGTGCCGCGCGAAGGCTCAGCCGAGGCACGGATGCTCCTGAGCGATTTCCTTCGTCATGAGCTACGCCTCACCGGGACACACGTGGGGTGCGAGCACGGCGTCTGCGGTGCCTGCACGGTTCTGCTCGACGGCGTCTCTGTGCGATCGTGCCTCATGTTCGCGGTCCAGGCCAATGTCCGTATTCAACTCGAGCGGCCCTTACGAATTCCAGGGGAGCGTCCCTCCTGAGGACTGCGACAAGCTCTGGCTGTACGTGGAGGCTGATGACGGACCGGGCGTCCACAGCCGTTATCTGCTGGACGGGTGTGGCGAGCACACGCTGAACATCGACATTGCCAACAATATCCAGGTCACTGGCACGGTCACATTGGATGGTAGCCCCTACGTGGGGCAGATCGGCGTGGCCGTGGGCCAGATGCCCCCCGACCTTGAAACCCATCGAATACGGTCCACAGGGTCAAACGTGGCGGGTGAGTACGCTTTTTCCGCGAGCTTCGACCCGGCGTACTGCGACGACCTTTGGGTGTGGTTGATCGGAGACACCGTCGACCACTTGGAGAAAATTCCAGGGTGCGGACCGCAGGGCGTTGACGTGGACGCCGTCTCGCTCTAATACACCGGCGAGCACTCGCTGCCGGTCAGCTCCCCGCGAATCCACGCCGCAAGCGTCTGCCACTCCGTATCATTTCGGTTCTGCCACCGCCTCACGCCGTTGTGGGCATACGAACCGCCACCGTCCGGGTGCAGGGGCTTCAGCAGGAAGCGACTCCCCTCGGGATCGCCGGGCACGATCAGTCTCTGGAGTGACTCGAATCCCTGTCGGGCTTCCGCCACCGTCAACACGCCACCGCTGGCACTGCGTGGGGCGAACCCTGCCAAGCCGGCCGCATGACACGAGGTGCACGGGAGCTGCCCGTATTTCCCGACGCTGAGCACCCCCGGGTGGACGCAACTGCGATAGTACTGGAAGTCGACGGCCACCAGTGCGTCTGCGGGCGTGAACTCCGCCGCAGGGAGGGCACGGATCCAGTCGAGTATGACTTGATACTCGGGGTCCTGAGTCGAATCCCAGTGGGCGCCGCCCGTGTGACGCAGCCCGCCAGCTCCCACTGCCAACGGCTTCCGTAGAAACCTGCTGGACTCTGGGTCGGAGGCATTGACCAGTTGGGTCACGACCTCGTAGTTGCGGCGAGACTGTTCCTCTGTCCAGGCCCCTCCATCCGGTGTTTCGGTCGGCTCTTCGAGGGAGAAACGAACGCTCGTTTGCCACACGTGGCACATGACACAAGCGGCGTTGCCGTCCGTCGACCCCGGGTAGCCACGAGACCTCAGGAACAGGGGCTCGATGTTCGTCCGGTAGTAGTCGAACGGATCCTGCGGCATCGCACCGTCGGGGGACGGCTCGGTGGACGCCTGGAGCGGCTCGGCCGACCCCAAGCCCTCGGAGGTCGGGCCGAGACCAACAAGAATGCCGACTCCAGCAATCAGGGAGAAGCCGGCCGCCCATCCCCCCAAACCACGCCCTCTAGTGTTCGGGTTCATGGCTTGCCACCACCTCCGTCGCGGATCTCCACACGGTCCAGCGGAAGGACCGCCGTGTCGATGCGCTTGGGTCCGGCGCCCACGGTCATTTTCGCCACGATCTTGAGTTCCTGGAGGTCGACGGCCACCGTATAGTCGGCGCCCGAGACGGCCACATACATGTACCGACTGTCCGGTGTCGGCGTCATCCAGTTCGCCGCGGGCCCCACCTCGACCGCGCCGATGTACTCGAAATCAGGCAGAGACCAACCGTAGATTCGGCTGTCCAAGCGGCTTGACGCCCAGACTGCGGAGCGATCCGGCAGCACTTCCAAGCCATGCATCGGAGCGCCCTGGTTGGCCTCGGCACTCTGCTTCCACGCTGGCAGACGCGGCGGGTAAATGATTTGCTCCGTCTCCCCTGTCGCCCAGTCGATCACCCAAAATCCGTTGACCGCGGCGCCTTGCGCCAGAATCTTGTCCGTCGACCCGTCCTCCGCGGCAAGGAACATCATGGGTCGGACGCGGTGGATCTCGCCGCTGGGCGCGGGCAGCGAGATTTCCCTCACCACTTCATCGGTGCTGGCGTCGATGACCTGAATAGACCCTTCGTTCCGGCCGTTCAAACCGGCAACTACCCACTTTCCATCGGGGCTCACATAGACGTTGTGAATCCCGGTCGGCACCCGGATGCTCCCAAGCTTCTCGTGGGTGTCTAGATCGATCACATCGACGAAGGGTCGGTTGGCGATCCCCACGTAGATCTTACGGTTGTACTTGTTGTAGGCGGCCTTGTTCGGACGAGCCGTAAGCGGGATCTGCTCGACCAGCTTCAATGTGACCGTATCGAAGACGTCGAGCGTGTATTCTTCTTCGTTCGCGCAGTAATAGTAGAGCCCATCTGGATGCGCGAAGATATTATGAGCCCGCGGACAGCCCTCGAGGTACCCGACCACCTGGTTCAGAGCCGGATCGATGATGGCGTGCACGTTTCCGGCATTGTTGCTCTGCAGCATTCGTATCGCGACCCCTTCGTAGGAGTCGAGCCGTTCCACCTTTTGAGCGCCGAGCGGCGATCCCGCGAACGTCAGGCCTGCCAAGATCAGAAACATCATGGTGGCTCGCATGCTTTGCACCGTCACCCCCGGATCGGGAACTTTGTAGACTGCCACTTCTCGGTCACACGGTAGACGTCGATATTCCGCCAAGCAAGTGCGCAGCTAGGCGCCTATGACCCAGCGAGCAGATCGACGCGAGCTCCATCGTGAGACCCTTCCAACGGAGGCCAGGTTGATGAAGCGCCTACTGTTCCTCCCTTTCACCGCAGTTCTTCTGCCGTCCGCGCTGTGCGCCCAATCCGCCGACGCCGATATCGAGCGGACGCTGCTCGCCGCGCCCGCGTCATTGCGTGTCGAGGCGACCATCCTCGAGCTCCGTCCTGATGGCAGCACAGCAGTGCTCCGCAAGGGCAGCAACGACCTGATCTGCTGGGACAATGAAGGCCGGCCCGGTCAAATGGCTCCCTTCGACATCCAGTGCACCGCCAAAGCCAATCGTCCGCGATTGGAGCAGAACCATGCTTTCGAGAGCGCGGGAGGCACAGTGGCTGAAATCCTGGCTCGCTTCGAGCGGGCCGAGGCGGACGGAACTCGTGCCTTGTCTGTGTGGGGAAGCATCTACTACCACGTGTATGGGGACTCCGCCCAGGATTACCGAAACCACACCGTGGTGGCCGTGCCGTACGCCACCCGAGACCTCGGCTTCCCGATTGCCCGCGGTCCGGCCATGCTTTGGCTCATGGAGGCAGGTACGTCCGGCGCGCATCTCATGGTTTCGGGACGATGAGTTCGCGCGAGGGCTAGACCGTTAACAGCTTAACTTGCGCGATCCACGCGGCGAGATCGCTTCGTTTCGGACGAGGTTGCGGAGCGCTGGTCCTTTGAGGACACTCGCACAGTCTTGCCCAAAGCAAATTCTGCATGGCGACGTAGCTTTAGATCCTCTTCATCCACGAGGATATTGATGATCGTGTCCAAGGTCGAGGTGCGGAAGGGAGACATCCTGATCCTGCACACCGGGTGGCACCGATACGCGCAATTCGGCGAAGAGGCGGACGAGGAGCGCTACATCCGCATGCACCCGGGTCCGCATCGCGACCTAGTGCCGTGGCTGCTGGAGAAGGAGATCAAGATCTGGGGATTGGACCCCGTCTCGACGGACCACCCCATGAACCTCCCCATTGGCCGCTTCCTGGGGAAAGGCCAGTTCGGGCAATGCGATCGCGTGCGCGTGAAGGCCGAGCAGATCTTCGGCGGGGCCGAAGAGGTCGATCGGCTCTTTCCGGAAGAGGACTACCAGATCACCCACAACGCGCTCTTCCCGCACAACTGCATCCACATCGAGAACATGGGCGGAGAAATCGCGGCGCCCGAGCTACAGAATCAGCGCCTCACCATTGGATGCTTTCCGTGGAAATTCAAAGGCGGTGAAGCGGCCTTCGCGCGGACCGTGGCGTTCGTGGGAGAGTTCGGAAACTGAGCGATCTAGCGGCCCTCAGCGCCACGGAGCTCGCTCGGCTGGTTGCTACGGGCGAAGCGTCACCGGTCGAGGTCACGCAGGCAGCACTCGACCGGGTCGACCGGTACAACCCGACGCTGAACGCGGTGGTTACGCTCAACGAGCAGGCGCTAGACGACGCGCGAGACCTGGAAGCGTCGCTCGCCTCGGGCGCGAGGCCGGGACTGCTCTGCGGTGTCCCGGTAGGCATCAAAGACATCACCGACGTGGCCGGTCTGCCCACCACGTTCGGGTCGCCGCTCTACGTCGACAACGTTGCAAACGCGGATGCTCTCGTGGTCGAGAGGCTGCGCGCCGCGGGTGCCATCATCATCGGAAAGACCAACACCCCAGAGTTCGCCGCGGGCGGCAACACGTTCAACGAGGTCTTCGGGCGCACGCGCAACCCTTGGAACTCGGCGTTGAGCGCGGGCGGCTCGACCGGAGGTGGAGCCGCGGCGCTCGCGAGCGGCATGATCGGCGTGGCGGAGGGCAGCGACCTGGGCGGGTCGCTGAGGATCCCGGCATCGTTTTGTGGCCTGGTCGGCATTCGCCCCTCGCCGGGACTCGTGCCCACCTACCCGAGCGCCTGGCCCTGGGACGACCTGGCGGTGACGGGCCCCATGGCGCGCACCGCCGAGGACACGGCGTTGGCGCTTCAGGTCATGGCGGGGCCCGACCCACGTTCCCCGATGAAGCAGCCGATCGAAGGACGGGACTTCGTGGGGGCAGTCGCCGACGCGCGACTCGATGGCCTGAGGCTCGCGTATTGCCCGGACATCATCGGCTTGGGTATCGATGCGTCGGTGGAGGAGCGCTGCCGTTCCGCCGCATTCGGTCTCGCCGGGGGCAGTGCGAAGGTCGAAGAGGCCGATGTCGCCTTCTCGGACGGCCGCAAAGCGTTCCTGCACCTGCGCGGCGTCTGGATGGTGGCCCACATGCGGGATCACATGGACCGACTCGCCGAGCTGGGTGACAACGTGCGCGGCAACATTGAAGCTGGACTGAAGGTGACGACCGAACAGGTCGCCTGGGCGCATGCGGTTCGGGGACGCATGTGGGCCTTCTTCCAGCGATTCTTCCAAGAGCACGACTTCCTGCTGACGCCGTCGATGGCCGTTTCGCCGTTTCCGGTAGAGCAGAACTACCCGGAGACCGTGGGTGGGCGTGCGATGAAGACCTACGTGGATTGGATCGCCCCGACGTTCACGCTGAGCCTTACCGGCCTGCCCGTCGCTTCGGTCCCATGCGGAATCGACGCCACCGGTCTGCCGGTCGGACTCCAGGTTGTGGGTCCGCCGCTCGGTGAGGAGCGAGTCCTCGGGCTGTGCCGACTCATCCAGGAGGCGTACCCGATCGGGGGGCCTGAGTTGGCGGCGTTGTAGGCCAGCGGCGGAGACCGGTCGAGTCCAGAGCCACCTGCAACCCGCCGCCGTTGCCGGTCGTCCGATGCTCCGGTACCGTGTCGTTCCAGTTTCGACCTCCATGGACTAGACCGATGACGACGCCTCGCGCATCCCTGCTTACGCTGCTGCTCACCCTGACCGCCACTCCCCTCGCAGGGCAGCAAACGGAGGACGCGCCTGCTGGCCCAACCCTCGAAGACCTCTTCACGGTCTCGAGTCTTGGAAGCATCCAGGTATCACCGGATGGTCAGGCCGTGCTGTACACGGTGAACACAGCCGATCTCGAAGGCAACGAAACCGACACGGACATCTGGATGCTCACGCGCGACGCATCCGGATGGGCGGAGCCCCTGCAGCTCACCCAGAGCGACAAGAACGACACTAGCCCCCGGTGGCGCCCAGACCACACCGCGTTCGCCTTCCTTGCTGCGAGGCAGGGCGACGGAGGGAGGCAGCAGGGCGAAGCGGGGAGGGGACAGGGCGCAGGCAGAGGCCCACAGCAGAAGCTCTATCTCATGGACACTCGAGGTGGCGAGGCTCAGGAACTGTTCTCGCACGAAACCTCGATCTCCTCCTTCCAATGGTCCCCCGATGGGGCCTTCATCACGTTCCGGGCGACCGAACCCGAGCCGCAAGACGAGAAGGACCTCGCGGAGCTCGGGAGAGACATCAACGTCGAGGACGACCCCGGCCGCCCCAACCATCTCTGGCTATTGGACGTGGCAGCCGGCGAGGCTCGCAGAATCACTGGGGGTGATGGCTTCACGGTCGGACCGTTCGACTGGAGTCCAGACGGTACCCACATCGCCTTTTCAGCAACACCGACTGGCCGGCCCATGGACTCGTGGAAAAGCGACGTCTATGTGATCGAGGCGCACGACTCGACCGCTACACCGAGCAAGCTGACCGACAACCCCGGCCCCGACGCGAATCCACAGTGGTCCGTCGACGGACAACACCTGTACTTCTCGGGGCAGCTCACCGACCGGTACCAAGTGGCGATGACGAGGCTGTTTCGCATGTCCGCGTCGGGGGGTGACCGCCGGGAAGTGTCGCCGAGGGCCGACATGCAGGCAGGCGGCTTCACGCTTTCCGCGGACGGTCGGGGCGCATACTTCAGCGCGACCACAGGAACCACACGCGGCGTGTTCTACATGTCGCTCGACGATCGCCAGCCGGTCCGGCTCACGCCCGACCACGGTGTGTACGGATCGTCGAACGTTTCGAGCGACGGCAGCCTGATCGTCTACACTTATGAGAGTCCAACACAAAGCGTCGAGTTACACGCAACTCCGATTTCGCAGCGCCCCACGGCAGAGTCCGTGGTGGCAGGCGTCGCGCTGACGTCGCACAACGCACACACCGCCGCGTGGGCGCTCGGCGAGACGGAAGTGCTGCGCTGGAAGGGCGCGGACGGACGGGACGTGGAAGGCGTGGTCGTCTATCCACATGATTGGACACCCAACGACGGGCCCCGGGCCACGGTGGTCAAGATCCACGGAGGGCCGTCGGGCGTGTTCGTGCAGAACTTCCAGGCCTCTTCATCCAGTTCAGACGCTCAGCGCTACGCGGCGGACGGGTACGTGGTCCTCATGCCGAATCCCCGAGGTTCGTCCGGGTACGGCGAAGCCGGTCTGCAAGCAGTGGTGGGTGACTGGGGCGGCCTCGACTTTCAGGACATCATGACCGGCGTGGACACCCTGATAGCCCGAGGCGTCTCCCACCCGGACTCGCTGGGCGTGATGGGGTGGAGCTACGGCGGATTCATGACGGCATGGACGGTGACCCAGACGTCACGGTTCAAGGCGGCCGTGGCCGGCGCTGCCATCACCGAGAACATCGCCATGTGGGGCACCCAAGACATCCAGCACGTCTTCGAAGCGTACTTCGGCGCCGGGCCCTACGAGCCCGGCATGTGGGACGTATATCAGAAATCCAACCCGCTGGCGTTCATCGAGAACGCCACCACGCCGACCATGATCCTGCACGGCGAGAACGATCCACGCGTTCCGCCGAACCAGGCGCTCATCTTCTACCGTGGCCTCAAAGCCAACGGCGTGGAGACCAAGCTGGTGTGGCTCCCGCGCACCGGTCACGGCCCTCGCGAGCCGGGTCTCCGGTATGAGACGGCCCGACATCAGAAGGAGTGGATGGACCGGTGGATTCGGATGAAGCTCTCGGTGCCGATCACGGATTGAGTCGAGAGCTGCCGGGCTGACGCGGGGGGCCTGGCGCGCGCCAATGGACTAGCCTCTAGCCCGCCGCCAGCCGTTGCCGGCAACCCGGCGCTCCGGTACCGTTTCGTTCCCGTTCCGTCCTCCAGGACTAGACCGATGACGACTCCACGCGCCGCCCTGCTCACGCTACTCCTGACCCTCGGAGCCGCTCCGGCGGCAGCTCAAGAAAAACGACCTCTGGACCACACGGATTTCGACACGTGGAATCGCATCCAGAACGATGTCGTCTCGGCCGACGGCCGTTGGCTCGTATACCGTCTCGTACCCGGAGACGGCGACGCGATCATGATCGTTCGCAGCTTGAACGATGAACGCTCCCTCACAATAGACCGCGGCGCGCGGCCGGAGTTCACGAGGGATGCGCGGTATCTGATCGCGCTGGTCGAGCCGACGGAAGAGGCCGTCGACGCAGCGCGGGAGAAGAAGCGCGGCGACAACGCTCAGCCTCATGACTCACTGGTAGTCATCGACCTTTCCGACCTATCCGTCACTCGGATGGCGGACGTGGACTCGTTTCGACTCTCTGAAGACGACGGTAGTTGGGTCGCCTACCTACTCGAGACTGACGAGGACGACGACGAGGACGAGGACGAAGATTCCGAGGAGTCGGCAGCAGAGGAGGAGGATGAGGAGGACGCGGAAGCGCCCCGCACCGACGATGGCGCGACACTCGTCGTTCGAACTCTGAATTCGGGAATCGAGCGGCGCTTTGAGTCGGCGGTGGAGTACGCGTTTGCCGCTGACGGTTCGGCCCTGTTCTACACGGCCTCAGGCCAGGACGGCGCCTCGGACGGCGTGTTCCGCGTGGACCAGGGCGGGGCCTCAGTGACCGTGAGCATGGGCGAGGGGCGCTACGTGCAGCTCGCGGTCTCCGATGACGGTGCGGCAGCCTTCCTTACCGACCGGGACGACCGGGACAACGAAGCACCGGACTTCGCGCTGTACGTCGCAACCGACGGTGAAGCATCGGCGCGCGCGAGCCTCGGCACGACCGGTCTGCCCAGCGGGTGGGCTCCCAGCGACGAGGGCAGCGTGTCTTTTTCAGAATCCGGCCAGAGGGTGTTCTTCGGCACGACTGATGCGCCCGAGCCGGAGCCAGAAGACGAGACTCCGGAAGACGAACGAGTCGTGGTCGACATATGGAACTGGAAGGACCCGTACCTACAGCCTATGCAGCTGCTGCAGCGCTCTCAGGAGGAGGACCGCACCTACCAGGCGGTTCTGGACCTGCAGAGTGGGCGCGTCGTCCAGCTCGCTACCGAGGGCATCCCTTCTGTCTCCGTGGCCGACCGGGGCGACGGGTCAGTCGCGCTCGGGACCAGCAACCTCGAGTACCGCCAGCTCGTTTCCTGGGATGGACGCTACTCGGACGCCTACGTGATCGATGTCGAAGATGGCTCGACGCGGCAGGTCGCCGAGATGATACGTGGCCAGGCGCGCCTTTCTCCCGGTGGCAAGTACGTGACGTGGTGGGACGGCTTCGAGACGGCTTGGTTCGCGGTCGAGGTCGAGAGCGGTCAGAAGACCAACCTCACCGAGAATCTCGGCGTGCCGGTCCACGATATCCTCGACGACCATCCGGACGCGTTGCGCTCGTACGGATCCGCGGGTTGGACCGAAGGGGACAGGGCATTCATCGTCTACGATCGCTTTGATGCCTGGGCGCTGGACCCGAGCGGGCGTGCAGCACCGCGCAACCTGACCGAGGGCGTGGGCCGGCAGTCCGATGTCCGCTTCCGCGTGATCGATCTGGACCCGGACGAGCCTTACGTGCCGACCGACTCGGACGTGTACCTCACCGCCTTTCACTTGTATACCAAGGCGAGCGGCGTCTACCGGGACCGCTTCGATGGAAACACAGCGCCCGAGAGACTAGTCATGGACGACGTGCGCTTCGCGGCCATCCGCAAGGCCGAGTCCGCGGATGTCATCCTCTATGAACGATCGACCTTCGAGGAGTTTCCGGACGTCTGGGTCGCCGATGCGGACTTCGCAGGCGCTCGCAAAGTGACCGACGCCAACCCTCAGCAGGACGAATACCTCTGGGGCACCGCCGAGCTCGTGGAGTGGACGTCGACCGACGGCATACCGCTGCAAGGCATTCTCTACAAGCCCGAGGGCTTCGACGCCTCGCAGGAATACCCGATGATGGTGTACTTCTACGAGCGCAACTCGGACGGGCTGCACTCCTACACGGTGCCCGCAGCGGGTAGCTCCTCGATCAACCGCAGCTCCTACGTCAGCCGCGGCTATCTGCTCTTCGTGCCGGACATCCCCTACGCGATCGGGTATCCGGGGGAGAGCGCCCTCGATGCGGTGGTTCCTGGTGTCCTGGGTCTGATCGCCGAGGGCTTTGTCGATCGCACCAAGATCGGCGTGCAGGGGCACTCTTGGGGTGGCTACCAGATCGCGTACATGTTGACGCGTACCGACCTGTTCGCCGCCGCCGAGGCGGGGGCTCCCGTGGCCAACATGATCAGTGCATATGGCGGTATCCGCTGGGGTACGGGCATGAGCCGCATGTTCCAATACGAGCGCACGCAGAGCCGGATCGGCGGGTCGCTGTGGGAGCAGCCGCTCCGCTTCATCGAGAACTCTCCGATCTTCACGGCGGACAAAATCAAAACGCCGCTGCTCATGATGCACAACGACCAGGACACGGCCGTACCGTGGGAGCAGGGCATCGAGCTCTTCGTGGCGCTCAGGCGGCTCGGCCAGCCGACCTGGATGCTCAACTATAACGGGGAGCCGCACGGGCTGCGAAAGTCGCAGAACCGGAAAGACTGGGCGATCCGCATGCAGCAGTTCTTCGACCACTACCTCATGGACGCGCCAGCGCCGGTCTGGATGGAGGAAGGCGTGCCAGCCGTCCTAAAGGGCAAGGAACTCGGCCTGGGACTCACACAGAAACGCGTAATCTCCGAGTAAGACGGAGAGCGGCGCTGAGCACGGGGAGCGGGACCATGTCGACCGATCGCAGGGAGTTCCTTCGACTCACGGCAGCCACCGCAGGCACACTGGCGCTGGGAATCACCCCCCACGCACTCGCGGCCTCACCCATCCCGCGCCCGGTTCCCCCCGCAAAGAGGGCGATCAGGATTCTCATCCTCGGAGGCACCGGATTCATCGGGCCCTACCAGGTGCGTTACGCGCTGGAACGAGGCCACACGGTCACGCTCTTCAATCGCGGACGCACCAACACACATCTGTTTCCCGGTGTGGAACGCCTCGTGGGGGACCGCAACGGCCAGCTCGCCGCGCTCGCGGGGCGGACCTGGGATGCCGTAATCGACAACTCCCGCGCCAACCCGGAATGGGTGCGCCTATCGGCCGAATTCTTGAAGGACTCCGTCGACCGATACTTCTACGTCTCCTCGCGCTCGGCGTACGCCGATACCAGCCGGGTGCCCATGACCGCGGACGCCCCGACGTTCACGTACGAGACGGCCGGTATCAGCCGGGATGCCGAGCCCCTGCCGTACGGCTTGGCGAAAGCGCTCTCCGAGAGAGTGGCTCAGCGGATCTTCGTGGGACGTGTGAACATCGTGCGGCCCGGGCTCATCATCGGCCCCGACGACGAGTCCGACCGCTTCACTTACTGGCCCGTGCGCATCCAGCGCGGCGGTGAGGTGCTGGCGCCGGGTGATGGGTCGGATCCCGTGCAGATCATCGATGTGCGCGACCTTACCGAGTGGATGATCCGCATGGCCGAGGACGGCACGGCCGGCGTGTTCAACGGCATTGGGCCCGGGACGCCACGGCCGATGGCCGAGCTGCTCTACGGGATTCGGGGCGTGACTACCGCCGAGACGACCTTCACCTGGGTGAACCTCGAGTTCCTCACCGAGATCGGGGTTCGACCGTACTCCCACATGCCTGTCTGGCGCCCTCCCACGGAAGGATACGAGGGCTTCGCGCGATTCGACCTCACGCCCGAGATCGAAGCCGGGCTGACATTCCGGCCTCTCGCGGTCACCGCCCGAGACACACTCGAGTACCATTTCTCCCGATCACCCGAGCGGCAAGCAAACCTGCGGGCCGGCATCTCCGCGGACCGCGAAGCCGAGGTGCTGGCTGCCTGGCACGCCCGACGCTAGCGACGAGGCCAAGGAGCGTGCTACCGGAGTGGGTGGACTCCGCCGCATTGAGCAGAGTCGTGCGCATCGATCTGGGCCTTGAGGGTGCGTGGAGCGAGACAGTCTGTTGCGTCTGGGACCCGGAGCACGGCTTCCGCGGTGTCCCGACTGGTTTCGCGGTGCATCACGAGTTGCGTCCCGCACTCGAGCTCTACATGCCGGAGGGCCGGATCGGCATTCATTGCGCGCTCGAGATCGACGAGACCTTCGCGATCGACATCGAGCGCTTGCGGCAGATCGCGCAGCAAGTCGAACAAGCGGTTTGACCAACGGCGGCGCGTAGACTGAGAATCTACGCCTATGGGTCCGGCGGCCCGTCCAGGAAAACGGTATCGGCGGCTAGCTCCTCGAAGCACAAGTTGACCGTGCGCCCTTCGGTACGGGTCCTGTGAACCGTGCCTGCCGTACCGTCACAGCTTGCCAGGGCTCGAGGCGAAGGGTCCGGCCGTCCGCCAAATCGACGAGAAGGCAGCCCTCGACGACCAAGAAGAGCTCATCCGAGGTTGGATGGTGATGCCAGGGGTAGTCCCCGTCGAAGACAACAAGTCGCAGGCAGTGCTGGTTCACACGATTGACCACGATGTTGCTGTAACCATCGGCCGCCTCAGTACTCTCGACGACCAGGTCTATTACTCGGAGAGGAGGATATCCCACAGGCTCGTCCCCGTACGACTCGGCAGTGACAGAGGGGTCGTCTACCATGCTAAAACATCGTGTTGGAGTGAGCCGCCTCTTCCGGAACGATCTGAAGCACGTCCCAATGCTCCACGATCCACCCATCCGCATCCAACCGAAAAATGTCGATCCCGGCCCAATCACTGTCTTTGTCCGTGGGCCATTCCTGATGGCAGTGCAAGACCACATGGTCCCCCTCGGCAAAAACTCGCTTGAAGGTGACCGGCTTGCCCGGATACTCGTCGGCCGTGCGCTCAAAATACTCGATGAACGCCTCTTTGCCTTCCGCGACATGAGGGTTGTGCTGCGTGTAGCGCTCGCCGACGTAACGCTCGATCGCCTCCCGCGGGCGGCACTGGTTGAACATCAAGTCGTAGAACGCCTTCACCGTCTCCTTGTTCTGCTGCAAGCGCTCTCGGTTAGGCACGGAGCAAGTCCTCCAAATCCAGAGCTCGCGTGAACATCTGCAAGCCGCCAGCAGAATCCCGGGGCCAATCCTGCCACGGTCGGTCGTAGTAGAGCTCGACACCGTTACGATCAGGGTCCCGCAGATAGAGGGCCTCGCTAACGCCGTGGTCTGCTGCACCCTCCAGCGGGATGGAAGACTCGAGGAGTCGGCGGAAGGCGGTCGCTAGGGCAGCCCGGTTTGGGTAGCGAAAAGCAACGTGGTAGAGGCCGGTCGAGCCGGCTGGCGGCGGGTTACCCCCGCTCGATTCCCACGTGTTCAGACCAACGTGATGATGGTATCCCCCTGCCCCAAGGAATGCAGCATCGTCCCCCATCCTTTGCGTGACCTCGAATCCCAGCGCATCGGAGTAGAAGCGGATGGACCGCTGCAAATCCGCGACCTTGAGGTGAACGTGACCGACAACCGCTGCCGGATCTATGGCGCTCGATGGCGGCGACTCAATCTCGTTGCTCACGAGTCTCGTGCCTTCCGCGGGAGAAGAAGTCACAGGTCGAAGAGCTGGGCCCGGGCCCAACGCCCTAGCGCCTGATGTCATACCCCGCCGGACTGTATCTCACCGCCCCGGGAAATACCATGTCCTCAATGTCTGAGTGCCCCACAAAAACGGCCGACGCAGGTGATCCTCGTCTAGCGTTGGATAGCAACTGGCCGCCTTCGTCATCTCTTGTCGGTATCTCACCGCTCAGCGCCAGGCGAACGACCCTAGCCATTTCCTCGGGTTCATCCCGCTGCGGGTAATGTCCCGCGGTCGGCATGTACCAAAGCGAGCTCTCGACGGGCCTGTCGTTCAGATAGGTAGACCACACGTGGTTCGCGATGCGCACGGGATTCACCGGGTCTAACAGGCCCCAGATGTACGCCACCGGAATGGGGCTGCTCGGAAGAATAGCGAGCCAGCGATACTCGTTCGCCACTCGCTCGAGCAAGTATTTGCCGACACCCAGTCTGGCACCAATCCCATCGTTGAACGCTTCAATATCGGCATACGCCAACTGCACGGGCGTGCCCTCGGTCCGGCGCGGAAGTGCTTGGCGCCTGGCCGTTTCCGCCGGTCCTCTGACCGGATCGAGTAGGACGGTCTGCTGCGGGAACAGATTCGCGAGCGGTAGGAACATCCCGCTGTTCGACATGAAGTGGTACGTCACTTCATACGGGTTGCTCTCGTTGGACAGGTAGTCGGACAGAAAAGCCAGACCCACGCTGACGCCGCGGTCGTGGGTGAATAGGCTGAAGCTCGTTAGGCCCAGGATGTCCGTCACATAGTGGTCGACGAGCTTGGCGTCGTCCTCGAGCATGTAGGAGTAGCCGCCCTGGGGCTTGTCGGAGAACCCAAAGCCGGGGAAGTCCAGAGTGGCTACGAAATAGTCGTCCTCCAGGAACTCGATCATCTCCCGGAAGTCGAAACTCGACGCGGGATATCCGTGCAATAGGACGAGCGCCGGGTTGGTGCGAGAGCCGAACGTCCGGTACGCGACCTGAACGCTCTGACCATTGTTGTTCGCGGTGGTAGAGGTCCACTCGAAGAACTGCGAGGCCTGATACCAGTCTTCCGCCAGGGGCGAGTGGAACGTGAAGTCTGTTTGTTGGGCAGAAGCGGGCACTGCGAGCAGGCTCGCGCCGCATAGCGCCGCTACTACCAGCTGTCGGGTCTTCATGGATCGTCGCCTCTGCGCAGTGTGAAACGGCCGCTGGATTTCCTAAAGAAGCATTCTATCGCCCAATCCAACAGGCGACCTTGGGTCAGAACTTCCACCACCGGACCGACCTTGACGCTGAGTCCGCCCGTACGGTTTCTGGAGCGCGTCGCCAAGCGCTTCAGCTGCGCGCAGACGGATGGCAGGGGGAGAGCAGGAGCTCGCCTGGCCAGTGGAGACACGTCGGCACACTTTGACGGCATGCTCAAGACTATCTCGCGCGTGTGTGTGGTCACGCTGGCAGCCGTGGTGTCTGCCCCTGCCGCGTTCCTCGCCCCGCCCCTGGCCGCCCAGACCTTCGACGTCGTCGAGGCCACTATCGCTGATGCACACACGGCGATGGTGGCCGGTGACCTGACGTGCCACGCGCTCGTTCAGGGCTACCTCGACCGCATCGCGGCATACGACCAGGTCGGCCCCCGGCTCAACACCGTCCAGAACCTGAACCCGCGCGCGCTCGAGTTGGCGGACTCCCTCGACCAGGCATTGCAGTCGGGAGCGCCGACGGGGCCCCTACATTGCGTCCCGGTGCTGCTGAAGGACCAGGTGGAGACGAGCGACATGCCGACCACGTACGGCTCGGCGCTCTTCAAAGACTTCGTCTCCTCGCGGGACGCGACGATCGTCACGCGGATGAAGGACGCCGGCGCGATCATCCTCGCGAAGACCAACATGGGCGAGTTCGCGTCACGCTACGTGGGCTCGGCTTATGGCATCATCCGCAATCCGTACGATCCTGACCGCAACCCGAGCGGCTCGTCAGGGGGCACATCAGCCGGCATCGCCGCGAGCTTCGGCATGGTCGGAATCGGCGAGGATACGGGTGGCTCGGTCCGGGGGCCCGCAGCCGTGGCCAACCTCGTAGGCCTTAGGCCCACGCTCCAGCTCGTGAGCACGTTCGGCATGATGCCCGCGAACCCGACGCACGACACCATGGGGCCGATCACCCGGACGGTGACCGACGCGGCGCTCTTGCTCGATGCCATCGCGGGCTACGACCCAAACGACCCCATCACCGCCGAGGCCGCAGAGGAGGTTCCGAGCACGTACACGACCGCTCTGGACGTTGGGAGTCTCCGTGGCGCTCGCATTGGCGTCGTGCGCCAACCAATGGACCGCAGCGCTGACCCGTCCTCAGAGGACTATCTAATGGTCAAGGCGGTCATGGACCGCGCGATCGACGAGCTCAGAGGCGCCGGTGCCGAGGTGCTCGACCCGCTGGTGATCTCCGATCTCGATATCGTCGGTGGCATCGGCAACAACTTCGAGACCGAGCGGGCGACCAACGCCTATCTCGCGGAGCTCACGAACCCACCGGTCAGCAGCTTCCGCGACATCCTTCTCTCAGGAGTGGTGGTACCCTGGCGGTCCAGGGGCATGTGGGGAGCCGCCGGCAAGACCACCGACGATCCGGGCTACCTCGTGGTGATGCAGAAGCGAGAGAGGATTCGCGTCGCAGTGTACCAGGCGATGGCGGAGCACGAGCTCGACGCGATCGTGTACGCGACCTTCGACCACCAACCGACGTTGATCGCGCCGGACGTCGAGTCGAACGCGACGCCCAACGACGGATACGGCCGGGGCGACAACCGACAGCTCAGCCCCGCCTTAGGCTTCCCCGCGCTTACTGTGCCCGCCGGTTTCACGACGGACGATTTACCGGTCGGGCTGGAGTTCCTGGGCCGACCGTTCACTGAGGCGATACTGCTTGGATTCGCCTACGCGTATGAACAGGCGACCGACCATCGACGCGCGCCCGCGACGACGCCTCGGCTCGGGGGACGCTGAGCCTACCCGCCGCCAGCGATCAGTCGCCACCTCCCAACCGTGCCATCAGCTCGGTGAACCAGCCGGTCGACACGATGAGTCGTTGGGGGGTGCCGTCCGCCTGATCATTCTGCGGGGCTGCATCGAACACCGGAATCAGAAGCCGACCGTCCGGATGAATGTCCTGCAGCCACCCGTTCGCCTCGAAGGGAAGGATGCGCGTGGAAAGCACCTCGAATCCGTCCTCGGTTCGAACGGACGCCGCGAATATCTGGTCCCGTTTCTGGTACTACAGGGTGGCGCCGTCGGCCGACCACTGCGGGTAGGACTGGGAGGTCACGTTCGCTTCCCCCTCCGAGACCAGGATCTCTCCTTCCAGATCGGGCCAGCTTCGCACGTAGAGCTGCCGGGTCTTGGTGCGATCGCTCGAATACGCCAGCCATCGGCCGTCTGGCGATAGCGAAGCCCCCCGCTCCTGCCAATTGGCATCGAGCAGCGGGCACGCCGGCTCATCATCGTCAATGTTCAAAGCGAAGAGATCGCCGCTTCGCGCGCCCTCCGTCGAGACGATGAGCGTACCGTCAGCGAGCCACTCGATCGGGTTGTCCGGCTGGTCTGTGCTGGTGACTGGCTCCAAAACAGTCGACCGGTCTACGGGGCGCACCATGATGTCGTCACCCGAGCGATAGACGATGTGTGTGCCATCAGGCGATCAGATCGGGTTGTGCTGCCCCGAACCACCCTCGGTCAGGGCCACATCCAAGCCGCGATCCAGATCGAAGATCCACACGTCGTCCGCCCGCACATAAGCCAACAAACGGCCGTCCGGTGAGATTAGGGCAGCAGGATGTTCTCCGGCTTGATGTCGCGGTGGATGACGTCGCGTTCGTGCGCGTACTGGAGCGCACTCGCCACCGCCTTGGCGATGTGGATCGCCTCGTCGACCTCGAGCTGGCGCTCCAGGTCCAGCCGCGTGCGAAGCGACTCCCCTTCGACGTACGGCATCACGTAGTAGAGGAACGAGTCCGCTTCACCCGAGTCGAAGAGCGGCAGGATGTACGGGTGCTGAAACGCCGCCGTGGTCTTGATTTCGCTGATGAAGCGCTCGGCACCGATGACCGCAGCGAGCTCAGGCCGCAGCACCTTCACGGGCTTTGCGCTCGTGCTTCAGATCGTCGGCGCGATACACTGTTAGCATGCCACCCGCGCCCAACTCCTCGCCCAAGTCATAGTGGTCAGCGAGCGCGGCGCGCAGGCGCTCGAAGGTCGATTCGCTCATGCGCGCATTCTGGCACGCCGGAGGCGAGAAGTCACGCGGCACTTCTCACGATCGCCTTCAGGCGTCCGAGCAGGTAGCCGACCTGGCCGTGATGCCAGCGAATAAAGGAGAGACCCTAGTTCCCTGTGCCTCTGGCTCGGAACTCGCCGGACACTTCGACGTCTACGACGAAGCCACGGTACGTGGCTGGGATCTGGGCCGTCACCGCCGTGTCCGAACTGGCCAAGTAGACCTTGATGCACACGGCGTCTCCGCAAAGGCCGACCGCAGTCCCAGTTACCCCGGACAGCGCCATCACCGTCGGGGTGAGCTCTTCCTGTGCGGCGATGATCGCGCTATCCGGCATGGCGTTCTCCCCTGCGGAGTCAATCGGGCCCTCGGCAGACTGCTCAGTGGCCGGCACACGGTCTACGCCCTGGCCCCCGCAGGCGGCGGCGCTCCATAGGAGCAGCGCCGCCAGGCAGAGCGCGAGGATGTTCGGATGCTGCAGCGCCGCTGTCAGCTTGATCTCGTGCAGGAAACGATCGGCCCCGATGACGGCTGCCAGCTCGGAACGAAGCACCTTGACCGCCACTTTGCGCTCGTGCTCGAGGTCCTCGGCCAAATAGACCGTCGCCATGCCACCCTCGCCGAGGTGGCTCACGATCTTGTATCGATTCGCCAGGGCGGTCGAGATCGGGCCGGTGTTTTGCGACATGAACGTGTCCCCTAGGTGGCTGTTAGCGCTGACAACATCCTTTGCGGGGCCGGCGGAGCGCAAGCTGGTCGCGCAACCAAGCTTGCTGCCCCAGTTACCCCCGCATACCGTGCTGCACTCCTTCCGCCATCCCCTCCGGGGGCCTAATTCTCGACCGCAGCATCGGGACGGATCCATGGGACTTAGCACTGCAGCCATACCACTCCGTCGTCTTCTGCTCACCTGTACGACCGCCGCCCTCGTCAGTCCCTGTGCGGCGCTGGCTCAGGAGTCCTCCCTGGAAACCGCCGCTCAGGCCGATCTCTGGGAAGCGACCGCGTTGAATGCGTGGCTCGAGGGCTTCATGGCTTCGCACCTCAAAGAGTTGCCGTCTGCCGGGGCCAGCGTCGCCATCGTCAAGGACGGCGAGGTGCTCGTCGCCCGGGGCTTCGGCTTGGCCAACGTCGAGGCCGATCGCGCGGTCGACGCGGGGACTTTGTTCCGCATCGGCTCCGTCTCGAAGCTCTTCACGTGGACGGCGGTGATGCAGCTCGTCGAACAGGGACGGCTCGACCTGGATACCGACATCAACGAGTACATGACCGACGTCGAGCTCCCCGCGACGTACGACGAGCCGGTGACGCTGTCACATCTGCTCACGCATACGCCAGGGTTCGAGGACCACATCATCGGACTCTTCGGAACCGATGAGGAGAGCTTGCGGCCGTACGCGCAGATCCTCCAGGAGGAGCTGCCACTGCGCGTCCGTCCGCCGGGAGAGGTGGCCTCATACAGCAACCACGGCACCGGAATGGCCGCCTACATCGTCGAGGAGATTACGGGCATGTCGTTCGAGGCCTACATACAGGCGAATATCCTCGATCCGCTCGGGATGACCGAGACCACGATCGCGCAGCCCGTGCCCGACGAGCTCGCGGACCAGCTGTCCCTCGGGTACTCGAGGGCCGCGAACGACGAGTTCGAGGAGGAGGATTTCGAATATGTGCCGCTCGCCGCGGTGGGCGCGGTCAGTTCGTCCGCGACGGACATGGCGACGCTCATGATGGCCTATCTGCAGAACGGTCAGTTCGGGGACGCCAGCATTCTGTCCGAAGAGACCGCGATCCAGATGCGTCAGCCGCTGTTCCGGCACGCGCAAGCGATGAATCCCGCGCTGCACGGCTTCATGGATATGAGCCAGGACGGCCAGTGGATCATCGGACACGGCGGTGACACCTTCTGGTTCCACACGCTGTTCGCGATGCTGCCGGAGCACGATGTCGGCGTGTTCCTATCGTACAACACCGACACAGGTGGGGCGGGTCGAGGCCGATTCATCGACACCTTCCTCGAGCGCTTCTTTCCAGTCGCCGACCCGGAGACGCTCGAGCCCGACGTGGACGCCGTAGAGCGCCTTGAGAAGTACGCCGGCACGTACCGCGGGAATCGCTTCGTGCACTCGGACTTCACGAAAGTAGGGGCGGCGCTGGGTCCACTCACGGTTTCAATCACAGAGGAAGGCGCGTTGACGACGAGCGCCACGGGGTCAACCGAGTTCGTGGAGTCGAGCGAGGGCACATTCCGCGCCTCGGACGACCACGACGTGATCGCATTTCGCGAGAACGCCGACGGGGAGGTGGCATGGATGTTCATGGGGTCGTTTCAGATCACCGCCTTCGAGCGACTACGAGGCTTCCAGCACCCTACAGTCCAGGCTGTTCTGGTTGGCCTGTCGCTCGTCATCTTCGCGCTCGCCGTAATCTTCTGGCCCGTCACAGCAGTCGTGCGCTGGCGTTATTCGGCCACGCCCGCTGCTGAGGTCCGACTCCCGCGCTTCGCGCGCATCACGGCGTGGATCGCCGCAGCCGGATTCCTGCTGTTCGTTGTGGGGTTCGCATCGATGAGCAGCGACTTCAACGAAATTGCCTTCGGCCATCTGGAGTCCGCCAAGCGGGTTCTGGCACTCGGATCGGTTGCTGCAGGACTGGGCGCAGTCACGGTGGCCCTGGCTGTCTGGTGCTGGATCAAGGGATTTGGTAGTACTTCGACACGCGTCGTGTACTCAGTAGTCGCATCCGCATGCCTGATCGCCATCTGGCACATGGCCTTCTGGAACCTGCTCGGCTTCCAACTGTGACCCCTAGTGGGTCATCCCATAAACGAAGTAGTTCACGCCGATCCTGAACGCCACGCTGGTCGGGTCGACCGGATACCACCCCTCCGCGGCCCACTCCCACAGATCCCCGACGTCGGCCCCCGCGTTCGCGATGGCGAGTAAGCGCTTGCTCTTGTCGTTGTCCTCGAAAAGCCCCTGAAACTTGGGAATGCCGTACTTGCGTGGACCCTCGAGGTACATCGTCAACGGATCGATCCTGTAAAACGAGTCCCAGATCGATTCGGTGCCGTCTAGGTGGATGAAATGCAACTCGGGAAATACGCGGCTCATCTGCGCAATGAGGTTCGCCATCTCGAAGTCGAAGAAGTCGTCGAACATGACCAGACCACCCTTGAGCAGGTAGGCGCGTAAGCCTTCGGCTTCGCTCTCCGTGACACGCCACTCATCGGGCTCGGACACATAGGCAATCGGGAACTGCATCAGCCGCGGGTCGTCGAACGTGAGCACGTTGCCACCCATGCGCAGCTCTCGGGTGCGGATGTCGGTCAGCTCCCGCAGAATGGTCGACATATTGAGGTCTGCGGCGGGATAGTCGTGCGACCACCCGCCCCACCGACCGTATCCATCGTAGGGCGAGGCAGTGTGGATCCGCACAAACGTCAGGGACCCCTCGTAGGGATAGTAGGCGCAGCACCCCTGGGGGGTGCGGTCAGGTGCAGGCGTGTACGCTAGGTGGCCGTCCCGCATCGAAACACCCCATGCGGTGGCGGCGAATGTCACGGTAGCGAGGCCGACGGCGGCGCTACGGAGCAACATAGGACTAATCGTGACGGCCTACCGCTCGGGCAACGCGAAGACGAACAGCGTGTGGCCTACACCCGCGCGGCCTGTCGGGGCTTGGATGCCGAGCTCACGCACATGCCCGGACGACGTGGTGGTCCCGCCTGGGGCGAAAACCGCTACGTATTGCCTGCCGTTCACCGAGTAGCTGATGGGGGCCATGTCGCTGACTCCGCTGAGCACCGTCTGCCACAGGATCTCTCCCGTCCACTGGTCGAGCGCGTAGAAGCGCCGATAGGTGTCGGCGGCAAAGAGCAGGCCGCCACCCGTGGTCAGCATGCCGTAGAGGGGGGCTTCGAGCTCGAGGCGCCATAACGTCTCTCCGGTGGCGACATCGATGGCCTCCGGCTGCCCGAGATTCGCCGCCGGGCTCGGCACGGTGCGCACGTTGGTCGTGTTGTAGCCGTGCTCCAGCGAGGGCGTCAACGAAGTGACCCGCACGACTGTGCAGCGCCCGTTCCAGGCCGGGAGGTAGTACGCGTTCGTGAGCGGGCTATAGGCGCCCTGAGGGATCAGTCTGTTCTCCTTACATACCGTGGTTTCGCGCTGCGAGTCAGCGCGCATCACCGCATCAGGGTTCGTTGTGTAGGCGCCAGTCCGTCCGTCGTAGCCCTCGATGACGGTCTGATGTGCGGTGGGTCTCGCGTACAGGAAGGTCCCGTCACTCCTGTCATACACGTAGAAAATCGCGTCCTTCGAGAAGGAGCCCACCACGAGGTCGCGGGGTTCGCCGGGTGTGATGTCCGGGTTCACTCCAAGCGGATCGGGCGGACTGGGTGTCACCGGAGAGTCGACCAGGATGCGGTCGAAGACCGCGTCGTTGTTCCACATGTCCGTGTGGTGCTGCGCCCACCACACCAGCTCACCCGACCTGTAGTCCAGTGCGACTGTCGATCCCTGATAGAGTCGATCGGGCCATTCACCGTCCGTCCCGGCGAGCTCAGGTTGCTGCGGTGCGCTCGAGCCGAGCCCGAAAATGAACAACCCTCGTTCCGTGTCGACGGACGGAGTCATCCACGGCGACATGTTCCGCCTCGACGGGAGAGGATAGACCTGGGGATCATCTCCCCACGTGTCGTGCATGGGATCGTCTTCAGTCGGGCTGGTATACCAACGCCACATCCTTTGACCGGTCTCCGCATCGTAGGCAGACAGGTGACACGGCTCCGGCGCGGCCCAAGCCGTGCAATTGTAGGGCACGACGACGACGCCGTTGAACGCCACCGGCGCACCGCTGGGCTGTTGGCCACGCCGGAAGTCAGTCATCTGCGATTCCCAGAGCAGCTCACCCGTCTGAGCGTCCAGGGCGAAGATCATCCCGTCTGTCGAATGACTGATGAGCCTGTCCCCGTAGAGAAACACGCCTCTGCCTCGATGTACCGTGATGCCAGTGCGAGCCCCGGCGTTCGCGGCGGCGATCATCTCATCCGGCAGGGGCCGCGAGTACTGCCAGAGCACATCTCCCGTAGTGGCATCGTGTGCGCTATAGCGCTCGTTCGGGTGACGCACGTACATGACGCCGTCGTAGACGGTCGGCTCTACCTGCATGCCTCCGGATCCCGGTCCACCAGCCGCCAGTGCATACGACCACGCGAGCTGGAGCTCCCGCACGTTGTCCCGGGTGATGTGCTCCAGCGGGCTGTACCCCCACTGCCGGTAACCGCCGCGCCACATGAGCCAGTCCTCCGGGTCCGGGTCGTTCAGCGTCTCTTGGGTGACCGGGACGAAGTCGGCGCCAGGCCGCTGCGCGCGAGCTTCACGGCCGAGGCAGACCGTGAGGAACGCGGCGCCCAGGAGCCCGGCGATCGCACGGCCAAGCACGCGCATCATCCGGGGCAAGTGCTGCCCGTCAGCTCGCCTCGAACCCAGCTAGCCAGCATCTGCCACTCGGGGTTGTCCGGTCCAGGCGCCAGGCTGGCCACCGCCCACCGCTCGTCGTCGGTCACGTAGATGTTGTGGACTCCGCGGTGCATGCGGATGGTCCTGATCACCTCGTGCGTATCGATGTCGATGACGTCCGTGTAGGGCCCTCCGCCCCTGATCCCGACGTAGAGCTTTCTGATCTCCCTGCTCATCGAGATGTTGTTGGGCCGCCCCGACAGCGGGATATGATCGACAACCTCCAACGTGCGCGTATCGACTATGTCGATGGCCTCGTGCATCTCGTTGGAGAAGTAGTAATAGAGGCCCTCCGGATGCTCGGCGACGCCGTGCACGTGCGGAAGACCCTCGATCACACCCAGCACCTCATGAGTCTCGGGGTCGATGAGGTGCGCGTTCGTGCCGGCCGAGTTGGTCTGGATGATGCGCGCCACCTGGTCGGTTTGCGCCGCCAAGGGTGCGCCGACGATCGCGCCGCCCAAGGCTGACATCGAGACTGCCGACACGGACAGCGCCGACCTCAGGAATCGCTTGCTCCACAAGTCCCCCATGATGATGCCTCCGTCGATCAGAAAACCGCGATCGGGTTGAGCGGCGAACCAGTGCCACCGGTTACCGGACTCGGACCCGCAGTCAGCAGGAATTCCCAGCGTCCCTCGCGCACCGCCGTCTCTGCAAGCGCCCCGAGGCGGCACACCTTTGAGCCGGGGGAAGTCGAGCAGGATGCCGGGCGTCACGATGCCACCAGTGTTGGGATCTGGACCGCTCGCCACAAGGTCCTTGCTCACCCAACGCCCCACTCCTACCCTGGCCTCACGCTCCACTCCAGCCGCCAGGGCCCCGAGATGATCGATCGCCTTCGATGCGTCACGCCACAACAGTTGATTCGGGGAGTGGCCTGCGCCGCCTTCATGGGCCTGCTCGCCACATTGAGCGTCTCCGTTGCGGCTGGGCAGGCGGCTGGTCAGTCCACCGCTGCCGAGCGATCTATCGTGGAGGACTACGGGCCGGTGACTGCCGCAATGCTCATCGACCCGCCGGCCGGCGACTGGTTGATGTGGCGCAGAACGTACGGCCATTGGGGCTACAGTCCGCTCGAGCAGATCAATCGGTCCAACGTAGACGAGCTCCGCCTCGCGTGGGCGTGGACGATGGAGCGAGGACTGCAGGAGACCACCCCGCTTGTGCACGACGGCGTCATGTTCCTGCCCCAGGCCTGTGATTTCGTCGAAGCGGTGGACGCCCGGGACGGAACACTCCTGTGGACATACCGCCGGACGCGCGTCGAGCACATCGCGAGACTCGCGTGCGCGAACCGGAACGCGGTGCTCTTCGGCGACCGGCTTTTCATCGCGACACACGATGCATTCCTGGTGGCTTTGAACGCGCTCACCGGGGAAGTCGAGTGGGAGCAGCAGGTCGGCGACTGGACGATCGGCCACCACTACTCCGGTGGTCCCCAACTCATCGAAGGCCAAGTCGTGGCTGGAATGTCCGGGTGCTACTACATCAACACGCGGTGCTGGATCTCAGCGCACGACCCAGAGACCGGTGTGGAGCTGTGGCGGACGCACACCCTCGCGTACTCCGGAGAACCGGGCGGTGACACCTGGGGTGATGTTCCGGACGAAGAGAGGCGCGGCGGCTCGTCCTGGATCGCGCCGAGCTACGACCCTGAGCTGGGGCTCATCTTCGCGGGCGTGGCCGTACCGGTCCCGTGGGGGTCGGTTCAGCGGGGCAAGGTGGGAGATGCGCTGTACACGAACTCGACGTTGGCGCTCGACGCCAGCACGGGAGAGATCGTGTGGCACTTCCAGCACCTTCCAGGCGACGACTTCGACCAGGATCACCCCTACGAGCGCGTCATCGTGGAGACGGAGGTGGCGCCCGACGCCAGCGCGGTCGAGTGGATCAACCCCGCGATTAGGCCGGGTGAGCGTCGGAAGGTGGTCACGGGCATCCCCGGCAAGCCCGGCATCATCTGGACGCTCGACGCCGCGACGGGTGACTTCTTGTGGGCTCGCAGCACGCACTTCCAGAACGTGATCGTCGGTGTGGATGTCGAAGGCCGAAAGGGGATTCCCAACCCAGAGCTGGCACGTCCCGAGATCGGCCAGGAGGTCATTGTCTGCCCCCACGCCAGCGGCGGCACCAACTGGCAGGCAGCGGCTTATCACCCGGGGACGAATGCGCTGTACTCTTCGGGAAACAACACGTGCATGGAGTACACGCTCCTGCCGGTCGAACCGACGACGGGCATGTACCATAGCTCTGCGGACTACAGGAAGATCCCGGTTCCCGGCCCCGACGAGAACGTGGGCGTGTTCACGGCCGTCAGCCTCGAAACCGGAAGGACGCTCTGGCAGCACCGTCAGCGGGCCGGAATGGGTGGTTCGGTGCTCACGACCGGGGGAGGTCTCGTCTTCACGACCGATGATGCCCGTCGTTTTCGCGCGTTCGACGCGGCGACCGGCGAGGTGCTTTGGGAGCAGATCCTCAACTCCACCGCCGGCGGCTTCCCGGTGAGCTACCTGGTCGATGGAGTTCAGTACATCGCCATCGCAGTAGGCGGGGGACCGAACGCGCTCATACTCACGCCAGAGATCCGGCAGCGCTCGGGTGGCAATACTCTCTTTGTGTTTCGGTTGCGCTGAGGGCTCCACCGTAACAAGCAGCTCTTCCACGAGGGCAATTCGGTCGATACTCGACACAGACCGATCACCCACGATCCAGGACGGTAGTTGCCCATGAAGTGGTCTAGCGCTGCTCTTTCGACAGTCCTCGTGCTAGGCGCCTGCGGCGGAGAGCAGGGCAACCCCACGGGACCGGGGGTTCCGGCAGACCGGCCGCAAACGCTGCCGGCGCTCGTTGAGCAGCTCCCAGGCAGCCGAAACCACAGCCCCGACTGAACTTGGTGGGGCTACAACATGCGCAAGGTGGTCCGGCGCGGGAATTTCGTCTTCACCTATGTCATCGAGAACGATGACGATCCCACCACCCCATCCACCTTCAGAGTCTACAAAAAGGAAGGAGACGGGAGCTGGATTGCGGGCGCGGGATTTGAGACGACCCGGCCGGGCACGGATGGAGGGCTTGGGTGCAGCGCCACCTTGACCTTCACGGAGCACCCTCCCACTCTGACTACCCCTCGCGATGAGCCCTGCCGGCTCTTCGCTCGATTCCACCCTCTTTCTGGGAGTCTGTCGATGCCAACGGTGTCTCTGACCGTTAACGGACAGGCGGTCGAAGGCGAGGCCGAGGGAAGGACCTTGCTCGTCGACTTCATCCGCGAAACCCTCGGGCTCACCGGCACCCACGTGGGGTGCGACACCAGCCAGTGCGGCGCGTGTGTCGTGCACGTGGGCGGCGCCTCGGTTAAGAGTTGCACCATGCTCGCTGTGGAGGCCGACGGTGCCGACGTCACAACCGTGGAGGGCCTCGCCACGAACGGCACGCTGCATCCGATGCAGACTGCGTTTCACGAGCATCACGGACTGCAATGCGGGTTCTGCACACCCGGGATGATGTTGAGTGGCATCGATCTGGTGGGTCGCAACGCGAACCCATCCGAGCACGAAGTGCGCGAGTGGTTGGAAGGAAACCTGTGCCGCTGCACGGGCTACCACAACATCGTCAAGGCGGTTCAAGCTGCCGCCGCTGAGATGGGAGGATGACGATGCCCGAGACTGGAATCGGGGCCGCATTGTTGCGGAAGGAAGACAAGCGATTCATCACCGGGAAGGGCAAGTACGTAGACGACATCAACCGGCCAGGGCAGGCTTACGCGTATATCGTGCGCTCTCCCGAAGCCCACGCCAGCATCGCCGGCATCGACGCGTCCGAAGCGCTGAAAGCGCCAGGCGTCGTCGCTGTCTTGACCGGCGCAGACATGGCCGAGGACGGTGTGGGTGGTCTGCCTGCCGGGTGGGGCATCCTCTTCCAAGATGGCTCTCCCATGATCGAGCCGGCGCACCCCCCAATGGTAGTGGACCGGGTCCGCCACGTCGGTGACCAGGTCGCGGTAGTGATCGCCGAGACCAAGGCACAGGCGAAAGAGGCAGCTGGGCTGGTCGATGTCGACTACCAACCGCTGCCGGCGATCGCGGGGCTCAGTCAAGCGAGCGCCGAAGGCGCCGCGCTGGTTTGGGACGAGGCGCCAGGGAATATCTGCTACGACTGGGGACTCGGGGACGAGGCTGCTACGGACGCAGCCTTAGAGGGTGCGGCTCACGTCGTGACCCTCGATCTCGTCAACAACCGGCTAATCCCGAACGCGATCGAGCCGCGCGCGGCCATTGGAGACTACGACGCGACCGACGACTCGTACACGCTGTATACGACGAGTCAAAACCCACACGTCATCCGCCTACTCATGGGCGCCTTCGTTTTGGGCCTGCCGGAACACAAGCTTCGAATTGTTGCACCTGATGTGGGCGGAGGCTTCGGCTCCAAGATCTTCCACTACGCCGAAGAGGCCATCATGACGTGGGCCTCCAAGCGGCTGGAGCGGCCCGTGAAATGGACCGCGGAGCGCTCCGAGTCGTTCATGTCGGACGCGCACGGTCGCGACCACATCACGCACGCTGAGCTCGCACTCGACGCCGATGGGAAGTTCGTGGGACTGCGGGTGAATACCGCGGCCAACCTCGGAGCCTACATATCGACGTTCGGGGCGGCAGTGCCCACTTGGCTGTACGCTACGCTCTTCTCAGGTTGCTACACGACGCCGGCGATCTTCGCGAACGTCAAGGCGTACTTCACCAATACGGTCCCGGTCGACGCGTACCGAGGTGCCGGACGTCCAGAAGCGGCCTTTGTGCTGGAGCGGCTCGTGCACAAGGCCGCGGTGCAGCTCGGGATGGATCCGGTGGAGCTTCGAAAGAACAACTTCATTCAGCCGGACCAGTTCCCGTACCAGACCCCGGTCGCGCTCGAGTACGACGTCGGCGACTACGACGGGACGTTCGACGCTGCGCTCGAACTCGCCGACTACTCCGGTTTCGGGGCGCGCCGTGAAGAGGCGGCAACGCGCGGCAAGCTTCGCGGCATCGGGATCTCCACGTTCGTCGAGGCGTGCGGTATCGCGCCCTCGGCGGTCGCGGGACAACTCGGCGCGCGCGCAGGCCTCTTCGAAGTCGGGCACGTCCGCGTGCACCCCACGGGCAGTATCACGGTCTTCACCGGCTCACACAGCCACGGGCAAGGGCACGAGACGACGTTCGCGCAGCTCGTGTCCGACCGCTTGGGCCTGCCAGAGGATCAGGTGGAAATAGTGCACGGTGACACCGCGCAGGTCGCCTTCGGCATGGGCACCTACGGGTCGCGCTCGCTCGCGGTCGGAGGGTCGGCGATCTACATGGCGATGGAGAAGATCATCGCGAAGGGCACGATCATCGCGGCGCACTTGATGGAGGCCGCCGTCGAGGACGTGGTTTTCGACAAGGGCAACTTCACCGTCGCGGGCACCGACAAGACCAAGGCCCTCGGAGAAGTCGCGTTCGCCGCTTATGTGCCTCACAACTATCCCGAAGACCTCGAGCCGGGTCTCGACGAGACGGCATTTTACGATCCGAAGAACTTCACCTTCCCCGCCGGCGCGCACATCGTCGAGGTGGAGATCGACCCTGACACGGGGGTGGTCGACCTCTGCGGCGTCTCTTGTGCGGACGACGTGGGCCGGATCATCAATCCGATGATCGTCGATGGTCAGATGCACGGCGGGCTCGCACAGGGCATCGGCCAGGCTCTGCTCGAGTCGTGCATCTACGACGATTCGGGGCAGCTCATCACCGGCTCCTACATGAACTACACGATGCCGCGTGCGGCCGACCTGCCGTTCTTCAAGACCGGCCACCACATCACCAACTGCACACACAACCCGCTGGGCGTGAAAGGAGTGGGCGAGGTTGGCTCGATCGGGGTTCCCCCGGCGATCATCAACGCCATTGTCGACGCGCTGTCGTCGGCAGGTGTCGAGCACATCGACATGCCAGCTACGCCGGAGCGAGTCTGGCGCGCCCTCCAAGACGCCCAGGCCTGAGGAGACGATCATGGAAGACTTCGCTTTTCATCGTCCGGGCAGCGTAGCCGAGGCACAGGAGACGCTCCGGGGAACGGAAGACAGCAAGTTCATGGCGGGCGGCCAGAGCCTGATCCCGCTCATGAAGCTCGATATGGCGGCGCCTGGCGCGGTCGTTTCACTCACCGGCATCGACGAGCTCAGAGGCATCGAGCAGCAGGATGGCTCGTTGGTCATCGGTGCGGGCATGACGCACTCAGAGGTCGCCGAGTCGGACGACGTTCGCAACGCGATCTCAGCGCTCGCGGGTCTCGCCGGCAGCATCGGCGATCCACAGGTCCGGAACCGCGGCACGCTGGGGGGCTCGGTCGCGCACGCGGATCCGGCCGCGGACTATCCGGCGGCGCTCGTGGCGCTCGGAGCGACGGTCATCACCGACCGCAGGGAAATCGCCGCGGAGGACTTTTTCCAGGGCATGTTCGAGACGCCGCTCGAGACCGATGAAGTCATCACCTCGGTGCGCTTTCCAGTACCCGACAGCGCCGGCTACTCCAAGTTCCCGAACCCGGCGTCGAAGTACGCGATCGCCGGTGTCATGGTCGCGCGTAACGGCGCAGACGTGAAGGTCGCGGTAACGGGTGCCGGTACGGGCGTGTTCCGGGCAACCGCCTTCGAAGAAGCGCTCGCGGGTGACTTCTCCGCGGGGGCGCTCGACGGTGCATCGGTCTCGGCCGATGGCCTGGTCTCCGACACCGACGCCAGCGCCGAGTACCGCGCGCATCTGGTCGGGGTCATGGCACGTCGAGCCGTGGAGGCGTGTGGCTGATCCCGGTAACGGAAACGCAGACATGACGGAGTCGGGCGGCGTGCCCGGCTCCGTCGATTCCGTTCTGGAGCTGCTGCAGGGTCAGTCGTACATCGCCGACCGCGCGTTGGCGACTGCAATCCACCTTTCCCTCACGCTCGGCCGTCCGCTTCTGCTCGAGGGAGAAGCAGGCGTCGGTAAGACCGAGGTCGGTAAGGTCCTGGCCAAAGGACTCGGGCGTCGACTCATTCGGCTGCAATGCTACGAAGGCCTGGATGTCGCCTCAGCGGTCTACGAATGGGACTACGCACGCCAGATGATCGAAATCCGTCTGGCCGAAGCGTCGGGACAGACCGACCGCACGCAGATCGAGCGTAACCTCTTCAGCGAAAATTTTCTGATCCGCCGACCGCTGCTGGAAGCGATTCAGCCGTCCGACGGGATCGCACCCGTGCTGCTCATCGACGAGCTCGACCGCGCCGACGAGCCCTTCGAGGCGTTCCTGCTGGAGTTGCTGTCGGACTTTCAGATCACGGTGCCCGAGCTCGGAACGCTCAAAGCCGAAGAGCCTCCCGTGGTGGTCATCACGTCGAACCGGACACGCGAGATCCACGACGCGCTCCGGCGGCGCTGCTTCTACTACTGGCTCGACTATCCGGACGCCGCGCGTGAGCTCGAGATCGTGCGGGTGCGAGTGCCCGAGGCCGCGGCAGGCTTGCTGCGCCAGGTAGTGGCGTTCGTGCAGCAGTTACGCAACGTCGAGCTCTTCAAGCTGCCCGGCGTCGCGGAGTCGATCGACTGGACCCGCGCGCTCATGGCACTCGGTAAGGACGAGCTGGACGGCGCGACCATCGACGAGACGCTGGGCGTCCTGCTGAAATACGAGGAAGACGTCGGCCGCATTAGGGGTACGCAAGCGCAGGCGACACTCGCCGAGGCTCAGCGCGAGCTCGCTGTTGCGCCCAGCGAATAGCCTTGTGCCAGCGCCGGCAGAAACGGTCTTGGCTGAACGCGTCACGCGATTTGGCCGCTTGCTTCGCGGTGCGGGTCTAAAGCTCGGACCCGCTCAGATCCTGGAGGGCATCGAGGCGCTCTCTGAGGTGGAGGTCACTGACCGCGGGGAGTTCTACTGGGCCTTGCACGCTGCCTGGGTCAAGCGAGGCGAGGACCGGGACGTCTTTCGCGAGGCGTTCCGACTCTTCTGGCGCCAGCCAGACCGACCTGTGAACCGAGTCCTGGAGGAGCTACTGGCGCTCAGCCGCATCACGCGCGAGCGGCGCTCGCCGCAGTCGCAGAGACGCGTATTGGACGCGTTGGACGACGAGACACGACCGAATCGGGAGCTACGTGCAGAGGACGCGGACGTGGTGAGGCTGGCGTTCTCGGACGTCGAGGTACTGCGTCAGAAGGACTTCGAACAGATGTCGTCCGCGGAACTGCAAGAGGCGCAACGCTTGATCGCGCGCTTTCGCTTCCCTGTTCGGGATCTCGAGACGCGTCGCTGGACCCCGGTCACCGGGCGCGGAGACATCGACATGCGACGCACCATGCGAGCCAGCCTGCGCCAGGGACTGGATCACATTCCGCTACGGTGGCGACGCCGCAAAACACGTCCGCCTGGCGTCGTTGCGCTCTGTGACATCTCCGGCTCGATGGCCGGATACACGCGCATGCTGATCCGCTTCCTACACGCACTGAGCAACGACCGTGAGCAGGTTCATACGTTCCTTTTTGGCACACGCCTCTCCAACGTCACACGCGCACTCAGGCACCGGGATGTCGATGTCGCGCTCGCCGACCTCGGCGCCCGCGTCCGTGACTGGGACGGCGGCACGCGCATCTCGTCCTGCCTGGGGCGCTTCAACCGGGAATGGTCTCGCCGTGTGCTCGCTCAAGGCGCATCAGTGCTGCTGATCACGGACGGTCTCGACCGCGACGAGACGGGTTCGCTCGAAGGCGAAATGGCGCGGCTACGTCGCTCGGCCAGGCGCGTCGTGTGGCTCAACCCGCTGCTGCGCTACGCCGACTTCCAGCCGCAAGCACGGGGCATCCGGGCGATGCTTCCCCATGTCGACGACTTCCGCCCCGTGCACAACTTGGTGAGCCTCGAGGCGCTCGCGGCGGCCCTAGGAGGGCCGCACGCTCAGCTGCCCCATGGGCGATCCCTTCGCAAGAATCTCTCAGCGGCGGCCGAATAAGCGGAGGACCCACGAGCGGAACGCCCGAAGTAGGAGCGGCAGCAAGTTGAGGGTGTCGTCGCTATCGGCCGGGGCAGCTCCGGTGCTCGCCCCTCCGTCCGCTCTGCCACCATCCGCCCCGGCTGCGCTGCCATCTCCTCCGGCCATGCCATCCGCGGCGTCCGCAGCGTTCCCCTGCCCCTCTTGCGACAGCTTCGCAGCAAACCTGACCCGGAATTCCTTGAAGACCTCAGCCGAGATCGACTCGATCATGCCACGGCCGAAACGCACGATCTTGCCGGTCAGGCGCACTTCGGAGTCGACGGTGACCTCGCTGCCGCCATCGTCGAGCGCGAGCACGCGACCCTCCATGGTCATCGTAACCGAACCGGACCCCGTTTTCTCTCGGCCCTTCCCCACCATGCGCACGTAGCGCCGATCTGCGTCGATCTCTTCGAAAGTGAGCTTGCCGCGGTAGGACACGGTGACGGCCCCGACCTTGACCTTCATGGCACCGAGGTAGGTGCGCTCGTCCTCCTGGCCGGTGATCTCGGCACCCGGAAGGCAGTCGACCGTGCGTACGGGATCGACGAGGTGGTCCCAGACCAGTGCCGGGGGAGCGTCGAGCGAGAAGCGCTCTTGGATCTTCAGAGTAGACACGGCCGCTAAGCTAGCTCCGCTGCCTGATGCGCTCCAGGTCGTCCGCGTCGTCAACATCGGTCAAAACGGCGTCGTCGTCGGCCGGGAGTTCGATCACTGCCTCGGGGTAGCGCACCATGATCTGTTTGGCTCCAGCGTCCCCGTGCAAGTCGCACATCTCGTCGATGAACATCGCCGACCAGAGCACCGGATTTCCACGGCGGCCGTCGCGCACCGGGACGACGATGCTGCCCGGTCTCCACGCCTGGACCACGGCCTCGAAGTGCCGGGCCCGGACGAACGGCATGTCACCCAACGAGACGACCACGGCGTCGAGATCCGGCGGTAGCGCTCGCAGGGCGGTGCGTAACGACGAGGCGAGGCCGTCCGCATGAGCGGAGTTGTGCACGACGCGTGCACCTTCTGGCAAAACCGCCTGCACTTCGGCCGCCATGTGGCCCGTGACGACCACTACCGGCTCAAGGCCCGAGGCGAGCGCCGCCGCCACCGCCGACGTCACCATTGGTAGCCCACCCACGAGTTCGAGCAGTTTGTGCGAGCCCTGCATTCGAGTCGAGGACCCGGCGGCGAGTACGACCGCCGCGACCTTCGGACGGGTCACCTAGCGTCTGCCTAGCATCTAGGACGGGACAACAGGCTCGGCTCGCAGCACGGCCACGATCTCCGCCAGAATGGCGGCAGCGATCTCGCCCGGCGTGCGCGCTCCGATGTCGAGCCCGACGGGGGCGTGAATTCGCGCGAGATCCTCATCGTTGAAACCCGATTCCCGAAGGCGTTCCAAGCGCGCACCCTGTGTGCGTCGACTCCCAAGCGCGCCGATGTAGAACGCAGGGCTCTCGAGCGCCGCGTGCAGCGCGGGGTCGTCAAGCTTGGGGTCGTGCGTGAGCGTGACGACTGCCGTCCGCCGGTCGAAGCCGAGCTGCGCGAGCCCCTCTGCCGGCCAAGCCTTGAGCAGAGGAATGCCAGGAAACCGCTGCTCGGTCGCAAAAGCCCCGCGCGGGTCCAGCACGGTCACAGCGTAGCCCGCCTTGGCGGCCATCGCTGAAAGGGGCTGTGCGATATGCACCGCCCCCACGATGATCACGCGCACCGGCGGGTTGAACACATGCAGGAATGTGCATGCCGAGTCGGCTTCGAACGTGCGCGACCGGTCAGCGATCGCAGCCTCTCGCGCGGCCCGCACGAGCGGGTCACCGTCCCCCTCCGGGATCTGGAAGGGACGAATCAGCTGCTCCCGACCCGTCTCCAGGTCGGTGGCGAGAACGACCGCCTCTCCCTGCTCACGAGCGTCCAGCAACGAGCTCAGCGTCGAGCCTTTCACTCCACGCGCTCCACGAACACTTCTACCTGACCTCCGCAGGCCAGCCCCACCTCCCATGCTTGCTCGTTGGTGATCCCGTAGGAGAGCAACCTGGTCCCGTCGCTCTCGAGCAACGCCGTGGCCTCCTCGATGACCGCCGCCTCCACGCACCCGCCGGATACCGAGCCCACGAACTCCCCACGCTCGTTGATGCACATCTGTGAACCCGGCTGACGTGGCGCCGAGCCCCACGTCTTCACTACGGTGGCGAGTGCTACGCCCAGCCCGTCGTCGCGCCAAGCCGCAGCAGCCTCGAGCGGATCACTCAGGTCGGTTTCATCTTGCATTCGCTTCTCTCAGCGTGTAGGCGGCAGAGTGCGCCGCCGATTCATAGGCCCTGGGGGACCAGAAGGCAAAGGCGTACGTTCAGCACCTGAACCCACGCAACCTCGGCATCGCCCCGGACCGCACCATGCGCCTTCTCACGCCTTGCCTCGCTGCTGTCCTTCTTCTGATGTCACACGCGCCGCTCAGCGCCCAAGCGTCCCTGTTGATCGAGAACGTCACACTCATCGACGGCACAGGGCGTCCCGCCGTGCCCAACGCATGGGTTTTGGTGGAGGGCGATCGCATCACGCGCGTCGCCGTCCGTGAAATCGAGGCGCCCCGGGACTCTCGGCGCATCGACGGAAGCGGCAAGTTCCTCATCCCCGGCCTGATGGACATGCACATCCACCTGTCCGGAGGTCGCGGGCGCGGCGGCCCCGACGAAGGCGCGGGCACCCGTGCACTTCACGGCTTTCTCTACAGCGGCTTCACGAGCGTCTTCGACGCGGGCAACAATCCCGACTACATTTTCGGCCTGAGGACGCGGGAGCGCGCCGGGCAGATGGTCGCGCCGCGCATCTTCGCGACGGGCGGAGTCATTACCGCGCCCGGGGGCCACGGCGGGGGCGCGGGCGCGACGCTCGTCGACGAGTGGCCCGGCGACATGCCGCTACTCGATGCGCACATCGAGCGCGAGCCAGATCTAGTGAAGTTGACCTTCGACGAGCACGGGTGGGGAACACGACCCCTCATTCCGCTTCTCGACCCCGGGTTGATGGCCGAGATCGGTCGCTATTTCAACGAGCACGGCATCCGCACCACCGTCCACATCTCGCATGAGTTCCGGGCCCGTCAAGCGATCGAAGCCGGCATCAACACGCTCGCACACCCCATCATTCAGGGTCCGGTCAGCGACGGCTTCGTCAGCCTCATGGCGGCCACCAAAGTGCCGATGGTGTCCACGCTCACGATCGGTGAGGGATACAGCCGGCTGGTGGAGCACCCCGAGTTCCTCGATCGCCCGATCTACCAGGCGGTGTACGAGCCGGAGGTACTTGAGCAGCTGCGCACCACGGTTCGGGACGCTTACGCCGCGCGCACGTGGACGACGTGGATGAAGGTCATGACCCCCGTGGCGCAGGAGAACCTGCGGCTGATCGTCGAGGCCGGCGGCGTAATCGTGTTGGGATCGGACCAGTCCACCGGGCCAGCCTCCCACCGGGAGCTCGAGCTGATGGTCGAGGGCGGCATCCCCGCGCTGGAAGCGATCCGGATCGGCACGCTCAACGCGGCGATCTTCATGGGACGCGAACGCGAGCTCGGATCGATTGAAGAGGGCAAGCTCGCCGATCTCGTGTTGTTGTCCGCCGATCCGTTGGAGGACATCAGCCATACGCAGGACATCGATCTCGTGATCAAGGGCGGCAAGATCGTCGATCGATCCGCTTTGGACCTGCCGGTCAACCGACGCTAACAGGAGCTAGACCAAGATGGGCGAGCTAGCGCAGGGCAAGTGTGAGGCGTGTCGCGTGGGGGCTCCCAGAGTCACGGATGAAGAACGGAGCCAGTTGCAGCCCCAAATCCCCGACTGGACCGTTGTCGAGCGAGACGCGATCGAGCGACTGGAACGGAATTTCGCGTTCGGGAACTTCGTCGACGCCTTGCAGTTCACGAACGCCGTCGGCGCCATCGCCGAAGAAGGGGGTCACCACCCGGCCCTATTGACGGAGTGGGGCAGCGTTACGGTGACGTGGTGGACCCACAAGATCGAGGGACTTCATCGCAACGATTTCATCATGTCGGCGAAGACCGACGAGCTGTTTGCCGACGTGGGGCCTTCTCAGGCGACCTGACGGAGCCCCCTAACAGGATAAACGCGAAGGAGGCGACCAACGTCGCGCCCATCAGCATTTGCCTGATTTCCCCGACTTGTCCGATTTCCCCGACTTACTCGATTTGGCGCTTTTGTCCGACTTCTTAGACTTGTCCGACTTCCTAGACTTGTGAGACTTCACGGATGCTGAGACAGTACTTCGGGTGGTCGAACACGGAGCGTGAGTGGGCGGCAAACTGAGACACATTCGAGACACACCTAGCCAGATAAGGGAAGCCCTGCAGGGCTGTAAATCCCTGCGGGGCTTTGCCTTATCCAGTGGAGCCAGCCGGGCTCGAACCGGCGACCCCCGCCTTGCAAAGGCGGTGCTCTCCCAACTGAGCTATGGCCCCTAGGCCGTAAAGGTAGTCACGGCCTCAAAGGGTCGGTAGCCGCTCAAGAAACGGCGAGAGTATCCGAGACTGAGGGCCATTGAGGCCCTTGTCCGCTCGTTCTTCGGAGCCCCCATGCCCTCGCTTGTCCCGGACATCACCCTGTCTGGTCATCAGGCCGATCTCGCGTTCGACGAGGTGCCTGAACCCGTGTTCATCCCCCGTGCGAGCTTGCCCGACGAGCTCCTGGTCCGTGCAACCCGAGTAGTCCATTCGATCAGTTTAACAGCGCCGGATTATCGACTCGTGCGCTTGGCGGTGAACGCCATGTTCGGCATCTCATGAGGCCCAGATATCTCGCCAACATACTCGTCACCGTTGACCCGACCCCGAAAGACCAGAGTGACTTCTTCCATCGACATCTCGAAGTAGAGCTCGTGGCCATCGAACTTCGCCGAGTGTACGGCCAGTCTGCCGTGGTCACCCAGTGTGATGAAGCCCGAGATGTTGTACCCGTCGACAGTGAGTTCGAGCATGCCGAATCCGCCCTCGACGCTCATTTCCCATTCACCGCTCACATCCGGCATCGCGCCGTGGTCCTGCGCCATTACCGGCTGCGCCACGATCACCGCCAGTGCCAACATCCCGCCAATCACCCGCCGTGCCATCATTGAATCATCTCCCCGAGCCTTGTCGGCTCCGTGGTTTAAAAGTAGCTGTTCACCAATCAGTACTCGGGGTTGGTCAGGACCGTTTACATGGCGGACCCCTGACCTTAGACTGCGCGGCTTACCGCGTCGATGGCCGCATCAAGGAGTGAAGCATGGAAGGGCGACAGGCCGCGCCATCGTTTGACGAGATCGCGGATCAGGTTCTGGAGATCTTCAACGGCGTCACAGACGAGGAGTTGACGCGTGATCTCCCGCTCATCGCCGAGCAAGGTGTGGACTCACTGGATATGACCGAAGCAGCGTTCGACATCGAGGACCTCTTTGGCGTCGAATTCCCGGAACGAGATCCTCTGATTGAGTTGAGCAAGCGCCTTCCGCCTGACACCATCATCAAGGAGGGGGTCCTAACGCCTCGGGGGAGAAAGCTTCTGCTCGAGCGGATGCCTGAACTTGACAGCGTCTCATTACCAGAAGAGCTCGCTGTCTACGATGTGTCCCGATACTGGACCGTAGACACGTTCGCCCGGCTCGTCTCCGGTGTCTTCGCCCATGTGGTCCGAGAGCACGAAGCCGGCCGAACCCAAGCGGTCTGGGATGGAGAAGGATTCGTGCATCCGGATTCCGGGGAGTCCGTCGAACCGCCGCCCGGGGAAGAGCTGCTCGAGCTGTGGCTTGAACAAAAGGTGGCTGAAGAGCCGGACCCATGACCTCTTTCGCGGTCCCTTCCCATGCCATTGTGGCTCCGGGAGACCTCGACTACCCAGACTTCGTCGCCGGTCGTTCGGCCGTGGTTCGCTTGCCCGAGACGTTTCCGGTACGCGTGGGCGCCCCGCTACCGGAAGACGTCTGCCCACCCCACGCCAACGCTGAGCTCATCATGCCACGGGGCGTGGCGCTCGCACTCGAGGCATGTGACCGCCTTGAGTACGACCCCGACGCCCACTATGGGCTCGTGCTGGCGCTCCCCACTTTGCGTGCCGAGCCAGAGTTCGTCGAGCGCTCGCTCGACGCCGTCGGAGACCCCAGCGGTTTGATTCCGGTGCGCAGCTTCTTCGGAGAAGCTCCGCTGGCCGAGGTTGCGGAGCACCTGGGGGTGGACGGCCCCCGAGTGCGAGTTGATACCGCGTGCGCCTCAGGAAGCGACGCCTTGATCTTCGCCCATCAGTGGCTTGAAGCCGGTGCCGTCGAGGACGTGATCGTCGTTGCATCCACGGCCATGTTGAATCCCCTCGGCGTAGCCGGATTCAACAACTTGGGGACGTTGAGCCGCGACGACGACCTGCGCGCGAGCCGACCGTTCGACTTGGCGCGAAACGGGTTCGTCATGGGAGAGGGCGCCGCGGGCATGTGGCTGAGCAGCCGCTCGCACACATCCGCGCCGGGATACCTGAGCGGCTACGGACAGTCGATGAACGCAACGCACATGACAGGGGTCCCCGAAGACATCGGCGTCATGCTGCGCGCCTGTAGGTCCGCGCTGGCCCGCGTGCCCAACCCAGGGAAGGACCTGGCCTACATCTCGGCCCACGGCACCGCCACCAGAGCCAACGACGCGGCAGAGATACGAGTATACCGAGAGTTGCTCGGTGAAGATCGAGCAGGGGTCGCCATCAGTTCCCTGAAGTCCATGATCGGCCACTGTCTCGGAGCCTCCTCACTCATAGAAGCGTGCGTCTGTCTGGATATCCTGATAAACGGTCAGGCGACGCCTACCATCAACCTCGAAGTCCCCGAGCCGAATTCGGGCCTCGATTTCGTGCCCAATAAAGCTAAAGAGGTCTCGGGAGATTTCGTTCTGTCCAACGCGTTCGGATTCGGCGGGCACAACAGTTCGCTACTGTTCTCCCGGGGCCAATTCTAGTGCTGCGGCTGGCGGCGTTCAGCGCCGCGCTCACTCGGCCGCTCGGCACGTGCATGGATCTGCCGAACGTGACGTTGGTCGAGTACGAGGACGACGAGCAGCGACGAGCACCCGCATCGGCGTACGCGCTCGACGCGCTCTCGCGCCTCGAGGTGCCGACCGACGCTCGTGTCGTGACAATTTCAGGACCGCCGGGCAAGTTCATTCATCACATGGAGCCAATCAGGCAGCGCTCACCGGACGGCCGCCTTATGGGCCCCAAGCTGGCCCGCCGGCTGCGCCGGCTCCATCCCTACGGGCTCCTGCTCTGCCTTCAGAACCAGGTGTCAGCTGCGATCTCGATGGAGTTCGGCTTGACCGGGCCGTGTATGAACTTGATCGAAGGCACCACCGCTTTCGCCGACGCGCTCTGCACTCTGGAAGGAGGCAAGGACCACGAGACCACGCTGCTCGTAATGTCCTCCGCCGCAGACCGCCCTGAGCAGCGTGAGCTCACCAAGCTGAAGTTCCCCGACAGCGTGCTGGTCGAGGGCGCCATCTGCTTCCTGTTCTCGCCTGACGGGGAAATGGGACTAGTGGGAGCAACCGCTTCCGGAAGGGCAACGTCAGAGCCGAAAAAAACCAACCCGAAGGAGAGGCCCGCCAGCCTCCCTCCGGGTTGGCCACATGCACCCTGTCTCGAGGGCGGCATGTGCGTTCTGTGGGCGCTGGCATCCGGTATCCCGTCCAAGCGCTTTTGGCTCTCAGACGGTCACGGCTACCAGACGTCCTTCGACTGGCAGAAGCTCTAGTAGATGTCGAAGGTCTTCGAAACCGCGGAGACCAGAGTCTGATCCTGATTGCCGACGAGGTCGGCGGTACTGAAGATCCAGCCGATCGTGAGATCGAGGTCCGATGCGGTGAATCCGTATCCTGCCTCTAGGTATTCACCGTCGAACCCGTCCCCGAAGTTACCCACCGTGGCGTAGAGACCGTTCTGCTCCAGTGTTGAGCCCACGAACCAGTAGTTCAAAGACGCCGGTGCAGTGTCGTACTGGCCTACCGAGAACTCGAGCGAGAACAGTCCCACGCCGGCGCCGAAATTGGCCTCCGGGTACGTATTGTCGAAGTCACCCGTGTAGAAGTACCCGGTGCCGCCTACGCTCAAGCTCAAGTCGCCGATGTCGAGTCCGTACCCGCCATAGAAATCGACCTCGTTTCCCTCACCCACATCGGCGCCCCAGACTCCGATGGACAGACCATTGGCCCCCTCCACGTCCAGTCCCGCGCTAGCGGACGAAGACTTCTGTGGTACTCCGCGGTAGAAGTAGTTGCTGGACCAACCGGCGTTTGCCGTCACCGAGGTCTGAGCGCTGCCCGCGAACGGCATGAGAAGCGCAGCCGCAAGCGCAGGCGCAATGAGTCTCTTCATGAGCGTTCCAGTCCTGAGCAAAGTGGTCTCTGAATTGGCGATCCACATATCGCGCACCGTCCCGCTCAAGGCGCGACTGGCGTAACCGCCGCAGTACCCTTTTCCGCCGTCCGAATCCTGTGCACGCCTTCGAGCGGAAGAACGAAGACCTTCCCGTCCCCGATCTCTCCCGTGCGCGCGGAATCGAGAATTGCCTGCACCGTGACGTCCACGAACGGCTCCGACACGCCGATGTCAATCATGACTTTTTCGGTCAAGTCCATCTTCACGGAGGTGCCTCGATACGTTTCCACGGTTCCCGCCTCGCCTCCATGACCCTGCACACGACTGACCGTAAAGCCCGCGACGTCTGCCTGATAAAGCGCCTTCAGGACGTCACCCAAGGTTTCGGGGCGTACGATGGCCCGCACCAACTTCGTGTCGCCGCCGCCCGGCTGACTCTGTGACTCGCCGGCTTCGCGAGGGAAGGCGGCGGGCCCCTGGCCATCACCGTTTGCAGCGCTCGCGCTGAGCTCCTCGCGGAGTATGAGCACCGCGCCCTCACCGGTCGCGTAGCCTTCCTCGCCGTGGGCGAAAAGGTCCATGCCGCGCTGCTCGAGATCCGCGAGCGGCCGCAAGGGAGTCACGAACTCGATGCTCTTGAGGATGATCAACGTAGCGATTCCGCTGTACGCGGCGACGGCGAGGACTGCAGCGGCCTGGATGCTAACCTGGCCCGGGTTCCCGAATAGGAGCCCGTCGGCGCCGCCGAACGCCGCGCTGGCGAAGACGCCCGTAAGGACGGCGCCGGTGGCTCCACCGACTCCGTGCGCCGCGAAGACGTCCAAGGAGTCATCGAGCCGCGTGCCTGCCCTCCAACGGATGATCCCGTAGCTAGGAAGCGCCGCGAGCGCGCCGATTGCCAGGGCCGACATGGGCGAGACGAAGCCCGCGGCCGGCGTTACTGCCACAAGACCGACGACGATCGCCGTGGCCGCGCCAACGGCCGTGATCTGCTTCGAGAAGAAAGTGTCCAGAAGCGCCCACGCGACCAGCGTCGCGCATGGCGCCACGAGCGTGTTCACCACTCCGAGCGCGGCAAGACCATCCGCCGCCAGCGCGCTCCCGCCGTTGAACCCCATCCAACCGAACCAGAGCAGGCCCGCGCCGAGAAGGACGAAGGGCACGTTGTGCGGGAGCATGGCCTGACGGCCATAATCCGTGCGCGGCCCCAGAACCAAAGCGGCCACCAGCGCTGCGGCACCCGCGTTGACGTGAACGACCGTTCCCCCGGCAAAGTCCAACGCACCCAGCCCGGCCAACCACCCACCGCCCCAGACCCAGTGCGCGACCGGGGCATAGACCAGCAGGCCCCAGAACGAGATGAAGGCCACGTAGGCGCCGAAGCGCATCCGACCCACTATCGCGCCCGAGATCAGCGCGGCCGTGATGATGGCGAACGTCGCCTGGAACCCCATGAACAGCATGTCGGGAATGGTTCCGTTCGGCTGCATCCCCACGCCTTTCAGGAAGGCCATCGAGAGGTCGCCGACCACCGCCCCCCCCTCGCCGAACGCCAGCGAGTATCCGACAACGGCCCAGAGCACGCCCGCGAAGCCGAAGGCGATGAAGCTCATCATCATCGTATTCAGGACGTTCTTGGAGCGGACCAAGCCACCGTAGAAGAACGCGAGGCCGGCCGTCATTAGCAGCACGAGGGCGGTGGAGGTCAGCAACCAGGCTGTGTCTCCAGCGGAGATCGCGGCTCCTTCCTGTGCCGCCACCAGATCGGGGCTCAGCAACAAGTAGGTGCCCGCAAGGGCCAAAGCCGACACGCGCATCAGTCGCACTCCCTTTTTAAATAGTGGATCGGTTGAATCGCGGGTTTTCTGCCCAGACCCTTTGGCAAGCGTCGTACCACACGCGAAGCGGGGTGATTCGGCGCGGGCAGGATGCTGTATCCGGTTGTGGCAGAACACTTTCGACGATGAGGCCGGGACGCTCAGCCTTCCGTTCTTGCGGTCGCCAGGACGCATCATGACACTTTTGAAGGATCTTTGCCACACACCGACAATTTTGTCGTATCGCGCGGCGGAAGCGACCGCTTAGCCGCTGTGTCAGAATCTTTTCAGCTCATGCGTTGACTTCCGGAACGTGCGATGGGCGACGTTCGCTCTAGGATGAGGGGGTAGGCATGGGTTGGTGGCGTTCGGGGAGGGTGGGATGGGCGGTCGTCTGCGTGTCGATGATGTTGGCCTCGCCACGAGGCGCGCACGCTCAAGACGAGACAGTGGTGGTCTCCGGCGTGATACGAGACTCTGGCACCAACGCCCCGGTCTCGGGCGTCATGGTCCGAATCCTGGAACGCAGCATTCAGGTCATCACCGGACTCGACGATCGCTTCGTGTTCGCGACGGTCCCGCCGGGCACTTATCGGCAGCGGGCATCTTGCAGGCTTACCTCGACGTCTTCAACGTGTACAATGGGGCCAATCTGAGGGGCTACTTCTTCCAGCCCTTCGTCAACAACGCCCGAGTCCAGGTCGTGCAGAGGCCCGGGGAGGAGCTGCTTCCCATCCTTCCCACCATCGGCTTCCGCGGGGAGTTCTGAACGAATCAGACGCCCGGACTCCGGGCGTTATCGCCTTACGGCGATGCCCTGTACTTCGAAGCGCGCGTTGAACAGCAGAGTGCCGGCGCCGAGAAAGGCTCGCGCGGGGAACTCATCCTCGAAATAAGTCCGGTACACCGCGTTGAATGTGTCGTAGTGCGCCACATCGGAGCAGAAGACCTGGACGGTGACGAGGTCGTCCATCGTCATGCCGGCCGATGCGAGCGTGTTGCGCACATTGTCGAGCACGAGCCTCGCTTCGGCTTCGGCCGTCGCCGGTACCTGCTGATTCGCCTCCAGCCCGATCGTCCCGGACAGATAAAGCGTATTGCCGGCCAAGACCGCGCCGCTGAACGGAGGCGCCGCCGCGTCCGTCGCGGAGCGCGCGTTGATGTACTCACGGGCCTGCGCGTGGGCATCTGTGGCGAGGCCTGCCATCGCGAGCAGGAGGGCGAAGCTGCTGAGGAATCGAATCCGCATTGGTCATCTCCGGGATGGGTCGGCGAAACTAGCGAGACGATGTTACCATCCCGGTCCATGTAGCGGCCAGGCTGGTTCACAAGGAGCGGAATGTGCGGATCGACGGGAGGCGCGGCCGGTGGGCCGCATCAGGACTCTTCACGCTGGCGGCGGTATTCACGCCGCCCGGCATTGCGGCACAGAGCGCTGCCTACTTGGACTTCGACGATCTGACGGCAGAGCTACGCTCGATCGTCGACTCTTCGGACCGGGCCACGATGCGATCTCTGGGAACTTCACATCAGGGCCGTGAGATCTGGCTGGTCGAGATCGCGGATGCATCGGGACCGCCTCTCGCGAAACGGCCCGGGGTCCTGGTGGTGGGCAACCTGTCGGGTGACCACTTGGTGGGTAGCAGCCTAGCACTCGAGACAGTCCGATATCTCATCGACGCCGACGCGTCGGAAGCCGACCTGACTGAGCACGTCATCTACGTGGTCCCGCGGCTCAACCCGGACGGCGCCGAGGCGATGTTCAACGGTCCGCGGGACGGGAACCGGCTCAACGCGCTCGAGTTCGATGCCGACAATGACGATCGCATGAACGAAGACGCGGCGGACGACTTGAACGGCGACGGCGTCATCACGGTCATGCGCGTGCCCGACCCGCTCGGTGCCTACATGATCGACCCGGACGAGCCACGCCTCATGAAAGAGGCCGACGCAGCCCAGGGGGAAACCGGGACGCACGCTCTCTACTGGGAGGGAATCGACAACGATGGCGACGGCTTCATCAACGAAGACGGCTTCGGTGGCGTAGACCTCGACCGCCATTTCCAACACGAGTACCCGTACTGGGAGCGCGACGCCGGGTACAACATGGTGGGTCAGCCCGAGGCGCGGGCGCTCATGGACTTCGTAATCGGGACGCGCAACATCGCCGCCGTTGTAGCCTTCGGGCACAGCGACAACCTGGTGACGCCTCCCAACTCGAGTGGTCGGCTGACTGACGCGACCGAGCTCGACCTCAACGGCTTCGCCGACGCGTCCAGCGACGAGATCTTCTCGCAGGGCCTGTTCGGAACGCCCTTCCAGCGGGGCGGCCTCCAGTTGCGCGGCGCCCAGCCCGGGAGGGATAACGATCCGAGCTCTGGGCAGCGCCCGGCGACAACAGTCAACGATTCCGACATCGAGTACTTCGAGACCGTGTCCGAGGTGTACAAGGATATCACGGGCATCGAGGAGGTCGTGATCAACAAGGCCGCGGCCGGAGCGTTTTTCCAGTACGCCTACTATCACTTCGGCGTGCCGAGCTTCAGCACGCAGGGATGGGCACTTCCGAGGGGAGACGAAGAAGAAGACGAGGGTTCGGGCAGCGGGGACGCACGAGTTCTTTCAGGCTTCGACGCCGCCGGCGAGGACGTCTTCGTCCCCTGGTCCACCTATCAGCACCCGGACCTCGGTGAGGTCGAGATCGGGGGCTTCCGACCGTACGTGGTGACGAATCCGGCACCGTCCACCTTGCCGGACCTGGGTGCGGCGCATGGCGAGTTCATAGCCCACTTGTCGACGATGCTGCCGCGCGTGCGCATCGCGAGCACGGAGGTCGAAGCCCACGGCGGAGGCGTGTTCACGGTCACCGCCCACGTTCAGAACACAGGGTACTTCCCGTCGGCACTGCAGCACGGTGTGCGCTCCCGTTCGGTCGATCCGGTCAGCGTGCAAATCCAGGTCGAAGCGGAAGACATCCTTACCGGCGCTGCCAAGACGCACATGATTCAGAAGCTCAATGGCTCCGGGACCACGCAAACCGTCTCCTGGGTGATCCAGGGCCGCGACGGCACTTCCGTGGAAATCCGGGTACGCGCCGAGAAGGGTGGATCCGACACCGCTACCGTGACGTTGAGGTGAGGACGATGAATACGATGAAGAAGCGCACGGTGACGGTGCTCACGCTCGTGCTGGGCACGGTGTTCGCGGCTCCTATGCTGGACGCACCGCGGCTGCAAGCACAACAGCGCGGCTCGGACCCCGAGCATACGCTTCCGCTCACGTGGGACCGTTGGCTCGACCACGACGAAATCGGGGAGCGCATGCAGCTCATGCAGCGCACCTGGCCCGATCTCCTTTCGCTGCAGTCTCTGGGCAACAGCTTCGGCGGCCGCGAGATGTGGCTCATGACCATCAACAACCCCAGGACCGGTAGCGAGCTCGAGAAGGCGGGCATGTTCATCGAGGCGAACGTGCACGGCAACGAGATCCAGGGCGGCGAAGTCGCGCTCTACACGATCTGGTATCTCATGGAGAACTACGGCGAGATCGACGAGATCACGCGCCTGGTCGACGAGCGGGTGTTCTACATCCTGCCGACCGTGAACCCGGACGGGCGGGATTACTTCCTGGACAACGCGGGCTCGGGCGCACGCACCGGTCACATCCCGGTCGATTCGGATGGGGACGGCCTCTTCGACGAGGACCCGCCCAACGATCTGAATGGCAACGGCGTCATCGAACAAATCCGAAAATACACACCCGGTGCCGGCAATTTCCGCGAGAGCGAGCAAGACCCGCGCATCATGGTCCCGGTGGAACCCGGCAGCGTCGGCGACTGGGTGATGCTCGGCTCCGAAGGCATCGACGATGACGGCGACGGCCGCGTCAACGAAGATCCGGTCGGCGGATACGATCCCAACCGGAACTACGCCTCGGACTGGCAGCCCAACTACATCCAGGGCGGAAGCATGGACTACCCGTTCCAGCTTCCGGAGGCACGCGCGATCAACGATTTCATGGTGGCGCGCCCCAACATCGCAGGCTTCCAGTCCTTCCATAACTCGGGCGGCATGATCCTGCGACCGCCAGGATCCGCGTGGTACGGCCAGTACCCAAGCGCCGACATTCGTGTCTACGACGAGATCGGCGAGACCGGCGAGCGCATGCTGCCCTACTACGACTACCTCGTCATCTGGCGCGGCCTCTACACGGTGCACGGCGGCTCGATCGACTGGACCAACGACGGACTCGGCATCATCTCCTTCTCCAACGAGCTCTGGAACGGAGGGCAGTACTTCAACAGCCCACTGCTGCAGGAGCAGCAGAGCGGCGACTCTCCGATTTCTGGGCAGCAGTCGCGCTACTTCTTCGATGACCTGCTCGAGTTCGGCGATCAGTACGTGGAGTGGGCCCCGTTCCAGCACCCCACGCTCGGCGCGGTAGAGATGGGCGGCTTCCACAAGCTCTCGGGCCGCGTGAACCCGCGTTTCCTGAGTATGGAGCTCTTCCACCGCAACATGGCGTTCACGCTGTACCACGCAGATATGATGCCCATGATGTCCATGGGCGAGACATCGGTGGAGCTCGTGAGTGGAGACCTGTATCGCGTGAGGGTCGACGTCCGAAACGAGCGCCTCATTCCGACCATCACGGTGAAGGGACGGCAAAACAACGTCGTGCGGCCGGATATCCTCTCGGTGGACGGCGATGTGAACATCGTGGCCGCGGGCTGGGTCACCGACAAGAACCGGCCGGGCCCGACCCAGATGATCGATCAGTCGGAGCTGGACCGCATCCTGCTGCGCAGCGGTGCGCCGGGCCGCCATACGCGAACCATCGAATACCTGGTGCGCGGCTCGGGTTCGATGACGGTCGAGTACTCGTCGATCAAAGGCGGGACTGTGCGCACGACCGTACAGTTGCGTTAGCTCGGAGCAAGTCTCGCCCCTACATTCGCGACCCATTTCACGACCGATTCCGGAGAGTCCCGTGCTCCGCATTTCGAGCAATCATGCCCTGTTGATGACCGCCGCCGCGCTGCTCGGCACAGCGCCGCTCACTGCTCAGATCCCGACGCCCGAGCAGCACTTCGGATTTTCCATGGGCACCGACAAGCAGCTCGCCCGCTGGGACGAGATCCTGGAATACTTCACGCTGATCGCGGATGCCTCGGACCGGATCCAAGTCGATACCGCGGGGCCGACCACATTAGGAGCCGAATTCATTTCGGTTACGATGTCCTCGCCGGCGAACCTGGCGCAGCTGGACGAGATCCGGGACGCGTCGAAACGCATCGCTGACGGGCGCATCTCCCGGGTGGAGGCACAGCGCATAGCGGACAACACACCCGCGACCGCCTTCATCAACCACAATATCCACTCGACCGAGATCGGCTCGTCACAGACGAGCGTGGACTTGGTCTATCTGCTCGCCACCGGGGACGACGACGTCACCCGGGAGATCCTCGACAACGTCGTCACCGTGCTCATCCCCTCGGCCAATCCGGACGGGCAGATCATGGTGACCGACTGGTACCGCCGGAACGTGGGTACCGAGCACGAGCGCGCGCGCATGCCCTGGCTCTACCACCACTACGCCGGGCACGACAACAACCGGGACTTCTTCCAGGCCAATCTGGTAGAGACGCAGTACTGGATGGAGCTGATGTACCACAGGACCTACCCTCAGCTCTACCTCGACCAGCACCAGATGGGCAGCAGCGGCCCGCGCATCTTCGTGCCGCCCTACCCCGATCCCATGAACCCCGACGTGCACCCGTTGCAGTGGCAGCAGCTGCGCTTCATGGGCGGCGGCATGGTCGCAGACCTGCAAGCCCAGGGCAAGCAGGGCGTGGTCACGGGTTCGATGTACCGCATCTGGGGCCAAGAAGGCGCGCTCACAGGGCGTTACCACAACATCGTCGCTCTGCTGACCGAGACCGCCAGCTCTCGCATCGCCAGCCCCGACACCGTCGAGCTCGCGGCGCTCGAGCGCGGTGCGGCGCCTGGACGCGGACTGGGCAACTACGGCTTCCAGATGGCGTTCGTCGACCCCTGGATGGGCGGCGAATGGAGGCTCGGCGACATCGTCGACTACCAGACGATCGCCGCCATGTCCTATCTGGAGCAGACCGCCAAATTCAGCGAGCACTACATCATGGGTCGCTGGCAGATGTCGTCCGAGACCATCCAGAAAGGCGAGGACGTGGGGCCGCGCGCCTACGTGATTCCCCTTGACCAATCCGACCCGGTCGCGGCCGCCGAGATGGTCGACCGCCTTCTGCTGCAGGGGCTGGAAATCCACCGCACGACGCAGGCATTCGAGGCGGAAATCGAAGACGACCGGTGGAAGTCACCCGACGGCGGCGCGCTCGACGTCGAGGATGACGACGAGGGTGATGCCGATGAGGACGAAGGCCAGGACGAGGACGACGCGGGTCACGACGAAGACGATGACGAGGGCCACGACGACGACGATGAAGGCGACGAGGATGACGCAGAAGGCGACGAGGATGACGCAGAAGGCCACGATGACGACGACGGCGAAGACGACGAGGACGTAGTGCGCAGTTTCCCGGCCGGGTCCTGGATCGTGTACGGAGCCCAGCCCGCGCGGGCAGCCGTGCTCGACCTCATCGAGCCGCGCCGCCGCGAGCTGCAGCATGAGTGGCCGGACGGCCCTTATGTGCGCAGCTATGACGGGGCCGCCTATACCATGCCGATGCAGATGGGCGTCGAAGTGATGCGGGTGGACGACGCGTTCGACGTGGACACCGAGGTCGCAATGGTCGGTCCGCTCACGGTGCCGCCGGTTCCGAACGCGAGTGATTGGTATGCAATCAGCGCGCAGGTCACACGCAGCTACCAGGCCGTGAACCGCATGCTGGACGCGGGACTCGCGGTCTCCAAAGCCGAATCGGATGACGGTCCGGTCTTCGTCGTGCGTGCCGCAGCGCCACAAGCGCTCAGCCTGATCACCGAGGCCACCACAGATCTGGGCATCTCCGTGACCGCCGACCCCGAGGGGCTGCGCGACGTCATGCCGCAGCAGCCGAACCGGATCGGGCTCTACCAGGGCTGGGCGGGCGCGATGGACGAAGGCTGGACGCGCTTCGTGTTCGAGGACTTCCAATACGCCTATGAGACGCTCGCCAATGCCGATGTACAGGCCGACGACCTCTCCGATCGCTTCGACGTCATCGTCTTCCCCTCGGAGATCCCGCTCAATCGGTTGATCAACGGCGATACTTCCGCGGTGGTCCCGGAGGAATTCCGCGGCGGCATCGGCGACGATGGCGTCGAGAACCTGAAGGCGTTCGTACGCGCTGGTGGTACGCTGATCACGCTCGACCGCGCGGACGAGCTCGTGATGGAGCACTTCGGCGTGCCGGTGCGCAACGCGCTTCAGGGAGTAGGTCAGCCTGACTTCTACCTTCCGAGTTCACTGCTGCGCGTCGAGCTCGACGGTGAGCATCCGTTGACTTTGGGCAGCCCCGACGAGGTCGCGGCGAAGTGGGCAGGCGGACGTGCGTACGAGCCCACTGACTTCGGTGGCGAGGCGGGCCGAGTACGCGCAGTGGGCAGCTGGGCGGAGGACTCGGATCGGGTTCTGATGAGTGGTCAGCTCATCGGTGCCGAGTTCCTGGCCGGCAAGGGCGCGATCCTGGACGTGGAATACGGCAGCGGGCGGATCCTCATGTACGGATTCCGGGTGCAGCATCGCGGCCAGACGCACGGCACGTTCAAGCTGCTCTTCAACGCCCTGCTCAAGAACTCGCCGCGCACCGCGACGCAAGACGGCTGAATTCTGCCGCGGAGAGGGCCTGAAGGATGCTCAAGTGGATACGCGACACGCGCTTCGACTTGAAGACGACGGTCATCGTGCTGGTGATCGCCGGCCTCATCTGGGCGGTGTTCATTTACGTGAACATCCGCGACTTCGTGCCCTAGGAACTGACCCAGCCGGTGCAGGAGCGGACGCGCTAGCCTAGTCGGTCTCTGCCCGCTGCGACTCGACGAACTCCTCGGCACCCTTCGGCAGCAGCAGGTTGTCTGAGATCGCGGCGATCTCCTCGGCCTCCTCCCACGCGCGCTCGAGTCGCCACAGCTCGCCCTCCAGCGCCCGGCGCTCCTGCTCTTCGTGCAGAGCCATCTCGAGCGCGAGCTTGGTCGGCTTGGGCATCTTGTTGATGAATCCCGGGAGTCCCGTCTTATCGCGGAAGTGGTCGCCCTCGGCGAGGTCGGCTAGGAAGTTGGTGGGGTGCCCGGCCGATTCGATTTCGTCCACTGCGTCCTGCACGGTCTGAGGCTTGCCGCCCATGGCGTTCATCTTGGGCAGAATCGCCCCCACAATGCGGCGAGCCTCGTCGCCCCTGAACCACTCCTTCTTCTTCCCCTTCCGCACCTCGACCTTGAAGCCTAGGTCGTCGTTCGCGGCGCGAACGCGGGTGCCGAGCAGGTCCATGCGCTTGAGCTTGAGCAGCTCGCCGCTCGGCCTGCGATGCTTCACCAGTGTGCGCCCGTTCGCCCAGGCGTTCCAGAAGTTGCCGGTCTGAGCGAGCACCGCGCCCGAAATCGCACCGGTAACAACGCCGCCGACTACGACGACGCCGATGATGGCGGCAGCGCCAACTCCGTACATGATTTGACGTTTGCGTCGGCGCCCGAATTGGTCGCCGTAGCGCCACGCTGCGAACTCGGGCCGCATGGGCGCGCCAATGCGGACGAGCTCCAGCCCTTCGTGATGCTTGGCGAGACCTACGTTCTCGGTGGAAACACGGACGCGGGTATCGCGAAAGAGCTTCTCACACATCTCGACCGCTTCCCAACGCTCCTCCAGCGGCGAGAGGTTCCAGCGCTCACACTTCCGACACACGACCCAAAGACGACCCTGCGCGGCGTCGAACGCCAGACGGCGTCCCACCGGAAACGTCTCGATGACCTCGTTGCTGCCGAGAGGTCGATTGCAGAACATGCAAGTCTTGAACAAGTCTTTTGGCTCTCAGGTTGTCGTCATCAACTGCTCAAGTTACGACAGTTTCGGCGGCCACCTTCACTGCGACAAGCGACGCCGCGTTGAACCCGCCGCCCGGCGGAATGCCGCGCCAAATGCCAGCGTCAACGTCGCACTCAGCGGAAGACCACGTACAACGCCACCGTAGCCAGCAATACACCCATGCCCAGCGGACGCGCCCACGGGTCGGGCGTGAGGTCGATGTCGCTCTTCCGTTCGAACCGGAAGGGTGTCTCTCTGGGGCGCATGAAGGTCACGACCGTCATCGCTGCGATGACCACGAGGAAGGTGACCGCCATGTGGTTCAGGAACGCGACGTCCGGCAGCGCCCACAAGAGACCACCGTACACCGGCACGCCCAGTGCAAGTCCGACGAGCGCCGCCGCATGAGGAGCTTTAGGCACCAGGAAAGCGAAGCAGAACACAGCGACAACGCCCGGAGAGACAAAACCCCAGATCATCTGGATGTAGTTGAACACGCCCTCGAAGCTGGCCGGTAGCGGGGCCAGTAAGCAGGCGACGATCACGAGCGCCCCCGTGGCGATGCGGCCCACGCGCACGTAGTGCTCGCCTGACGCATCCGCTCGGAAGCGTCGCTTGTAGAGGTCCATGGTGAAAATCGTGGACGCCGAGTTCAGCATCGAGTCGAGGCTGCTCATGACGGCACCGAACAGCGCCGCAAAGAGGATTCCGCGCAGACCGGGCGGCAAGACCTCCTGAATGAGCACCGCGTAAGCCTGATCACCGTCGCTGATCCGGTCCCCGAAGAGCTGAAACGCCATGATGCCGGGGAAGATGATGATGAACGGAATCAGCAGCTTGATCGCCGCGGCGAACATGATGCCGCGCTGCCCGGCACGCAGAGAGCGAGCCCCAAGCGTGCGCTGGGTGATGAACTGGTTGCAGCCCCAGTAGAACATGTTCGGGATCCAGATCCCAAGCAGAAGCGCGGTCCAGGGAATCTCGGGATGATCCGCCGGCAAGATCGTGTGCAGTTTGTCAGCGTTCGTATCCAAGAAGGCACGCACTCCGCCGACTCGCTCGAATCCCAGCACCATCACCACCGTACCGCCCACCAGCAACGCCGCACCCTGGATCAGGTCCGACCACACCACGGCCTTGAGTCCGCCGTAGATGGTGTAAGCGCCCGCGAGCAAACCGATCAGCCAGATGCCGAGCACCAGGTCGAGCCCGAAGATCGTGGCCAGCCCCAACGCGCCGCTGTAGAGCACCGCGGCCATCGCGACGCCTACGTAGGCGAGCAACATATAGACCGCCATGAGCGTGCGCGCAGCGACACCGAAGCGATGCTCGAGGAACTCGGGCATGGTGTAGATGCCGAGCTCCAGGTACCTCGGTAGCAGCCAGAGTCCGACGAACACGAGTGAAGCCGCAGCGATCCACTCGTAGCTGGCCACGGCGAGCCCGGAAACGCCGAAGCCGGAACCGGCCATACCCACGAAGTGCTCGGTCGAGATGTTCGACGCGATGAGACTGAAGCCGATCAGCCACCAGGTGAGGTTGCGACCGGCGAGAAAGTAGTCCTCGCTGGTGTCTTCCTTGCGGCCCTGGTAGAGGGAGACGCCGACGACGAGCGCGATGAAGGCGCCGAACGCTGCCGCATCCCAGGAGACGAGCGCCATCTCAGCCGGCCCCGGGGGCGTCTAGCGCGTCCACTCTGGAGATGCGGAGCTCAGAGAATACACCGTAGTGGTCCGAGAGGGCGTCGTTCCCGGTCAGAACCACGCGCCCTGTATTGACCTCGAGCTCGAAGCCAGGCGGTAGACGAACCATGACGTAACGGTAGGCCGAGGCGAGCCATGGGACTAGATGCCACGCCACGGTGCCACGAATCGGTCTAGCAAGATCGTCTGGCATTCGCCAAAATGGCGAACGAGCACGTGCCAGAGTCCTGAGTGCTCCGTAGTCGGCATGAGGGGTCCCGACCATGGTAGCCAGATCCGTTCTCCTACTCTTGCTCCTGCTGCCAGCGTCCCTTGCAGCGCAAGCGACGGATACCCAGGTGTTTTTCGACCTGCTGCGCGGCCCCGCGCAAGCGCAGGTCGCAGAGCGAACAATTCTGGACGGGTGGCACGACTCCCATGCCTCCATACTGCTCGAACTCCATCGCTTCGCTCTGAGGAGTGCCCGCCCTCGCCTCGTCGCGTTGCTCGAGCGCGCCACTGGACAGTCCTTCGCAGAAGACATCGATGCGTGGTGGCGTTGGATCTGGGCGACGAATCCCGGTACGCATCCCCAGTACTCGATTTTCAAGGCGCTGCTTTACGGGCTGACCGACCCAAGCTTCAGCGACTACTTCGACGACGACCCCGTGTTGAAAATTCGTCTCGACGAAGTCCGGTGGGGCGGCGTGCCGCGCGACGGAATCCCACCGCTCGACCTGCCTGCGTTCACCAGCGTCCGTCGGGCTGGGTATTTGGACGACCAAGACATCGTGTTTGGCATAGCCATCAACGGGGAGGAACGCGCCTACCCCAAACGCATCATGGCGTGGCACGAGATGTTTAAGGACACCATCGGTGGCGAGCACTTCACAGGCGTGTACTGCACCCTCTGTGGTTCGATGATCCTGTACCGATCGGCCATCGACGGGCATCACTACGAGCTCGGCACCAGCGGATTCCTGTACCGCTCCAACAAGCTGATGTACGACCACGCCACGCGGTCTCTTTGGTCCACCCTGTCCGGCGAGCCAGTGGTGGGGCCTCTCGCCCAGCGTGACCTGGTGTTGGAGCCTCTCTACGTCGTCACCACGAGATGGGGGGAGTGGCGGCGACGCCATCCACGCACAAAAGTGCTGTCGATCGATACCGGGCATGAACGCGACTACAGCGAAGGGGCGGCATACCGCGACTACTTCAGCAGCGACCGGCTCATGTTCGCCGTGCCCGAGCTCGACACGCGGCTCAAGAACAAGGACGAGGTCGTCGCGTTACGGCTGCCCGAACTTCCTGCGGAGCAGCTGGCCATCGCGGTCGACTTCCTTGCGGACCAGACCGTGTATCACGATTCACTCGGTGCCGTCGCTCTGGTCGTGTTGACCGACGAGAGCGGCGCGAGCCGCGTGTATGAAACACGCGGCCGGATGTTTTCCCGCTGGGACAGTCAGGACGGAGTCTGGGACGAATCAGGAGCGCGTTGGAAGCTGAGCGAACCCGCGCTCACCCGCCCCGATCAGACATCGCTACGACGGCTGCCTTCGCACCGTGCGTTCTGGTTCGGATGGTACGCACAGTATCCTGAAACCCGGCTCGTGTACTGAACTCACTCGGGCGTCTCTTCCCCGGACGGGTATACCAGCATCCCGAGTGACTCCGCCACCATCGCCGGCTTCTCGCCACCCTCGACCTCGATCGTGTGTTGCGTCTTGATCACGAACCGGCCCGCGCCCGCGCCCCGCACCTTCACGACCTGCATGCTGTCACGGATGCGCCCGCCTACGGGCACCGGCGCCATGAGGCGCACGCGATCCAGGCCGTAGTTGAGCACGTATTCCAAGCCTTCGGGATACTGCCATTCAGGAGTCGATCGCATGAAGTGACTGAGCATCGAGATCGTCCAGAAGCCGTGAGCGATCGTACCCTCAGCCGGACCCTCCCGCGTGGCCCGCTCCGGGTCGATGTGTAGCCAGTTCCAGTCCCGGGTGGCGTCCGCGAACTGATCGATCGTCTTCTGCTCGACATCGAGCCAGTCGGAGACGACGGGCTCCCTTCCGACGGCGTCCCAGATTTCATCGGAGGTGTAGGTATGTGGTGCGCTCATCGTGTCCTCCCGTCAGGTAGCGATGGCCTGCATGACCAAGCCGCAAATCCAGGCAGCATAAGTGCCGATCCCGTACCCGAGCACCGCCAGCAGCACGCCCACGGGTGCCAGGCTGGGATGGAACGCCGAGGCGACGACAGGTGCCGAGGCGGCGCCGCCGACGTTGGCTTGGCTGGCGACCGCCATGTAGAAGGTCGGCACCCTGAGGACACGCGCCATGATCAGCATCAAGGCGGCGTGGAATGCGATCCAGATGCCACCAATGGCAAAGAGGCCGGGGTTGGTGAAGACCGCCATGATGTCCATGCCCATGCCGATGGACGCGACGAGCACGTAGAGCATGGCGGTCCCGACGCGGGACGCGCCAGCGCCCTCGAGGTTCTTGACCCTCGTAAACGACAGCCCGATCCCGATTGTGGTGGCAATGACTACGAGCCAAAAGAACGTGCTGGTCAGGCTCATGCGCTCCAGCACCGGTGCGTTGAGACCGATCCATTCGGCGATGTAGGTCCCGGTCAGATGGGCAAAGCCAGTAACACCGAAGCCCACCGCTAGAATGAACATGAGATCGGTCAGCGTGAGGACCCGGGCGTGCTTTTCGCGGAAGGCCTCCACTCGCTTACGCAGGTCCACCAGGGCGGTCGTATCGGCGCCCATGCGTTCGTCGAGAACCGCCGCCCGGCCCGCCATGAAGAGCAGCACCGCCATCCACACGTTGGCCCAGATCACGTCGACCGCGATCATCTGCGAAAAGAGGGCATCGCCCACCTCAAAGACCTCTTTCATCGCCGTCTGGTTGGCGCCGCCTCCGATCCAGCTACCGGCCACGGTCGTGAGGCCCCGCCAGACCGCGTCCGGACCGGAGCCACCCACGGTCTCCGGGCTCACCATCCCGACGATTATCAACGCCAACGGTCCGCCCACCATGATGCCGATGGTGCCCGTGAAGAACATGACGATGGCCTTGTAGCCCAGGCGCATGACGGCCTGGAGGTCGATAGACAACGTCAGCAGCACCAGACACGTGGGCAGTAAATACCTGGACGACACGAAGTAGAGCCGCGACTGCTCCGCGTCCACGAGACCGAAGGTGTTGAGCAACGAAGGGAGGAAATAGCACAGAAGCAGGCCCGGCACATACGTGTAGAATTTCTTCCAGAACGGGTGCTCGCTGGCCTCGGTATAGAAGACGAAGCCGAGGATGAGCGCGAGCATGCCCAGAACTACGGCATCGTTCGTCACCAACGGCTGGGCAGTCTCCATCTGTGCGTCTTCCCGGTGTCGGGATAGGCGGGCGCGGTAGCGACCACCCTAGTGGCGGGCCGCGACAATGTACGGCGTGGGCGGCCGGCTGAAAGGAGGCCCCGGTGAGGCGGTAGCTGCGCCATCCCCACCGCCCCTCGCGCCCAGCGCTCCTCACCGGCAAATTGCTCCCGCCTGAAACTGCGAACACGTTCGTCGGAGGAAAGATCGGATGCAGAAGACGAGGGCAAGGCGGATCGGTATGGCGGCAACTGCGACCCTGGCAACGGCCATACTGGCCGGCCCCGAACCGCTCGCCGCGCAGTCCGGCGCGGACGTCGCCCGCACGTACCGTGAGGCGCATGAAGTCGAGATCCTTCACGACTTCGCCGAGTTGCTCTCCTATCCGAACCGGGCGTTCACGCCGGACATCGTGCGTGCCGCCGAGTACATCCGCGGCGAGCTCGAGCAAGTCGGCGTCGAGGCAGAACTTCTCCGCATCGAGGGTGCCTCACCCATCGTCTACGGTGAACTGATGGTGCCCGGCGCGACACGCACGCTCGGCATCTACGTGCACTATGACGGGCAGGCCGTCGACCCCTCGAATTGGACGCACGCGCCGTTTGAGCCCACGCTCTACTCGGCCGCGATGCCTGCGGGAGGCGAGCCTATTCCGATGCCGGATCCAGGGGATGCCGTCGATCCGGAGTGGCGCCTCTACGCGCGCTCGGCGGGAGACGACAAAGCGCCGATCGCAGCGATCCTTCCGGTGCTCGAGGCGTTTCGCGCCGAAGGGGTCCAGCCCACGTCGAATCTGATCTTCTTCTTCGATGGAGAAGAAGAGGCCGGCTCCCGCAATCTGCCTGCGTACATGCGACAGCATCGAGACCGCCTCGAGCCGATCGATATCTGGTTGTTCTTCGACGGACCCGCCCACCCCAGCGGACGTCCACAGATCACGTTTGGAGTGCGCGGCTCGATGGGCATGGAAGTCACCGTGTACGGCGCGACCCGGAACCTGCACTCCGGGCACTATGGCAACTGGGCTCCTGATACGGGCAACATTCTCGCGCGCCTCTTGGCGTCAATGAAGGACGAAAGCGGCCGTGTGCTGGTCGAAGGGTGGTACGACACCGTGGAGCCGCTGGGAGACGAGGAGAGAGCAGCGCTCGCGGCGATGCCCGACTGGGACCGAGAACTCATGCGTGAGCTCGGGATCATCCGCACCGAGGGTGCGCCGCAGTCACTGCCCGAACGGCTCCTGGTCCCCGCGCTCAACGTGCGCGGCATCACGAGCGGAAATACGGGGTCGCTCGCGCGTAACGTGATTCCGAACACGGCTGTGGCAGCGCTCGGAATCAGGCTCGTATTGGGAAACGAATCTGGTCATCTGAGGCAGTTGATCGTGGATCACATCGAGGCACAGGGCTTCCACGTCGTCTCGGAAGACCCGGATATGGAGACGAGACTCCGGTATCCGCTCATCGCGAAGGTTACCGGCGGGGGCGGCTCGCCGGCGGCGAGGACGTCGATGGCGAATCCGTTCGCTCAGAGCGTTATGGCCGCGGCGAGCCTGGCAGCCGATCGCGCCTTCGGACCCGGCTCTCTCGTGGTCGCGCCCGGAATGGGCGGTACGCTGCCGCTCACGCCCTTCACCGAGCTGCTCGGCAAGCCGGCGATCGTCGTGCCCGTGGCGAACCACGACAACAATCAGCACGCGCCGGATGAAAATCTACGTATCGCCAACCTGTGGTATGCCATCGACTTGTACGCAGCATTGCTTACGATGCCACGCACGATTTTCTAGGTCCTCGGACCCTCCGCTCATTGGCCTCCTGGCGCGTCGGATTCGGCGAATGAGTAGAGTCGAACTCGTTCCACGCCGAGCTCATCGTGGTGCACGCCGAGCACATAGTCACTCCCGATCTCAAGCGGATGGAAGCCCGCCGGAAACGCCACTTTGCTCAGCCACTCGCCCTCAACTGAGAAGACGTCCCAGGTCGTACGCTCCCGGTACGGTTCGGCGACCTGCGGGAGCGGATCGCGCGGCCCGTCGCCTCGCTCGACCCAGAGTTCGCCGTCCCTGGAGGCCAGAACTCGATAGTGCACCGGGAACGACTCGGGGTACTCCATCATGTCTACGATCGCCCGTCGAATTGCGGCGTCCTCGTAGGGCGTGTCCCCGGCAGGCATGGGCCCGGTCAGGATCCGATCCACGAACGCAGCTCGAACGCCTGCGGACACCTGGGGAGCACTGGCGTTGTGTCGAATCCGCCTAACCACCACGCCACCCGGCCCCACGAGCGCAAGATCCATACGCTCCGGCCAGCCGAGCACGACTAGCTCTCCGAGCGCAACTTCCACCAGGGTTGGCGAGAACGCCGCTGGAAAGGCGACCCGCTCGCCGCGTACCCAGCGCCCGGTAGGGAACGTGCCCAGGGTGTCCAGTGCGACCCCATCGGGAGCTGCTCGCATGACCACACCCGTGAGCACACTGAGCCCTTGTGGCATCTGCCTTCTCGGGGCGTTTTGACGCAACAACAATGACCCGTCCTCGAAGACGTCGGTAACCAGCGCGACGCGCCCGCCGGGCCTGGGTATCGGAACGGTGCGGGTCAGTTCGCCGGCACCGTTGAATACCTTCAGAGGGAGCGCCGGCACCTGGTAGGCCCACGTTTCTCCGCCCCGCCGAATGCATCGGTTAAGCTGGCGGAGCTCAGTCGGCCCGGCCCCCTGCCCTGCACTCTGACGTAGGAAGCTGCCGCTCGCGTCGTAGTAGCGGACGGTCCGATCGGCTTGGTTGCACAGCACCAGGGCCCCGTCTTCCAGTCGACCTCCGCCGACGATCCCACTCAGCAAGTATTCGGGCTGGCCGACCTGTTCGCCGATCTCCAAGTCGGGCTCGTCGGCGAGCGCCCACATGCGACCGTCAGGCCAGGAGGGGCCGGACGATTCCGTGATCACGATCCCAGCGCTGTCGCGCGTGGCGAAAAGCGCCGGCTCGTCTTCGGCGGGCGCGCAGGCCGCAACGACGAGGAGTAGGGCGTAGGGCCGCATCATCCGGTGAATTTCCTCCATGATGTCAGCGAACGACCTCGCCGCCCTTGACGACCAATCGGATATCGCGGAGCGCCGAAATATCGCGACTCGGGTCCGAGGCCACGGCGATCAGGTCGGCGAGCTTGCCGACGTCGATGGTCCCGAGTTCGTGTTCGACGCCCAGCATGCGTGCCGACTCGACGGTGGCTGTCCGCAGTGCTCGCAGGTCGCTCATTCCCGCGGCGACATAGTACTCGGCCTCGCGCACCGTCGAGATGGTGCCGTCGTTCTCCTCGTGCGGGAACTGGTCCGTGCCGAGCGCGATGTCGACGCCGGCCTCGACCGCGGCCCGCAGTGCGGCCCAGTGTCGCTCCCCCACCGCTCGGACGCGGTCGAGGTACCATTCGGGCGAGCCGATTCGCTCGAAGAACGGCATCGTCGCGGGCTGACTGACGACGATCGTGGGCACGTACCACACGCCGTTGTCGCGCATGAGCTCGAATTCCGCGCGGGTCAGGAAATAGCCGTGTTCAATGCCGTCGATGCCCGCGGCAATAGCGTCCCGCGTGGCCTGCGGCGACCCGGAGTGGGCGGTGACCCTCGCGCCGTGTCGGTGCGCCATGTCCGTGACGGCTTGCAACTCTTCGCGCGTCATGAACGACGCCGCAATGTCTCCACCCGGCGTCGCGATCCCACCTGAAATGGCAATCTTGATCCACGTGGCCCCAGCGCGCAGCTCGCGCCGTACGGCCTCACGGAACTCATAGGGGCCGTCGTTCGCGACTTCATCCACTGCGGATCCGTGCCCCCCCGTGACTTGAACCATCTCTCCCGCGGAGAAGATGCGTGGGCCGGTTGCGTCCCCCCGGTCGATGGCACGCATCAGCGCCAGGTCGACGTGACCCGCGTCCCCCGGAAGCCGAATCGTCGTCACGCCAGCTCTTAGGCTCGCCCGAGCATTGGCGGCCATGCGCAGAGCAAGTTCAGCCTCCGTCTCGTTTGCGAGCGCCGCGCCCGCCGCCCCGGGCAGTGTGAGCCCGAGATGAACGTGCATGTTCATCAGCCCCGGAACGAGCCAGAGCCCATTTGCGTCGATGACCTCGGCGTCGTCGGGAACACGGGTGCTCACGGCGGGCCCCACCGCCGTGAAGCGTCCGTCATGCATGACGACCACCGCGTCCACGATGGCCGGGCCGCCCTCGAGGTCCACAACGTTCGCGCCCGTGATCGCGACCGGCCGGTCCTGCGCCTGCAGCGGACCGGCGAGGAGAATGAGCGTACACAGGACAGCTTGTGCCCGCATCGTGCGTTTACCTCCGCGGTTCAGGAAGTAGTAGGCCCGCCTCGTCAATCCATGCCGAAGGCGAGAAGCACGTTCCCCCCTCGGCTACCTAGGAAGGAGTAGCCGGCGTTGACGTAGACCATCCCGTCGACGATCACCGGTCCGGAGGCATTGAGCGAACCTCCTGTCGCCGGCACACCGTTCACCGTGTCGAAGTCCCCGTTCGTGTCGTAGATCCAGATGACTGCGCCGGTCTCGGTCGAGTGGGCCCTGAGACCGCCATCGGTAGACCCCGAGAAAACGACCCCGGGAATCGCCGAGACGGCGCCCGGGAGCGATGCGTCACAGCCGCTCATGAAGCCGGTTCGGACGCCGAGATCCGCGCAGATCGGGGGTGGCGGCTCGGCGTGCCAGGCCAGCTCACCCGTTCTCAGATGGACGGCCGACAACCCACCGGGTTCCGGCGTGAGCACGTCCGATACAGCGAAGTAGGCGTTGTCGGCATCGACCGCGAAGCCCCATTCGATCCCCCCGAGCGCACTGCCCGCACCCGCGCGGTACTCCCAGACGATGGCGCCGTCACGGTCTGGGTCGAGGCCGTAGGTCATTCCCGACTTCTGACCGATCACGAGCAGGTCGCTGCCGTTCGTCATCGTGACGAGTGCCGGTGAGGCCCCAAAATCGTGGTCGGGGCCCTCGTCCTGCGGACAGTTGGCGTTGCTTCCAGCGCACCCCAGGATGAACGCGTCTTCGGGGGTCAGCTGCTTCCACCAACGGATCTCTCCGCTCCCGAGGTCGAAGGCGACGATCGCATCGCTCGTCTCGGCCGCCGGTTGCGTATACGCGTTGCCGGTGGCCGCGTAGAGGAGACCGCGACTGGCGTCGATGGTGGGGGACGACCAGATCGCGGCCCCCGCTGGGCCCGACAGCGTGGTGCCTTCGGGGCCCGTGCCTCTGGACACCGGCTCCTCGGGAATCGCGAAAGTCTTCCAGATCTGATCGCCCGACGCCGCGTCGAGCGCTACGATGCTGCCGCGGAACGTGCAGCAGCCATAATCCGGATCAGCAGCCAGCACTTCCTCGATCGATGACACCGGCACATAGAGACGGTCCTCGTGCAGCGTCGGCGCCCCGGTGATACGGGCTCCGGGGTGGCTCTCGACTTTCTGGCTCCAGACCTCCGCACCGGTCGCCGCGTCGATCGCATAGACACGCGCACCAGTGTCGCCGAAGAACAGTGCGTGGCCATCATCCAAGGCGCCGACCGAGATCGCCGTGCGCACGCCGCCACGGGCGACATAGGTCCAGTGGCTGCATCCGGTCTTGGCGTCCAGGGAATAGACGACGCCATTCTGGCTTCCGACGTAAACGCGCCCGCCGGCAACCGCCGGCTGCCCCCAAGCGGAGGTCGATTCGGGAAACCCGAACGCCCACTTGAGCGTGAGGCCCGGCACCTGGTCGACGCCGAGACCAGCGCTCTCGCTCGACTGGAAACGAAGGTTCTCGCCGCCCGCGCCCCATCCACTCCAGTGGGGACCAATGAGCAGGTCCCCAATTGCCGGCGTGCTCTCACACCGACCGACGCTGGTGCCAATCGGATCGCCCGACGCAGCCCGGCCTGTGATGTACTCCGCCACCGCGCGGCGGTCGAGGATGGTCAAATCCTGGCCCTGCAGGGCCATGGTCCCAGAGGTGAGCGCGGTCACGATGGCATCCGGTGAGCGGTCGCGCATCGCCTCGAGCAGCGGGGCTCGCTGCACCCCCGGCTCCGTGTGGCACCTCGCGCACTGCGCCTCGAACAGCGCCGCGCCGTCAGGCCCTTGCGCGGCAGCCGCGACGGCGCCGTAAAGCACAAACATCAGGACCAACGTGCTCACTCGTCTTGTCATGCCAGCTCCGTGGGGGAAAGCCTACCGGGCAAAAAGGTTTACTAGGAGGAGAGGAAGAAACTAGGTCCCAGTACCGGATGGGCAATTACCCCGACTTTCCCAAGGGGCTGGCCCGCTGGAGTCCCCCACCCGATATTGCCGGCTCGAACCTACCGTACACTCAGGAGACAGATGCACATGCGCAAAGCAATCGCGCTGGGCCTTCTCGCGGGAGTGTTCGCGTTGGGCGCGCCGGTCAACGTTAGTGCTCAGGACTCGGGGCTACTCGCCGTGGGCGAGATGGCTCCGGACTTCGAACTCCCGGGAGCAACCCGTTACGGGGCGCTGGAGAATCCGGTTCGACTGAGCGACTACCTTGGCGAGACGGTCGTCCTCGCGTTCTTCTTTCGCGTCAGGACGCCTGGCTGAACAGTCCAAATGACAGCGTACCGTGATCAGTACGCAAGCCTGTTTAACGAAGGACAAAACGTTGTCCTCATCGGGATCTCCAACGATCCCGTCGAGGGACTCGGATCCTGGCTCAAGGACGCGGACTTCCCGTTCTTGTTCGCGAGCGATGCCGACAACGACGGCGCCACCTACACCGCGTTCGGTGGTGGTTTGCGTGGCAACGGCATGGTTGATAGCAGAGCCGTCATTGTGATCGGGCCAGACGGCCGGATCGCAGCGACGATCGAGGCCTTCAACCAGAACGACCCGATGGCCTATGAGGCATTGGCAGAAGTCATCGACCGCGTGACACCGGAGCCGGACGGCATTTAGTCCCGGCCTCGGTCATGAAATGCAGCGGGCCCGGCGCGGAGTGATCCGTGCCGGGCCCGTTGTCGTGGCTCGGTGAGCCTCAGGTGCCGAACAGTCTCTCCACGGCACTGAGCAGGTCCTGGCCTCCACCTACGCCGGTGTAGACGACCTTCCCGTCCTCGTCGAGCATGACCACGATCGACGTCGTCGTCGCGTTGTAGGCGCGCACGGCCGCGCCGCGAGCGTCCCATAGGTACGGATACCCAGGGTTGTGTCCGTCGAGGTGCCGCTTCACCCGACGCACGCTTTGAGAAACCCCCACAGCCACAGCGATGACGTTGATGCGGTCCCCGTACCGCATCTGGACCTGGTCCATTTGGGGCTGCAGCGCCTCGCAGTTCTCACACCACGTGGCCCAGAACTCGAGCAGCGCGGGACCGCCCTTCACGTAGTCGCTCAGGTCGACGGCATTGCCGTCCAAGTCCTCGAGCGCGGCGCCGGGCCCGACGGTACCGTACGCGAGCGACACGGCGCCTTCTCCGGAGGCTTGTGAGTAGACCGCATCGGGTACCAGCAGCGCAGCACACGCCGCGAGCAGAGGCATCTGGAGAACTGCGCTGCATCGCGGAAGGAAAGCCCTGATTCGCATAAAATCCTCTACAGGTTGTAGCCGGCGGTCATGAAGTAATACTCGGCCATGCCCAACATGAGCACGGCCGCGCCGCGTTTGACCCACACCATCCATGCTCCCGAACGCGGCATCAGCGCTACGGTTCCCGAAAAGAGCCCTACCGCGACGAGTAGCGCCGTCATTCCCAACGAAAAGACGAACAGGTAGACGAAGCCCATGAGGCCGGCTTCGGTCGCCGCCACCCACGTGAGCACCACCGCGAACGCGGGCGCGCCGCAGGGAGCGGCCACCACGCCGGACATCGCACCCATGCCGAAGACAGCCCCATACGACCCGCCTCCGCTCTGACTCGCGTACTCTAGCAGGCGTCGCGGCACCGGCACGGGCAGCACGTCCAGCATCGTCAGAGCGAAGAGGACGAGCATGTTGCCGATCGCGAACAGCGCCCAAGGGCTCGCGCTCACGGTTCCGAAAATCTGACCGGACAAGCCCGCGAGGGCTCCGAGCACCGCGTAGAGCGTGGCCAAGCCAACCGCATAGGTAAGTGTCAGCGCGACCGTACGTGACTTGGGTTGGTCGTCCCGGCTGCTGCCCGCGATCACCGCGGCTGTGATCGGGATCATCGGGTACACGCACGGCGTGAGGCTGGTGAGCACACCCGCGCCAAAGAGCACGGCGAGCGCCAGCAAGGGGCTTTGCGAGAGAGCCTCGGTGAGGCCGCCGGCGGGCTCGATCTGGAGAAGGACGTAGAGGGTCACGGCCATAAAGTGTGGGTGGATGTGCCGGCCGTCCAACCCCGAGGGGGACGATCCGGTTCCGGGTGGCGGAACCGCGCTCGTTTCACCAGCGTACTGTCGTGTGACTGTAGGTGCAGCCGCAGCGCTCTCGCACCCGATAGGACGATCGATGGATATTCGAGCAATCGCCGAACTAGTGATGATGGCGCTCGTGGGACTCTCGGTGCTGACGATCGCCGTCGGCTTCTCGGTGCGCATGTTCCTGTTGCCCGCTATGCGGGAACTACGGAGACTCTAGAGTGCAGAGGCGGACCAGGGCCAGACCCAGGTCGGGGCCCGCATCGACCATATCGAGGATCGCCTGGACTCGATTGAGAGCGGGATCAATCGCCTGCTGGCGACCAGCGAATTCGATCGCGAGCTGGAGGCTCCGAAACCGGACTAAGGCGAGCGCTCCATCGGCGGCGTCCTTCCTACGAGTGGCGCCGTACAGCCCCTAGCGGATGGCCGCCGTCCACCGGAATGACCACACCCGTCGTCATGGGGAGGTCGACCGCCACGGCAAGTACCGCTCGGCCTATGTCCTCGGGCAGGGCAATCCGTCCCAGCGGCGTCTGTTCGATCGTGCGATTCCGCACCTCCGGCGCCCACCCACGCGTGAATTCGGTGTCGACGAGGCCCGGCGCCACTGAGACGACCCGGATCTCGGGCGCGAGCGCCCTGGCCAGGGACATCGACATGTTGTCCATCGCCGCCTTCGACGCGCTGTAGGCGATGTTACTCCCGTTCGCAGATCTGGCGGCCAGCGAAGAGATGTTGACCACAAGACCGCCCTCGCCACCAGCCAACAGGGCGCGGAATGCGCGTACTGTCGCGAACGCACCGCGTACGTTGGTCTGAAGGATCGTGTCGAAGAGCTCGTCGTCCAGCGCGTCGAGGTCGCTGTGTTGCACCACGCGACTCGTGGCGGCGTTGTTCACGAGGAGGTCGAGTCGGCCTTCGATCTCAGCGGTGGTGGTGGCCGCCGCGCGTAGCCCTTCTGAGTCGGTCGCAGAGACCTGCACGATGCGGTGGCCGTCGCCGCTCAGGCTGGCCAGAACCTCTTCGGCGCCCGCGGCGCTGTCACGATGCGTGATGATGACCCGCGCGCCATGCTCGGCAAGAACCCGAGCCGTAGCTGCGCCGATGCCACGGCTGCCTCCCGTTACCAGCGCTACTTGTTCACTCAACGCGCCCATCTTGATCTCCGTTCCCTGGTTGGCCATCAGCGGCTCGTCCTACGTGTGCTCGGCCATAATAGGGCCGAAGCTGGACGGACGCTTGGCACCTCGCTGGCCTAGGCCCAACTTGAGCCCCATGCGAAAAACGATGCTGCCTGCGGTATTGCTGGCCTGGGCGTGCGGCGACGCCGCTCCCCCGGCGCTGGAGGTCGGTCCGGTCACTTTCTCCCAGGACGATCTACTGGGACTGTCCGACGCACGTCGAGAGACGCTGGCGCAGCTCACGGCCTTCGCACTCTCCGTCGCCGATTCGAGTACCGCCGCGCTCGGCGCCCCGCTGGTCGCACGGTGGAGCCAAGACCGTCTGCTGGAAATCCTCGCCGCAGACATGACACTGGAGAAGAATGACGTCGGAGATGACGTGCTCGAGGCGCGCTACCTCACCGACCCCGAGTGGAAACTCACCGTACGCCACATCCTCTTTTTCAGTGAGCGCTGGCGATCCGCTGAGCACAGGGCCGAGGCAAAGGCCAAGGCGGGTCGCGCCATGGAGCTGCTCAACGCCGGAGCCGATTTCGCCGAGACCGCTGCGCTGCTATCCGAGGAGCCTGGGGCTGAAGGGCGTCAGGGGCTGCTCGCCCCCGGCCGGGAAGGCTCGTGGGTTCCCAAGTTCTGGGCGGCGGCACTCGCGCTCCAGCCCGGCCAGATCAGTCCGGCCACCGAGACGCAGTACGGGTATCACATCCTCAGGCTCGACGACCGACGGGTTGTGCCCTTCACGGAGGGCCGCAGCGCAATCGCTCGAGAGGTCGCCGACCGCATCGAGGACGCGCGCGCGGTGCTCGAGCGGTGGCTGGACCAGGCGGTCGGCGTGGGCTCACCGGATCGGCGCGGCGAAGCCCTCGCCGAAGCAGAGCGCCGGGGGCTCCATGTACCAGAAGGAGAGCAGGCTGAGCTGGCACGCGCCTGGGAAGCAATCACCTACCGGTGGGCGTCCACGCTCGGCTTCACGTACGGTCTGACGGCGGCCCAAATCGGCGCGGCCTCGCTTGCGGCGCTCGCCAACTCGGCCCAAAACGCCGGCATCGCGCGCACCGAGCTCGGCGAGCACGCCGAGCTGCTGAACGCCCGCTATTCGATCGCTTATGCGGCCGGGGGAAGCTGAGCGTGGCAGATTCGTTCAAGCCCGGATGGAACCCAACCCCCACCTGCAACCGTAGGGCATGCAGAGGTATCTCACTGTTGAGCCCTCCAACGGCAGGTACGCATGACTGAAAGCTCGAGCGGCAAGCTCCGGTTTCTCCTGGGATTCGCGGCGTTCTTCGCGGCACTGTGGTTCCTGTGGGGCACGCCAATCGTGTATCCACTCAAGATCTTCGTGGTGCTGCTTCACGAGATCAGCCACGCGATGGCGTCGGTTGCGACGGGTGGAGGCATCGAGAAAATCACGCTCAATCCAGCCGAGGGCGGCGCCTGCTATTGTTTCGGCGGTAACGCGTTCATCACGCTCAGCGCAGGGTATCTCGGCAGTCTTCTGTGGGGCGCGGCGATGTTCTCCGCGGCCCGCTCAGACAAGGTGAAGACGAACTGGGTGAACGGCTTCATCGGCGTAATGGTGATGGTGCTGACGATCTTCTTCGTGCGCACGAGCTTTGGCATAGTCTTCGGCCTCGCCTTCGGGCTCACGATGGTCGTCATCTCGAAGCAGATGGGTGGTGCGGTGAATCGCGGCCTGCTGTTGACGCTCGGACTCACCAGCGCTCTCTACGCGATCCTCGACATCAAGAGCGACGTAATCGACCGCTCGAGCATGCAGTCGGACGCCGCGATGCTCGCAGAGATCACGAACGTGCCTACGCTCGTGTGGGGGGGCCTGTGGATCACGATCGCGGTGGCTGTGTGCGCGTTGCTCATGAAGCGGGCTTACGAGGACGCCTGACCTAGGCCTGACGCGCGTCTGCCAGACCCCTGACTAGTCGGTGCTGAGCAGCCGGTAGAAGAACGCCACCCACTGTGGTGGGAAGTCCGTGCCGCGCTCCGCCGCCTGCTCGACCGTCAGTCCGTCCGCGAGAGCTGCTCGCACCAACACCATGCAGGCTCGCGACACCTCGATCTGGGCCCGCACCGCGTCGAGGCCAACCGGATCCTCGTGACCGCTCACGACGATCGTCCAGGATGCATGGAGTCGAGCAATGACTCGAGATTGTCGAGGAATGCGTCCGCATCCTCGTTGCCCGGAAACATCATCGGGTTGCCAGCGAGGTAGGTGTCCCCGAAATGAGCCACGCGCGACTCGGTGAAATAGACCACCAGGTCGGCCCCGGTGTGCGCGGGTGTGACCGCGACCCGGACTTCTTCTCCATTGGAGACGAACGCCGTGTCCGAGGCGATCTCCGAGTCCGGATAGGCGGTCTGTGACTTCGGCGGCATCTCGACGCCCTCCATGAAGACGTACGGTTCGCGCATCGCCTCTGTTGTCCCGGGATGCGCGAGCATGTTGGCCGCGGCGCCCAGCGCCGCAGCCGAGCCCATGTGATCCTCGTGCGGATGCGTAAGGATCAGGCGCGCAACGCGACCGCCGCTCAGGCCCCCGAGCGCGTGCCGTAGCGCTGTCAGTGCGGGCGCGTAGCCGGTATCGACGAGTAACAGCCCATCCCCACCCACTTGGGCGACCACGTTCGAGCCGGCGCCACGGATGAGATGAACCGAGCCACCGAGTGACTGCACGGAGAACTCCATCTCGGCCGCGAGCCCCATCACGTGTCTGAACTCCCTCGAGTCGCTGATCGCGTCGAACGCCGAGTCGAATTCTGCGAACGAGATCATCAGCGCTTCGATGCCTTCGTCCCACGCTTGCCGCAGGAAAGCGACCGCGGCCGTCGTATCGGCGAGCAGCGCGGCACCCCGTGCGGCGTGATATTGCGCGAAGGGCCGGTTCAGATGCCCCGCCGGCATGGTACGAACGACTTCCGCCATCTCCCCGGCATACGCCGCATGATCTCCGTCTGCGCGCGCTTGTTGGCCGGCGGCGAACGGGGCCCGCCAGGCGTTGGCGTCCTGTGCTGCGACCGGCGCCACGAAGGTCAAGAGCGCTGCGACCACCATATATCGTGCTACACCCGCCCCATGACCCCTACCCTGAGTACTCAAGGCTTGGACTCCTTGTACCCAAAACTTGCACTCCCGAAAATCATTTCGTATGATGGCTTCGATCGTAATCAATGCATTCGATCTGGGCCTTGACCGGCGTCTCAGAAAGTCACCGATTGAGGGCTGCGGGCCGCGAGCCCGCCGGAATTCTGCCTGATTGTCGACCCGAAAACAGGAGGTGATCCTTGTCTAGTCCTAGTCCTCTGTCCAGCCTGGCATGGGCAAGCGATCGCTGGAACGGCTTTTAGTAGCTGAGCCGCTGTTGTAAATCGCTGTTCGCGCCGTACCCGGCTCTCGCGCCGGGCTGCGACAGTTCAGACGCCACCGAGGAGTGCGCTCGGTGGCGTCTTCTTTTACAGGATGAGCTTGGAGAAGATGGTGCGCAGCCTGTCTGAGTTCAGCCCTGCACAGAACGGCAAATGCTCCAACTCGTTTGCCCCGACCTGCACGGGGTGAGCAGGATCGCCGGCACAACCAGCCACCACGCTGAGTAGATCGCTGCGTTGGCCCCAATGCCGAGCGCCAAGGAGAGGATCGCGATCCCCGTGATGAAGGGGGTCTTCGCGAGCGTTCGCATAGCGAGCTTGAGGCCGTTCATCGCTTCCCCGTCTACATGATTGAATCGATACCGAGGCGCCGACGTGGGAGCCGCCCAGGGGCCCCCGATCAACGCTGCTTTAGACCAGGTTCGTGGTGCTGGAGTTGCAGCCTGATTTCAGCCGAACCAAGGTGGAGCGTTGTCCGCTTTCCACTTGATGTTGCAGCCCACGCTCGGCACCTGAACGTCGGCGAGGGCCACACCGGCCAGCAGAGCGTCACACGCGGCTCGCAGGTCCGACCCAGTGACCGGCATATCGAGGGAAGGCCGACTCGGGTCGAACTGTCCTCTATAGACGAGCTTCCGGTCGCGATCATATAGGAAGAAGTCAGGCGTACACGCAGCCCCGTAGTCTTTTGCGACCTTTTGCGAGCCATCGAAAAGGTAGGGGAACGTGTACCCCCTGGTGTCCACCTCGTCGGCCATCTTCGACGGACTGTCCGCGGGGTAGTTCTCCACGTCGTTGGCGCAGACGCCCACCACCGCAACGCCACGAGCCTGATATTGGGTGGCGAAAACGGCGAAGTCGTCCGCCAGGTGCTTAACGAACGGACAGTGGTTCGACAAGAATACGACGAGCAGAGCAGGAGACTCGGCGAAATCGTCGAGCGAGACGGTGTTCCCGGTCGCCGGCTCGGGCAGTGAGAAGTCCGCGGCGAGGGTGCCGAGCGCGGACATCGTCGACTGCGTCTTGCTCAAGATCGGACTCCTCTGTGTACACCAAGAGGGTGGCCCATCGGACCACCCGCCTGGTTGACCCCGGAGGGCCGTCGAGGTGCCGCTATTCGCTCGATAGCGCGGCGATAGGGTCGACCCTGGAGGCACGGTTAGCCGACAGATAGCGCGCGGTCAGCGTGACCAGCGTGAGTACGGAAGCCACGGCGACGTACACGCCGGGGTCCCGCGCACCCACTTCGAAGAGCAGCGTGTCGAGCGCGCGACCCCGAGCGCAACCGTGACTCCGATCGTCACGCCGAGGAATATCAGACGAACACCCTCACGCAGCACCAAGCGCCTCACATCCATGGCTTCGGCGCCCAACGCCAGGCGTATGCCCATTTCGCGCGTACGCCGCGACACCGAATAGGCCATGACACCGGCGATGCCGAGTACGGCCAGCAGCAGTGCCGTGAGTCCGAAGGCTGCCATCAAGCCAGTCCGGAACCTGCTAGCCGACAGCGATTTACCGAGGTAGCCACCGAGCGCCTCGACAGTCCCTACCGCAATGGAGGCGTTTACGGCGGCCACGGCCGCCCGGATGGGCGCAACCAGAGAACCCACGCTGGATCCCCGGGCGAGAATCGTGAGCCCTCGTGAGACTCCATTCCACCCATCCTGCGCGGCATGCAGGTACAACTGAGGCCGCACCGTCCCTCCGGGACCGAAGTGCAGCAGGTTCCCGACGATGCCCACTACCTCGTGCACGTTCCCGTGCACTGCGAAACGCTTGCCAAGCGCGTCCTCTCCGGCCCACATGGCGTCCGCGAGGTTCTGGTCGATGACCGCCACCGGCGGCTGGTCCAGCAGGTCGGTCTCCAGTAGGAGACGTCCACGCACGAGTGGAACCGCCAGAGTGCTTATGGCCCCGGGCAGCACCATGCGCGTCTCCACGCCCAGGATGTGGAAGTAATTCGACGTGACCGTGGCTCCGCGCATCACAGTCGCGCCGCGATCGTCCTCGAGCGTAGGCGACCAGTACCGGGCCACGCCAATCATCTCGAAGCTCTGAGCGCTCTCGCCGATGTCGAAGATGTTCGGGTAGGTCACGTTGCCTGAGAAGCCAACGCGCCCGACTGTGTGGCCGAATACGGACACGACCTTGTCCGGGTACGGAAAAGGACGCAGCAGCACGTCCTTCGCCACGCTGAAGATCGCCGTGTTGGCACCGATTCCGACCGCCAATGGCAATACGACTACCAGCGTGAAGCCGGGCCTGCGCATCAGACTGCGCACCGCGACACCGATGGCCTGCAACAGCCCATCCATGCTCCACCTCCCACCTTCGTAGAACAGCGCATCCACCAGGCTGCCACTTGCTCGCAGGAGCAGATCCAGCCGAGTGCCCAGGTTCAGATCGTCCTTCGCTTCGAGCTCATCCCAGTGGCCGAGCAGCTCGCCTTCCCACTCGCGCCACCAGTCGCGCCGTGCGGATCACGGCAGCAACCGGCTCACAAGAGCGACGAACGCGAGCGCGGGGCGGGGGCCACGGGGGTTCGCCACTTCTAGGTCTCCTGGACCGGAGCCGTCGCCGCAAGGAAGGTCCTCGCGCTAGCGAGCTTTTGGATTGCCTCCTCGAGCGAACGCTCTCCGGCGCTAGTGAGCTCATAGAGGCGGCGCTGCGGGCGACCACCACGGTGTGCAGCCGGTGCGTCTTCCCATTTGCCTCGCAGAAGCCGAGCCTCTTCGAGGCGCCTGAGCGCCGGATACACCGTCCCGCTCGCGAGGCCGGTGGCGTCCATGACGTCGAAGCCATAGCGGTGCCCGGCTCCTACCGCCTGTATGATCAGCGCAGTCACTTGGGTCATGCGAACTCGGCTCATCTCGACTCCGACACGTGTCGTTTTCTGTATACGTCGTTATCTACATATGGTACAATCGAGCCTAGCGTCAAGGGTTGGGAGGATCTATCTGTAGTCGATGAGTTCACGGCACGGGGGTGTATCGCGCAGGTCTTTTCTTACGGGTGTTTCCAGCGCCCTCGCGCTGGGCGTGCCCTGGGAACTCCTGCGTGCCGAGGTCGTGCCCACGCTCTCGCTGCTTCCCTTTCTGGCGAGTCCCACGACGAGCTCCATCCTGGTGACTGCACAAAACGGCCATATGGATGCCGAGGCCTCGCTCCAGGTCCGCGCCCAGGGAGAGACCGGAACCGCCGCCTGGAGGAACGTGGAGCGGGCACGCTCGGTGGTCGCGGGAGAGTTCCTGAACTGGAGCGTGGACAACCTCGCTGCGGACTCCCGTTATGAATACCAAGTGCTGATGGCCACTCAGGGGGGAGACCCGGCCGCCGGGGCCACAGGGACCTTCACGACCCAGCGCACCGGTGAAGCGGGTTTCACGGCCGCCCTCATAACAGACGCGCACACCGGCACGTTCATCGAAGGAAATCGGCCCATCGAAGTGTTCGATGAGGTGGTTCGCAATGTGCGGCGCGAGCGTGCGGACTTCGTGCTGGCCTTGGGGGACAACGTCGCGTGGCCGACATCGAGAAACAGCCCTCAGTTGGACGATGTGGGGGCGACACGGGCCTACGACATGTACCGGCGGCATCTCGCCCCGCTTAGCATGTCCTGTCCCCACTTCGGCTTGATCGGGAACTGGGAGGGCGAGTCAGGAAAGGTGCCCGCGGACAGTGCTGCCCGGGTTGCCGCAGTGCGTCACCGATACACCCCGAACCCCAACGACCGGACCTACGGACAGGGCGGCAGTGCCAACGAGGACTACTTCGCGTTTGACTGGGGGCCCGTACTGTTCGTGATGCTCAACGTCCAATCGTATACAACCCCGTCAGGAGAGACGGCCTCTGCCCGCGACGACGTCACCGTGGTCGAGGATTGGACGCTCGGTCCGGAGCAGTTCTCATGGATGGAAGCCGTTCTGCGCGGCTCCGATCACCCCTACAAGTTCATCTGTTGCCACCACGCGGTGGGCGGCAACGCGGGCAACGACAGCGAAACGCTGTACGGTCGGGGTGGTGGTCGGGCCGCCAAGGTCGGTGAACAGCGCTTGATCCACGAGATGATGCAGGATCTTGGGGTCCAGATCTTCTTCCACGGACACGACCACGTATTTGTGGACGAAGTAGTGGACGGCGTCCACTACACGATGCCGGGGAGCTGCGGCGCACCTTGGAAGTTTGGCCGCGACATCACGGGTTATCGACGTCACTGGGCGGACTCGGGCCATGGCCGCCTGACAGTTCGTCCGGACCGGGCCACGACGGAGTTCGTGAACCAGGCGGGACAAGTGATCCACGAATTCACAGTGTTGCCGCTGTAGAGGCCCCTGGCCATGCGCATCGTCTCGCTCGCCTGCTCGAATACCGAAATCGTCTGCGCCCTGGGTTGCGCCGATTTGCTGGTCGGTGTCGACGACCACTCCGACCATCCCGAGGACGTGGTCGCTCGACTGCCCAAGGTCGGACCGGACCTGGATATCGACATCGACCGGGTCGCCGCACTCGAACCCGACTTGGTACTGGCGACACTCACGGTTCCGGGGCATGAGAAAGTTGTGGAGCGGCTGGAAGCCGCAGGGCTTCGATTCATCGCGCCCGAGCCGGTCTCGCTCGAGCACGTATACCGGGATATCCACGCAATCGGCGGGCTGCTCAGCGTGCCCGAGCGAGCCGACAGGCTCGTCGCCGAAATGCGCGAGGCCCTTGACACGCCCGAGCCCCCGGTCGATGCGCCGTCGATCTTGGTTCAGTGGTGGCCCAAGCCGGTCATCACCCCTGGCAAGCTGAGTTGGGCGACCGACGTCGTGCGGGCCGCGGGAGCTCGCGCCCTGCTGGCAGACGAGGACGTCAAGAGCCGTCCGATGAGCGACGAGGAGGTGGCCGAGCTCGCCCCCGACGCGGTGGTATTGTCCTGGTGCGGTGTGCACCCGGATAAATATCGGCCCGACGTGATTCTGAGGAACCGGCGCTGGTCGGAGCTCCCGTTCGTGCGTAACGAACGCGTGTACTGCGTGGGCGAGCCGTATCTGGGTCGTCCGGGTCCCCGGTTGGTCGAGGGAGTTCGCCGCATGCGGGAGATCGTCGAGCAGCTGCGGACCTGACGACGATCATCCCACAACCACCGCGAAAACAACCTGGTCCCCTCGCCTTGATAATACTTCAAGGTTGAAGTATCATCCCCGAGTCCAAGCAAGGAGGGGCAGCATGACACCGCTGAGCACACGCGGCTTTCACCATATCACCATGGTCTCGCGCGACGCCGCCAGGACGCTGGCATTTTACGGTGGCGTGCTGGGCCTCGACCTCGTGAAACGCACCGTCAACTTCGACGATCCCGGCGCGTACCACCTCTACTTCGGTGACGGAGGCGGCCAGCCGGGTACGATTCTCACCTTCTTCGAGTCGCCGCACGCGCGCCCGGGAGAACCCGGAGTGGGCGGAGTGCACCACCTGGCGCTGGGCGTGGCGAGCGCTGATGCCCAACTCAAATGGAAGCGTCGGCTCGTGGATGCCGGCATCCCGGTCAGCGGGCCCATCGACCGCGGCTACTTCAAGAGCCTGTACTTCGAGGACCCGGACGGGCAGATCCTCGAGATCGCGACCGCTGGGCCCGGCTACGCGATCGACGAAGCCCCGGATGCCCTCGGACAGGAACTACTCGTGCCACCTGCCGAGCGCATGCCTGAGGGTCGCGACGAGCAGGCGATCGCGGCGGCGACTCACCCCAAGCCCGTTCCGACGGTTTCCGAAGACATGAAGCTGAAGGGTATTCACCACATCAGCGGCATCACCTCCGACCTCAAGCGCGCGAGCGACTTTTACGCGGAGGCGCTCGGCCTGAGCCTGGTGAAGAAGACGTATAACCAGGACGACGGGGTCGTCTTGCACTATTTTTGGGCCCACTACGACGGCGAGAACGTAGCAAGCAACAGCTCCTACACGCTCTTCGGATGGCCGGGATCGCGAGCCCTGGCCCGTCCCGGCGCCGGCCAAACGCACCACTTGGCTTTTCGGGCTCGTGACGATGACGAGCAAGCTGCCTGGCGCGAGCATCTACTGTCGATGGACGTCGAGGTGACCCAGGTGATGGACCGCACCTACTTCCGCAGCATCTACTTCAACGCCCCCGACGGGCAGCTGCTGGAGATCGCAACCGACGGGCCCGGCTTCGCGGTCGACGAGTCCATCGAGTCGCTAGGCTCAGAGCTCCAGCTGCCAGCTTGGCTCGAGGCGCGACGCGGAGAAATTCAGGGCGCCTTGAGCCCGCTAGGGAGCCTCTGAACAAGTAGGCGCGCAATGCGCAGAGGTCCCATAGGGTGACGAACCACGCACACGAGAGTACGATTGTCCTCCCGAACTTCGCCCCCAAACTGCTACGACGACTTGCTTCAATTCGACCATAACCGTCCTGCCCCGCCCGAGGACGGAGCGACCGTTGCTGGTACTCCTCCATGGCCGCGGCAGCCATCGCGGCGAACCTGCAGGCCCTGCGACCGCTGATGCCACCTGAGTGGGCCCTGGTCACCCCGCAGGCGCCACATGCCGGACACCCCTGGGGCTACCGGGCCCGGTTGGGCGTGGTACAAGTACGTGGTGGGAGACCGAGTGGTCGAAGAGACGTTAGGGCACAGTTTGAGCGAACTGGAGGCGTTTCTGGAGGAACTACCGGCCCTGCTCGAGTTCCAGCCGGGTCGGATCGTGCTGGGAGGTTTCTCGCAGGGCGCTACCACGCGCATGGCCATGGCGATCTCGCGGCCTGACCTGGTCGCAGCAGTGATCGGCTTCTCGGGCTTCCTCGCGGAGTCCGTCAAAGTACCTTTCTCCGCGCTCTCGCCGGGGACTCCGCCGATCTTCTGGGGCCACGGTCTACTCGAACCCCAACATTCCGCACAAGCTCGCAGTGTGGGGCCGCAAGCGGTTGGATGCGGCCGGCATGAAGGTGGAGGCCCGCGACTATGACATCGGGCATTGGATCGCGCCCGAAGAAGTGCGGGACGCGGTGGCCTTCGTGGAGGCGCTCTAGGAGCCGCGCGCCTCCATCTGCTGAGGCAGCGTCGACAGCTCCACGATTTTGTATTGACGCGCTCCAGCCGGAAGCTTGATCGTTACCTCCTCCCCCTCCTCCGCGCCGAGCAGACCCTGACCGATGGGCGACGCCAGTGAGACCTGACCGGCATCGAGATCGATGAAGTCGCCGGCGGTGATGGTGAAGGTGAAGTCCTCGTCCAAGTCGATGTCGTGGATGGTCACGGTGGACCCGAAGCCCGCCTTGTCGTACGCCATGTCTTTGACGTCGATCTTGGAGAGCTCGGTCATGCGCGTCGTGAGATGGTTCAGCCGCGCCTCCACGAATCCCTGACGCTCCTTAGCCGCTTTGAACTCGGCGTTCTCACGGAGATCGCCGTGCTCCCTCGCGATCTTGATTCGTTCGGGCAAATCGACGTGCAACTCGTGCATGAGGCCGGTGATCTCGGCTTCGATCTGGGAACGGATCTTTTCGAGCATGAGGCACCTCGGGATCTCGGCGCTGCGCGATGCCAAATCGTCGCGCGGGTGTCTGCGCCCTGGGGCCCGCGGCGGGGCCGGAAAGGAAGCGCCGCCCCGGACCAGCCGGGGCGGCGTTCGGTTCACCTTTACGATACGCAGCAGGCGCCCGTCGCGGAAGCACCTGGCGATGAAACCAGGATTTGCCCTACTCGTGACGAAGAGCCTCGACGGGGTCGATATGCGCCGCGCGGCAGGTCGTCATCCCTCAATCGTGGTTTTTCATCACCGAGGCGCCTAGGGCACGCCCCGCAAGAACTCAATCAAGAGTCGGGTCGTTTCCTCGGGCTGTTCCTGCTGCACCCAGTGACCGGCGCCGTCGACCATGTGCACGCCCCGCATGTCGGTGCAGGCCTCGTTCTGCATTCGTTCGAGTGCTCCCGGGCTCTGATAGCTGCCCCAGTCGCTCGCTCCCGCGATGTAGAGCGACGGTTGGTCGATGGTCCTGCCGGCGAAGAGCTGCTGCTCCACTGCGCCCAGGCCCCCCGACCGATAGAGATTCAGCCCACCTTGGAAGCCGGTGCGGCCGTATTCCTCGACATAGATCTGGAGCTCTTCGTCGGGTAACCAATCGTTGGCCGCGATCTGCGCCGTATCAGGCATATTCTTGGCGACGGTTTCAGCCATGCCGTCGGCCAGGTCCATGATGTAGTAGGTGGGCATCTTCGCCATCTCGGCGGCCGTACGCGATGCGAGCCGGAACGGCTGGTTCCCGACCCAGTCGGCGCTCTTGTAATGGTAGTAGCCCCTGATGAACGCATGCAGTCCCTGGGGAGGGTGCCACATGTTCTCGTTTGCCTCGGGTGTCGTGTAGTACCGCTGGTAGTGCTTGCGAGGACGCGGGAGGCTCGCCAATTGCTCGGACAGATCAGGGCCCGGAGACGATTCCCGCGGCGCATCGTTGGCCGTGTCGAACGGTAGTGACGCTCTTCCACCAAAGGGTGCACTCATCAGGACCACGGACGTGAAAACGTCGGGCCTCACGATGGCGCACCAGGCGGCCATCGGTGAACCGAAGTCGTGCCCGATCACCGACAGAGAGCGATGCCCGAAGGCGGAGACGAGCCCCAGTAGGTCGCGAACCCCGTTGAGCCGCCGGAACGAATACAGGTCGCCGTCATAGTCGGCGTCCCATCCGGTCGTGCGCCCGAAACCGCGTAGATCGGGGGCCATGACGTGATACCCGGCTTCGGCCAGCGGTACCATCACGTTCCGCCAACTGTAGGCCAACTCAGGAAACCCGTGGAGCAGCAGCACGCCCGGTCGGCGTGTCCCCTCAAAGCCGGCCTCAAGCACGTGCACGCGGAGGCCGTTGATGTCGTCCACGAACCTGGAGCGGATTCCGTCCGGCAACACTTCAGCAGCCAGCGGGCCGATCGCTGTCTGGGCGGCGGCGGGTGCGGCTGCCATGCCTGCAGTCAGCAACGACAGGCCGACCGGTCTCGCATTCACGGCCGCGGCCGCAGGTGCCATGGCGGTCAGCCGCTGAATCATTTGACGGCGGGTCATGGATCCACGCATACCGATCTCCTCGCTCGAGGGAAGTCTGAGGCAACGGCAAGGTGCGCCTCTATCAGCCCTGGTGAAAGCGCCAGCGGTAGACAAGCACTCTCCCTGACTCCTTTTTGCCTCTAGAACTTCCCGGAGAGACGAGCGATGCGAAGGTTTCACGACGCTTAACGGATGGAGCAAGTCGTGAGTCCGAGTATGTGGTGAGGGACCACTTCCAGGTATGCGTGCAATGCAGCAGGTCGAAGACGTCCTATCGGAAGATCAGTGGGGACGTGGTCCCCGCCGCGCTCGGGAATCCAGTCGAGCGTGGCATCCGGTGAGGCGCGTGAGAGGGATGGGTCGATGAGCTTCGGCCCCAACCGAGAGCTGAAGAGAGGGGGGGGGAATGCGCACTCATCTGAGTGTATTAGTCGTGGCGTTGTGTCTCAGCGGAGGGTTGAGCCCTGCGGCGGCGCAGTCGAGCGATGTCACCGGTACCGTTCGGGACTCACTCAACAATGAGACGCTACCCAACGCGGTCGTTTCGTTGATTGGAGAATCGTTCCGAACCCTGACCGACGAATTCGGGCGCTTTACGCTGGTCAACGTGACGGTCGGCGACCACACAATACGGGTCGAATACCTCGGCTACGCTTCGTTCGAGATGGCCATCACCGGTGCCGAAGCCGCGCCGATTACGATTCTGATGTCCCCGCAGGCCATCGATATCGAGGGCGTGACCGTGGAGACGAGCACGGACATCCTTCAGGCGGCGGCGGAGATCAGCACCATCACCATTTCACCGAGGAACCTGGTCAAGCTGCCGTCGCTCGGGGAGACCGACATCTTCCGGGCGTTGCAGCTTCTGCCCGGAGTGTCCGGCACGAACGACGCGACTTCGGGCCTCTTCATCCGAGGCGGTACGCCGGACGAGAATCTGGTCCTGCTCGACGGCATGACGGTGTACCACGTCGATCACTTCTTCGGCGTCTTCAGCGCGTTCAATTCCGATGCTATCAAGGACATCCGTCTGTACAAGGGCGGCTTTCCCGCCCAATACGGCGGTCGCACTTCGAGCGTTGTGGAGATGATCGGGAAGACCGGCGACAACGAGAGCTACAACATGTCGGGCGGCATGAATATGCTCAGCGGCCGCGTGCTGACCGAGGTGCCGCTTGGTGGCAAAGGCTCTTGGCTGGTGTCGGCTCGGCGCTCCTATACCGACGTAATCCGCACCGGTCTGTATAACAGCATCTTCAACACGCTCGAGGGCGCCGAAGAAGAAAACGCGCCTCCAGCCGGGCCCGGGGGTGGTGGCCGCGGTGGAGGCCGGGGGGGCGGCGGCTTCGGCAACTTTCAGCAGCAGTCCATCCAGCCGGACTTCTTCTTCTACGATGTGAACTCGAAGCTGACGTTCACGCCCACGGACGGAGACGTGCTGGCGCTGTCCTTGTACGCCGGTGAAGACAAGCTGGACGAGTCCGCGCTGGGCCAGGAGATCACCGGACGGAACGGACAGACGCGTACCACGCCCGATCGCAACGACGTTTCGAATTGGGGAAACCGCGGTGCCAGTGGCCGTTGGTCGCGGGCGTGGAGCAGCCGCTTCACGAGTGACGCGTTGGTGGCGTACTCCGAGTACTTCAGCGAGGCATCGCTCGACGTCGCCTCTACACGCTTCGCGCGTGGCTTCCGGGAGGACAACCGGGTCACCGACTTCACCGCGAGAGTCGACAATTCGTGGCGGCTGTCCCAGGCGTCGGACGTGCAATTCGGATTGCAGACTACGAGAAGCGATGTGTCGTACGAGTTCCAGCAACTACAAGGGGACTCGGTGCGCGGCGGGCTGAACCTGGGCGGAGCAGGAGTCCTCAGCTCCGCATATGCACAGCACCGCTGGCTTCCCTCTGATCGCTTCGATATCACCGTCGGGCTGCGGACGTCCACGTACGACCAAACCGATGAGTTGTACTGGGAGCCGCGCGCATCTGCACAGTTCAGGATCACGGACAACGTGCGCCTCAAGGGCGCTTGGGGGCAGTACCATCAGTTCGTGAAGCGCGTCGAGAACGAGGACGTGCTCGAGGGCAGCCGTGACTTCTGGGTTCTCGCGGGCGACGACTTGGATCCATCCTATGCCGAACACCGGATCGTCGGAGCCAGCTACAACAACACCGACTGGCTCTTCGACGTAGAGGCGTACCACAAGGACCTGGACGGCGTCTCGCAGTTCTCGACACGGCTCCGTCGGACGCCGAATCAAGCACTCGACGATCTGTTCTTTTCCGGCGTCGGCCAGGCTCGGGGCGTCGAAGTGCTCGTGCAGAAGAAGCGCGGCAGGCTCACTGGGTGGGTGGGTTATACGCTCTCGGAGGTCGAGTATGAGTTGACCGACTTCAACGACAGCAGCCCCTTCCCGGCCAGCCACGACCAGCTGCACGAGTTCAAAACCGTGGCGATGTACCAGGCGGGACCGTGGACGCTGGCGAGCACATGGGTATATGGGTCCGGGAAGCCCTACACGATTCCCGAGGCGCAGTACCCCATCCAGCTGCTCGACGGCCGCACGCTCACCTATATCCACGTCGGAGAAAAGAACGGTCAGCGACTGCCAGCCTACCATAGGCTGGACGTCGCCGCGACTCGGCGCTTCGAGACCGCGACACTCTTTTACGAATTGAACGTGTCGCTCTTCAACGCGTACGGACGAAACAACATCTGGTATCGCCAATTCGATCTCTCGGAGGTCCCCATGCTCGTCACGGATATCACGACGCTCGGCTTCACACCGAGCATCGGTCTTCGTGTCGGCCTGCGCTGAGGAGAATGACCATGCAAGACTGCATCATGAGGCGTCTCACGGCCCTGCCGCTGCTGACCCTGTCGCTGCTCTCCATGACGCTGGCCGCGTGTGAGTCGGACCTGGAGTTCATCGCGCCCGACCCGGAGATCTTCGTGGTACAAGCGTTCATCTTCGCCGATGAGCCGGTCACATCGGTCACGATTACCGGCGTGCTACCGATCGATGCCGATTCGACCGAGGTGGCTCCCGCCATTTCCGACGGAGCGATCACGCTGATTCGGAACGGTGTTCGTTTCGAGCTCGTGGCGACGTCGGGCGAGCCCGGGCACTACAACTATCCGGGCAACGACCTGCTCATCGGGGTCGGCGACGTATTCCAGCTCGAAGCCGTCGTCGACGGGAAGATGGCCACCGCCGAGACCGTGGTCCCGCTGCCCCCGGTGGGGCTGGCGCTGTCCGAAGACAGCGTGGTGGCGCCAACCTTCGGCGGGGGAGGCCGCGGCCGTGGAGGCGGTGCGGCCTTACAAGCCGGCATCACGGCGAAATGGAACAACACGAACCGCCAGCTCCACTTCGTGGTAATCGACAACCTCGAGTTGAACCCTGAGATCCTTCCGACCACCGAGATCTTCTCGAGGTTCGCGGCGCGCTTCGTGTCGCAGCCCACCGCGGCGGACAGCTCAGTCGTGCGCATACTCACGTTGACCCACTACGGGCAGCACCGACTGAAGCTGTACCGCGTGAATGATGAGTACGCCGACCTGTACGAGGGCCTCGAGCAGGACTCTCGCGATCTCAACGAGCCGCCGTCCAACATCCACGGGGCGTTGGGGGTGTTTTCGGCGTTCAGTGCGGATAGTGCGTTTTTTCGGGTGCGTTGATGGTGACCGGTCGGAGGCGGTCGAACGTGGATTGATCGTCTCCCGACCCGCAACAGCAAGGGGCGATTGGGCTACGGCCGGCCGCACTCGAAGTCGTCATCACCGACTGGCTTACACCGCGGAGGAAATCCTCGCGCCTGCCAGTATTCGAACACTCCCAACCGAGGCCGCTGAGGCGGTGACGGTTGCGGACCGCTCGGCGCTACGCACCGGATGCAACGGATTCCCGTTCTCACGGATGAAGCCGATCGACTGAGTGGCCGCGACCCTCGAGGGCTAACCCAGGATCCAGTGCGATACCGCGTAGGCCCAGGCCAGCGCGAGGGCCGACCCGATGGGAAAGCCCAGGGCATCCTTCACTAGATCACGCGTGCATCGCCACGAGGCGGGGTGCGTGCCTTCCGGAATGAGCCATCCAGGCTGCAGATAACGTAGGATCAGCCAGTCTACGATCAGCCAGTCGACCAGCGATACGACGATGCCCAAGGTCGCCACGTGGCGAAATACTGCTTCGGGACCTGTACCGGTACCGTACACATACCAAGCAGACAGCAGCGGTAGTGCGAGCAAGATACCGCCGATGAAGAGTGCCGCGTGGCCCGCCATGGCCAGTCGCTCGTTAGGGCTGAGACGGGGCTGCCGGTCGCGCTCGTTCGCAGGATAGTGGCGCAACCACAGGCGCGGAAATAGCGCCAACGTGGACAGAACGTACACCGCGAAGATCGCCGAATAGCCCAGGGCGTGAGCGATGGTCGTGGCGAAGGGCATCAAACCGAGCCTGGTCCGAGGCGATTCCGCTGGCAGTCGCTCAGATTAGCGCCGCCGACCGCTCCCGCCACCCCGTGCCGCACCACCCCTGCGTGACCCGAGACGGTACATCACCTTCAGCATGATGTACTGACCGAGGGACTCCGTGCGCCGCTCCTGGATGAAGCTCGTACCGGTGGTATAGGCCACGCCCTTGTTCTGGTCTAGGATGTCGAATCCGATCAGCTCCAACTCCACGCGGTTGTTCATCGCGAGCTTCGAAATCGAAGCCTGGAGCATCGCGACGTTCCGGTCGCCAACGCCGAAGACACTTTCGTCGTAGAGCCGGTAGTTGAGGGTCGTCGAGAAGGTCCATCCGGCGCCGTAGTGGAGCATCGCGTTGCCGTAGAAGGTCCTGTCCAGATAGACCTGATTGAGATCCTGGTTGAGGGTGTTCTGGATATCGTTGAACGAGTAGCGCGCGCCCGCACGCACGTCGAAAATCTCCTTGTCCCGATTGTCGATGCTGGCCTCGATCGTGTTTCTCAACACCCTGCTGTTGTTTTCCAATTCGTTCAGGATCTCCACACCACGCGTGTAGTTGAACGAGTAATTCAGATTGATGCGCGCACCGACGGAGCGGATGGGGCGCCCGTAGGTCACTCCGCCATTCGTCGACCAGCTGTGGTCGATATTGACAGGCATCACGGTCTGGAGCGCCTGTTCGTCGATCACCCTCGACTGCACGATGTCGTCATTGGTGTAGGAGAACCGCAAATACGTGAACAGGTTCACGAACGAGAACTGATCGAAGAACCGATAATCGGCGTTGAACGAGTGAGAGTACTCGGGCGTCAAGTTGGGATTCCCGATATAGGTGCGGATCGGGTTCGTATTGTCGGCGAACGGCTGCAGCTCCGTCATCGACGGCTCCCGCGTCGACGTCGTATACCGGAAGTTCAGCGTTTTGGCTTCGTCGAGCTGAATTCGGTAGTCGGCGGATGGGAGCACGTGTGTGTACCCGTTCTCGATGTACTCGTCACGATCCAGGATCGTGCCGTCCAGGTTCGACCTCTGCACCTGCAGGCCAATCACGAAGCGCGTGTCTTCGGTGTTCTTATTGAAGCGGAAGCCGCCGCGCAGGTAGCTGTACGTGCGCTCGAAGCCAGAGCTCAGGAAGTCGTTGAAAACTGGCGTCCCGGTCCCGATGTCGAAGACCGAGTTGTCCTGGTCCTCATTGACCTCTCGGCGCTGGCCAAACACCTCGAAGATTCCTCCTACCCCCACCGGCTGCGTAAGCGAGAGCCGCTGGGAGAGAGACAGGGTCCGACCGGTTCGCGCCTGCGTCTGGAACAAGTCCTGCATCATGAGATCGCCGTTGCGGTTGGCGATGCCCGTGGTGGTTTCCAGATCTCCGTAGAGCTCCGGCTCCTGGATGTTCGTAGTCGCCGCGGCCACGAGCGACCTGCCATTCTCTGCCAGCCGCTTTCGCCAGGTAAGGCTCGCGGATCCGCCCAGGTCATTGCCGTCGACCAAGTTGCTGCTGACTCCGGTATTCTGGACCCGGCCCTCGAACGTCGTCGTCTCGCTGGACTGGAGGCTCGTCATGGACGACGAACCGACGCTCAGGTTCCCGCGCAGCCTGAGGTCATGCCCGTCTGAGAAGGCATACTGCGTGTTCACGTTGACGCGATGCGTCGTATTGGCGGTGGATTGATCAGCGACCGCGTTTTGCAGAGCTGCGGCGCTGGACCCCATGAGCTGTTGCTGCTGCGTCGTCTGCTGCTGGACGTTGTCCAGCCCAGTATAGAAGTAGCTGCTGCGAATCCAGCGATCGTCTGAAAAATCATGGTTCGCGTTCAAACCCAGGGACATCGACTCGGTAAAGCCGTCGTTTCGGCCTCCCCCGAGCTGAATACCGCCCTGGCCTCCGCCACCCCGACCGCCGCCGCCACGATTACCCCCGCCACCTAAGCCGCGAGCGCCACCGCTGAAGTTCACGAAGTCGCCCCAAGCGAAGCCAGCCTCGTTGACGTTGTTCGCGTTGCCGAGCAACGCGAGCTGTGTGGTCGGCGAAAAGCGGTTGATGTTGAGGGACTCGTTGTACCTCGTGCGGCCATTGGGTTGGGCTTCGATCACGGCCACGGGCTCGAGTCCGCCTCCGAGGCCACCAACGGCCTGGCCGAAATAACCTCTCCGAGCATCCTCTCGGAGCTCGAGGTTGATCGTGCGCTCTTCCTGACCGTCGGCGATGCCGGTGAACTCGGCCATGTCCGACTGTTTGTCGTAGACCTGAATGCGCTCGATGGCATCCGCGGGAAGGTTTCTCGTCGCGATGGTCGGGTCACTGCCGAAAAATTCCTTCCCATCGACCAGTACGTTCCGGACCTCTTCGCCCTGCGCGCGTACGGTCCCGTCGGCATCCACCTCGATGCCGGGCAGGCGAGCGAGCAGCTCTTCAACGGTGGCGTTCGGTCGAGTCACGAAGGCCCGCGCGTTGTAGTCGAGCGTGTCGCGCCGGTTCACGAACGGGACGTGGTCCACGCTGACCACGAGGGCCTCCATTTCGACGACCAACACCGCCAGGTTGATCGTGCCCGCGTCGATGTCCGCTGCGGTAATGGAGAACGGTTGTCGAACCGTTTGATGGCCGACCATCGTGATCTGGAGCAGATATTCTCCCGCCGGCACTCGGCTCAGGGTGAATGAGCCGTTTCCGTTGCTCAGGGCGTATTTGGTCAGCAAGGAGTCCGGGAGGGCCAGCGCCACGATCATCGCCCCATCGATTCCTGCGCCAGCTGAGTCGGCCACGACCCCCCGGACGTCGTACGTCTCCTGGGCATCGACGGACGGAGTGATCGCGAGGAAGAGGCCTGCCGTCGCAAACGCGGCGAAGCTCCGCCCGAGCAGGCATCCAGAATGCTTCATTCTCGGATTCTCCGCTGTGTAGACCGCAGCTCCTCGAGCTTCTCAGTCACGATCTTCTCATACTCCTCTCTCGTTACTTCATCGCCCTCGGTCGGCCTCACGATGACTCCTTCAGCGATAGGACTCATCGAGACCCCTGTAGCGGTGTATTGCACCTGTCCGTCATTGATCGAGACGACGAGGATCATCCCGGGCAAACCCCCGAACGTCCCGGGCCCGCCTTGCACCGGGATCTGCGGAGTAAACCAAGCTTCGATCACAGAGCTGTCCTGCACAGCGGTCGCCTTCTGCACGGCGTACCCGAGGAACTCAGCCTGCTCGGCGGTCAGCTTCCACGCGTACGTCGGACGTTCGTCGGCAATGATGAAGGAGCGCCCCAACAGCAACCGGGCCTCCACGATCGTGCCTTCGCCGTACCGTGTATGCGCCTCGACCAGCGTCTCCTGCGCGTCGCGCGTCGCAGAGGCCATGCGAATCCGACGCGCGAAGCCCGCACCTCTGTCACCGCGGGCGCCGCCCCCGCCTCGGCCGCCCTCCGGGGCGACTCGTGGAACCGGCTTCATGAGAGACTCGGTGGCGTTGAACAACAAGACGACCTGACTCACGCTTTCCGTCGGGAACGCCCCACGGCCTCCACCACCGTTTCCACCACGCGCTTCGAGTCGGGCACGGATCTCTTCCGGAATCTCGATGCGCACCGAATGCGTGAACGCGATGGTGCCCTCCTGCGCCGACAGCGCGCACGGGAGAAGCAACACGAGCCCTACGATGATCGCTCGAAGCATGGCAGCCCTGGACGATGGTCTCACTACTGCGACCAAGACCCCCGGAAGTACGGTTTTGTTAAGTGTCCGAACGGCCAACCCTGCTCCCTTTCGGCTCCCCGCTCTCAGTTTCCGCCCGCCGATTCCAGCGCACGTCTCAGCACGTAAGCCTGGATCAGGCGCACGTCCTCGGAGTCCAGAACATCGTCGAACCGAGGCATGCCCAGCGGCTCGCGCGCGCCGCCGAGCACGATTTGCTCGAAGATCGCATGAGTCTCGGCGGTCGAGCGCCGTAGATCAGGAACGATGCCCCCGCTGACCGCCGCGAAGCCGTGGCAGCCCAGGCACGTGTTCAAGTACAGAAGACTGCCTTGCTCGACTTCCGCTTCCGTGGCGGCCAGCTCGAAGGTGGGGGCCTCGATGGGCGGCAGCGGAGGCATCGGCTCGGGCAGCGAGGCGTTCTCGCCCAGCGCGAACACGAGCAGACGTCCGGGTCCTACGCTGCCTCCGGCGAGCCCGGGCAAATTGAACAGCACTTCCGGCCCGCCATAGCCGGAGAGCACTGCCACATATTGCGTGCCGTCGACCGAGTAGGTGATGGGCGCCGCCAGGATCCCGGTCTCATGCTGGAATTCCCAGAGCACTTCGCCGTCGGTGGCGCGGTACGCGCGAAAGACGCCATCAGGGCGCCCCTGGAAGACGAGGTTACCCGCAGTGGACAACGTGCCGCCGCTCAGCGGATGCGGCTGTTCGACCCGCCAGGCCTCGCTCTGGGTGACTGGATCCCACGCCACCAGGTGTCCCCGTGGTGTCCATGCCTCGCCGGTGGTCGGCCCTGTATACGCGAAGTCCCCAGCGATGTTGAGGACCCGGCGGTCGTACTCCCATTCGTCGTCGACGACGTGGAGCCAGGAGTGTTCCTGGACCGGGAAATAGACGAGGCCGGTCTCGGGGTTGAAGGACATGGGGTGCCAGTTGTGAGCCCCGGTAGGTCCAGGCGCGACGTGCACGCCCCCCTCGAGTGCGCGCGCATCAGGGTTCTCGATCGGACGGCCTTCGGGCGTGAGCCCGGTCGCCCAGTTGATGTCCGCGAACGCTTCGCCCGACAGGAACTCGCCCGTCTCCCGATCGATCACATAGAAGAATCCGTTCTTCGGCGCCTGCATGATCACGCGGCGCTCGCGGCCGTCAATCTCGAGCTCGGCAAGCATGAGCGGTTGGGTCGCCGTGTAGTCCCAGTTGTCGCCGGGCGTGGTCTGAAAGTGCCAGACGTACTCGCCGTCCGAGGCACGCACCGCCAGGATCGAGGACAGGTAGAGGTTGTCGCCGCCGCCAGGGCTACGCAGCTGACGGTACCAGGGTGACCCGTTCCCCACCCCGATATAAACCAAGTCGAGCTCGGGATCGTATACGATCGCGTCCCAGGCTGTGCCACCGCCGCCCGCCTCCCACCACTCACCGGACCACGTCTCCGCGGCGGCTGCCATCGCGTCACTCTCAAACCCGTCAGCCGGGTTGCCCGGCACCGTGTACACGCGCCAGGAGAGCTCCCCGGTCGCGGCATCGTAGGCCGAGACGTAGCCGCGCACGCCGTATTCGGCGCCACCGCTCCCGATCAGGACCTTTCCACCCGCGATCCGGGGTGCTCCGGTGATCGAATATGCCTCGCCGACCGGTGTAGTCTGGGACTCCCAAACCAAATCTCCGCCCTCGGCGGTCACGGACACCAGCCGACCGTCCAAGGTGCCTGCGTAGACCTGGCCCCGATAGAACGCCTGTCCGCGGTTCACGACGTCGCAGCACACGAACCGCGAGTGTCCGCGCGGCACCTGGGGATCGTGTGTCCAAAGGCGCTCGCCGGTCGCGGCGTCGAACGCGTGCATCACGCTCCAGGCGCCGGTCACGTAGAGCACGCCTTCTACGACGAGCGGCGTGCCCTCGAGCCCACGTTTGGTCCCCATGTCGTAGTACCAGGCCAAGCCCAGGCGGCCGACCGTCTCCTCGCTGACCTCGGTCAGCGGGCTGTGCCGCTGCTCCTTGTAGGTGCGGCCGTAGGTCAGCCAGTTCTCGTCATCCGAATCAGCAGCGATCAGCCGCGCGTCATCGACATCCGGGGCCGGAGATGTGTCGGCGCACCCGGCTAGGAGGACGACCGTGATCAATCCTACCAACCACGAGACGGGGACCGGGCGAGGACGGCGCATCGTTTACTCCTGGTCTAGGACAACCTCGAACATCAGGACGCAGGGTAGGTTGAGGCATCGCACGATACAAGGACACCGGATCGAAGACAGGCAACGCCGGAGGCAGTGTTCAAAGACACCGACGGCCATACTTTGGTGGCCATGAACGCCCACGACACGCGCTTCGCGCTGCGCAGCCTACGTAGATCACCCCTCTTCGCGCTCGCTGCGATCCTTACGCTAGCGCTCGGCATCGGCGCCAACACGGCAGTGTTCAGCGTCGTGCGGGGAGTACTACTGCGGCCGCTACCGCGCGCCGATGGCGGTGCGCGTATACCACAGTCGAGCTGCCCTTGGACCGTGTTGCGCTCGTTGGCTGAACTCTTCGTGCAGGTCCCCCAGGATGGCCTGCCCCCTCTTGGTGGGAGGGAGCGAGGCCTCGAGCAGGCGTATGGCGATGCGCGGCGGGTGCATGTGGTCGCTCACCGGGCGTCCAGAGCGTCCTCGAGCCCGTCCCACAGATTCAGGAGCGCCGCTCGCGACTTCTTAAGTGCCGCCACACCCTCACGCGTGACGCGGATGATTCGACGCGGGCGCCCGCCCCGCTCGGGCCTGGAAGAGGAAATCTCCGAGGCGATCCAGCCTTTGTCCTCCAGCCGGTCGAGCGTCACGTAGACGGAGCCGCGCGAGACCGCGCGACCTACGCGCGTCTCCAGCTCCTGCATGAGCGCTACGCCGTACGCTTCATCTTCGAGTCGCATCGCGGCTAGAAGCAGCATCTGCTCGAACTCACCCAAGTAGCCTTCTCTACCCATGCCCTGCTCATCCTGTCAGACGATTACGGTGGCCTATTCCGACTTTGTATGACAATGACGCGAAGTGGGCCGTTCGAGTTTCGAGTTGCTCACCGGAACCCTCGTTCGCTGCCGCGAATACAACAGAGAGCGCACCTCGGTCTCACGGAAAACCCCGTGCCCCGAAGACGGCTATCGACCTTTCTCGCCGCGTTGCTAACGGCCGTGATGGTCGAGATTCGTGACTCCACGGGCCTGGCGCCTCCTCCGCATATCTTCACGACCGAGGAGGTCCACTGGCTCTCGCCCGAGCTCGAAAACGAATTCGACGGGATGATCACGATCCAGGAGCCCGCAGAGCCCGACGAGGTGAGCCATCAGCCCCCGGAGGCTTCCGCGTCGCGCCGTGGGCCGCTGCGCGCGGTTCGCCGGCTGTTTGCCCGGATGATGCGCAGCAGGGGGTGACTCGCGCGCCGCGCTCGCGACGGACACATTGGCGTTCCGGCCCACTTCACCAGGGAGGAACGCCATGCGCGTCCGCAAGCTCCTCTTGATCGTCCCACTCCTGCTGGCCTTTCCTCTGCAAGCGCAGGAACTGCGGGTGGCTGAGTTGGGCGAGTGCGCCTTGGAGAGCGGGGCTGTGCTCGCGCCCTGCGATGTCTCTTATCGCACCTATGGAGAACTGAACGCCAACCGCGACAACGCGATTCTGATCTCGACCTGGTTCGGTGGCAACTCGGCGGCCTGGACCGGGATCCTCGGTGGGGGGCTCATCGACCTCGAGGGCTTCTACACGATCGTCGTCGACGCCTTCGGCAATGGCGTCTCGACGTCGCCCACGAACAGCCCCACCCAGGGCGGCGACGCCTTCCCGTTGGTTTCGATCGGCGACATGGTGCAGGCGCAGCATCGGCTCGTGACCGAGGTCCAGGGTCTGGACGGTCTGTACGCGGTAATGGGGATCTCGATGGGCGGCATGCAGACCTTCGAATGGCTCGTCGAATATCCCGACTTCTTCCAGAAGGCGGTGCCCATCATCGGCTCGCCCAGGTTGGGGGCGTATGACATCGCGCGCTGGGAGATCGAATTGCGCGTGCTCGAGCTCTTCGAGGACTGTGAGTGCGAGGCGGCGGCAGCGGTTCACGCGGGGCTCTCGATCCTGACGCTGAACACACCGGAGTACCACGCGCGTGTGACGGACCGTACTACGATCCAGGCGACGCTGACCAGCCAAGGCGTCCAGGGCGTTCGCGGTCTGGGAGAGGGTCGCAGCAAGAACATCGCGACTCAGCTCCGAGCCATGATCAACCACGACATCTCGCGGAAATTTGGCGGGGACATCACGGCGGCAGCGTCCGCGATCAAGGCGGACCTTCTGGTCGTCGTGGATGTGGACGACCACCTGGTGACCCCGGGCCCTGCGCTGGACTTCGCCGAGATGGTCGGCGCGCAGAGCCTCGTGCTGCAGGACGATTGCGGCCACCTAAGCCCGTTCGTGAGTTGCTCGGGCACCGCGATGACATCGACGATCAAGGCCTTCCTGTCACGCGACGACTGAGCATGCTGACGGCTCACAGGGAATGTCCATGACAAGCAAACTCGACTGGCGGTACCACCGACCTGGCTGAACCAGCTGCAAACGCACTCAAGAGTTTCTTGAGCAGAACCACATTGAGGACGGGACGGTGCAGTATGCGTCCCGGGAGCCGCTGGAGGGTGCCACAGCTTTGTCCGCGCTCGAAGGCATCTCCGAGCTGTACGTGGCCAAGGGAAGGAAGAGCATCTTCTTGGATCTCACGCGAGATCGTCCGTCCGACGACAAACTGCTCGAACTCCTGCTCGGGCGGTCCGGCAAGCTGAGGGCGCCCACCCTTCGCATCGGGAAGCGCCTCATCGTGGGGTACCACGTGGAGCTGCTGGAGGACGCCCTGCTGTAGTGCTGGCTACTCCCGCGGATCTCCGTCGGCGAGCACCTGCTGGCGACGCTCCTCCCGGTCCGCCTTCACCCGCTCCCGAATGTCGACGTGCGCGAGCCCAAGGATCTGACCGGCGAGCAGGGCGGCATTCACGGCGCCGGCTTTGCCGATGGCAAGCGTGGCGACCGGCACACCGCGCGGCATCTGGACCGTGGAGAGGAGTGAGTCGAGTCCGTCCAGCGACCAGCCCTTCATAGGCACACCGAGCACAGGCAGCGTCGTCTTTGAGGCGAGCACTCCGGCCAGATGCGCCGCTCCGCCGGCAGCAGCGATGATCACCTCGATGCCGCGCTCTTCGGCCGTGGCAGCCCAGTCGGTCGCAAGATCCGGCGTACGGTGCGCGGACATCACCCGCACTTCGCATGAGATACCGAGTGCCTCGAGTGTCGTCACCGTGTGCGTCATCGTGCTCCAGTCCGACTTCGAGCCCATGACAACGCCGACCAACGCTTCAGCCATCGTGCTTCACCCCGTTCGCCCGTAGTGTAGGTGGTGCGGATACGTGTCCGGACCGGAAGGCCGGGACGTTGCACTCGGCGGATGTGGGAATCAAGGGCCGCAAAGGATTGGGCGAACGCGTGAGCACTCAGGAGGGGCAATTCCGGGCCTGGCCCGACGAGCCATCGCAGCTCACCCCGTTGCTGCCGTTCGTATTCTGCGCGTGGGCGGACGGCGCTCTCTCGACCGCGGAACTGAAGGCCTTTCGGGCTCATGTGGACGCACAAGATTGGCTCGCGTCGGATGCCCGGGACTCGCTGAGTGCGTGGCTAGACCCAGGCAATCCGATGAGTCCCGATGAACTCAGCGCGCTGGGCGCACACATCAGGTCCGTTCCGCTGGAAGACCGGAAGGCGGCGAGCGTCTCGATCACGGACTTGGGTCTGGCGCTCTGGCGCGCACAGGAAGGAGCAACGGGTCCGTGGAGCGCGGACGATGCCATCGAAGGACTTCGTGCCCTGGAGAGCGCGCTGGGTCTCATCGGGCGAGAAGCCGCGCGTCGAGCCCTGGGGGCACCGGCTCCGAAGAGCAAGCTCCAGCCCCACGCTGCACATTTCGACGCGGAGTCGCTGCGCAACTATCTAGACCGGGATCATCGAGCGCTGCGCGATGAGGTGCTGGCGCTGCTGGGTCGGTCACCCCTGCTCATCCCGTTGGGTCTCGGCAAAGACGAGTACCGTGAGCGCGTGATGGACGCCGTACGCTTCCTCGCGCAGCGCGGACTGGGCTCGACCGCCTTCCCGGTCGACTACGGTGGTCAGGACGACCCCGGAGCCTCGCTCGCCATTTTCGAGAGCCTGGCGTTCGGAGACCTCAGCGTCCTGATCAAGTTCGGAGTTCAGTTCGGTCTCTTCGGGGGCAGCGTGTTTCAGCTCGGCACCGAGCGGCATCACCACGCCTACCTCGCCGCGATCGGCCGACTCGATCTGCCCGGGTGCTACGCGATGACCGAGACCGGCCACGGCTCGAACGTGCGCGACCTCGAAACGACGGCGACCTACGATGCGAGCACGGATGAGATCGTCGTCAGCACGCCCACCGACTCCGCGGCCAAAGACTGGATCGGAAACGCGGCATGTCACGGGCAGATGGCGAGCGTCTTCGCTCGACTGATCGTGGGGGGTGTGGACCACGGGGTTCACGCGGTACTCGTGCCGATCCGGGAGCAGGGCGGCAAAGTCTTGGACGGTGTGCGCATCGAGGACCGAGGCCTCAAAGAAGGCCTGAATGGTGTGGACAACGGGCGCATCTGGTTCCGGGATGTGCGCGTACCGCGCACCAACCTGCTCGACCGCTTCGCCTCGATCGACGAGGCAGGTACCTACGCGAGCCCGATCCCGAGCTCAGCGCGTCGCTTCTTCACGATGCTGGGCACCCTCGTCGCGGGCCGGGTGAGCATTGCGTCGGCGTCGGTGAGCGCTGCGAAAGTCGGTCTCACCATCGCGGTCCGACATACCGACCAACGTCGGCAATTCGGGTTGGATGGAGCAGAGGAGCAACCGCTGCTCGACTACCTGGTGCTGCAACGCGCCCTGCTGCCGAAGCTCTCCGGCACACTCGCGGCGCACTTCGCGGTCAGAGCCTTACAGCAGGACTACGCGGCGAGCCAAGGAGAGGCCAGCGCCGAACTCGAGGTCACTGCGGCTGCGCTGAAGGCGTACGCCTCCGAGCAGTGCGTCGAGACCCTGCAAGCGTGCCGCGAAGCGTGCGGAGGTCAGGGCTATCTCGCAGCGAACCGCTTCGCGGCGCTTAAGGCGGACACGGACGTCTTCACGACGTTCGAAGGAGCCAACCTCGTTCTGTATCAACTCGCCGCGAAGGGGCTACTCTCTCGGTTCAAGGACGACATGAGCGACCTGAACCTCTGGGGAGCCGTAAAATACCTGGCGGAGCGCGCGGAGACGCGCCTCACCGAACTCAACCCAGTCGTCACACGCCGAACCGACCAGGAGCACTTGCTCGATCCGGCCTTCCATCAAGCCGCGCTCGAGTACCGCGAAGAGCGGCTGCTCCGTTCGGTCGCGAACCGACTACGGTCTCGTTTGGCAGACGGGATGGATTCGTTCCAGGCCCTCAACGAATGCCAGGACCACGTCGTCGCTCTGGCGCGTGCCCACATCGAGCGGGTCCTGCTCGAGCGCATGCAGGATGGGATCGCCGAAGCTCCCACGCCGGGGCTTTCCGAAGCGCTCGGAACCGTGAGTGCGCTCTACGCCCTTTCTCGCATTGAGGCGTCAATGGGCTGGTATCTCGAGACTGGATACTTGGAAGCGGCGAAGTCCAGGGCGATCCGAAACGAGGTCAACGAGCTGTGCCGCGAGCTGCGACCGCATGCGCTACTGCTCGTGGATGCCTTCGGTGTGCCCGAGGAGTTGCTGCCCGAGCTGGTGGCCGCACAAGCGTGATCAGTCCGCGGGGCCGCCATACGGCACACCTATGCTGCTAGACGGTGGAATCGTGGATGATTCAGAGGCGTCGATGTCGCCAGGAACAACAGCTTTTTCCTGTTGATACGGGGCCCGTGGCATAAACACTTGTTTTTTTTCCTGTGATTCGGGGCATTTTCTACGACAGAGCCTCGAGGGGCCGGTGCGCCGGTCCGATACCGTGTCGGAGGAACATCGCATGGTTCGCAAGGTCCTGATCGTTGCGACGCTACTCACAGTCGCCTCGCCGCTGGCCTCGGGCGGGATCGGCTCTACCGCTGGCTCTGTCTGCTGCTGATGACGACGGGCGGGGGAGACGGAGAGATACAGACCGAGATCGTGAAGGCCGCGCTGCTGCGTGGACGCATGTGCGAGTCCGTGGGTGACGTCGTGCGTACCTCCCGGAACTGGGACATCCCGGCCGGAGGGTCGCTGTTCCTGCTAGGCCTGTTCTCCGACATCAAGATGCTGCTCGGCGTGCCGGTCTCGGAGATCCTCGAGGACATCGACGTCACAGACGCGGTTCGTGACGCGATCCTCGACCACGAGGGTCCTGGTGGCACCATTCTGGCGGCCGTCGAAGGATACATGGAGGCGGATTGGGACCGCGCGGAGGGCGGTATCGGTCGCCTGGGCGCCGACGCGAGCACGCTCTTCGACGTCTACGTGGATTCGATCGCGTGGGCGGGCGACCGCATGGCGTACCACAAGGACGCCGCCTAGCAGGAGCAATGCTCCCAGCGGGTGGCTGCGTAGGCCTCCATTGTGAGGCGCCAGATCATGGTATCCCGCGATTCTCCGCGCGGGCCGACGGCATGGTCCACCAACGTTTCTCCGTGCTCGTATCCGAGCTTCCTGGGGACCGCAATGCTCGGCGCGTTCAGCGGATCGCAGTGGATCTCGATGCGTTCGATTCCCGAAAGCATGAAGCCCGCCTCGGTCATGGCATGCGCGGCCTCGGTGGCGAACCCCTGGCCCGCCTGATCCGAGCGTACCCAGTACCCGATCTCCAACGCGCCAGGACCGACGCGCCGGTATAGGCCGGCGCCGCCGAGCACTTCGGTCTCATCCGGATCCATCAAGGCGAAGAGCGCGCTGCGCCCACCGAAGAAGTCGTCCCGGTATCCGTTCAGCCGGTCCTCGAGCAGGTCGAGCTGCGAGGGCTCATTCATCGCCCACGGAATCCACCTCTGAAGCTCCGGCAGGCTGGAGTCGAGCGCCGCCTTGAAGAGCGGAGCATCATGAGGGTGCCAGCATCGCATGACGAGACGCTCCGACTCGATGCGCTCCGGAGGTACGGAGTCAGTCACCGCTGCTGAGGCCCCGGCCAATGCGCCCCCATCGGATCTCCCGCAGCACCGGAAACGATCTATACGAGCCCCTGTTGTAGGAGAAGTACTTGAAGAGCACGCGACCTTCGATCCGCCAAGCCTCCAGCAGTCCCCAGTACCGTGAGTCGAGACTCTGGTCTCTGTTGTCGCCGAGCATGAAGTAGTGGCCCTCGGGAACCACGATCGGCCCCCAGTCGTGCCGGCTGGGCAGGTAGCTGTCGCGGTCGACGCTCGCCACGAGATGTTCGAGCTGCCACGCCATGTCTGGGCTGCGGTCGTCCTGTCGGCGCACGGCGTTCAGGTACGGCTCATCGACAGGCTCGTCGTTGAGGAAGAGCGCCGCGTTCCGCATTTCGAGCGTGTCGCCGGGCAGCCCGATCAGCCGCTTCACCAGCATCATGTCCACCTCGTGATGCGGGTCGAAGACCAGCACGTCGCCTCGATGTGGCCTCGAGTATCCGGGAATTCGGATCTGTGTGCCGGGGATGCGCGAGCCGATCGCCAGCCGATTTACCAGCAGCATGTCACCAACCAGCAGAGTGCGCTCCATCGAGCCCGACGTAATCACGTAGGTCTGCACCAGAAACGTTCGGATCACGAAGAACAGAGCCAGCGCCATGACGATGGACTTCGTCCACTCGACGGCCGGGTTCTTCTTTTTTTCCTTGCCCTTCTCTTTCGCCTCGGCCGGCAAGACTCCTCCTTGAGTAGCGCTGAGGAAAGATACCGCCCGTTGACGGATTCGGGCTCCTTCCGTAGATCCCAAAAGCCTGATGTCACTCAGTCCCTGGAGGAAGCTCTCGGGACCTTCGACCTCCCGTACAGAGGTGGTTTAGATGCGGACTCGCTTCGCGCTCGTTGCTCTCGGCTCTTGCCTGCTCTTCGTCGCGCCAGCAGGCGCCCAGATCCAGCGGTCGGCACTGCACGACTTTCAGATGGTCCCGGTTGCGGAAGGGTTCGAGACGCCCTGGTCGATGGCCTGGCTGCCTAACGGCGACATGCTGGTTACCGAACGCCCGGGGCGCCTACGCATCGTGCGCGACGGTGAGCTGTTGCCGGACCCGGTGCCTGGCATACCCGAAGTCCACGCACGGGGTCAGGGCGGACTACTCGACGTTCAGCCACACCCGGACTTCGCGAACAACCACTGGCTATACATCACTTTTTCGAAGCCCCAGGCCGACGATCAGTCCACGACCACGCTGATCCGGGGCAAGTTCGAAAACGATGCCCTGACAGATGTCGAAGAGCTCTTCGAAGCGGTCGCCCGCGGTAGAAACGGGCACTACGGTTCCCGGATCGCATTCGCCGGCGGCTACGTCTTCATCTCGGCCGGCGACCGCCAGGCACCCTCGAGGGGCGACCTCGAGGCGCACCCCGCCCAGGACCGCTCGAACCACCACGGGGTCATCATTCGGCTGCACGACGACGGTCGCGTCCCGGCCGACAACCCGTTTGTCGGGCAAGAGGGAGTGCTGCCCGAAACCTGGAGTTACGGGCACAGGAATCCTCAGGGCCTCGCGATCCACCCTGTGACCGGCGACCTATGGGCCAACGAGCACGGCCCCCAGGGGGGCGATGAGCTCAACCTCATCCAGCCCGGCCGCAACTATGGGTGGCCGGTGATCGGGTACGGGGTGAACTACGGCAGCGGTTCCACAATCCACGTGGGCACGATGCGAGAGACGATGGAGCACCCCGTGCATTTCTGGGTGCCATCGATCGCGACGTGCGGACTCATGATCTACACCGGCGACCAGTTTCCTGGTTGGCGGGGGAACTTCTTCGTCGGGGGTCTCGGAGGCATGCAGCTCGCTCGGCTGACTGTGGACGGGCAGAACGTCGTCGCCGAAGAGACCCTCATCCAGGGCTTCGGCCGGGTCCGGGACGTGCGTCAGGGACCAGATGGCTACATCTATGTCGCGATTGGGAATCGCGGCGGTAGTCCGAGTGCAATCTACCGGATGGAGCCAGCCGGCAACCGTTAGGATGGAGACAGGACGCCGCGGCCGCGGCGTCTTGTCTCTTTCGTTTCAGTCAGCCCGCAAGACGGAAACGGGATCTACCGTCGCCGCGCGGGTCGCGGGCACCACGCTCGCCACGGCGCTCACCGCGAAGAGCACCAAGACTACGGGCACCAGCGTCATGGGCGAGACCGCCTCGAACGAGAACCCTCGTAGCACGTTCGAGATCAGCACCATCAGCGGCACCAGCAGGACTGTCCCGATCGCCAGCCCGAGCACGGTCATCTTGAGTCCTTGCAACGCGATCATGCCCACGACCGTGCGCGCCTCCGCGCCAAGTGTCATGCGCACTCCGATCTCCTGACGCCGCTACGCCACCGAGTAGGCGATGACGCCGTAAGTCCCCAGCGAAGACAACAGCAACGCGAGGACTCCAAAGGCGCTCAAAATATCGTTGAAGAGGCTCATCGTGACCGTGTAGCGTGCCGCGTGTATGGAAACGATTCGCAGGCTTCGACGACTCTCCGACCAGGTCCCCATCTTGGCCATTTCCGGGGGCGGGCGAGGGTCGGCCGGCGACTACCTGACGGTCGCGCGCGCGCTCGGTGCAACCCGCACGATGAACAAGCCGTTCAAGCTCCGGGAGCTTGCCACCATGGTGGAGGAACTCTTGGAGGAGGCCACGCTCAAGTCGGGCTCGGCTCAACCCGATACTTATTACTAGGCCGGGACGGCTTGGTCATCGAGGTGGGCCCAAAAAAGACAAACACCGACCGTTTCTGACGAGCTCGGCACTCGACAACCACCAACCGGCGACGCCCCGCTCCGCTTTCGCGGAGCGGGGTTGTTTTTTCCCTCCCAGCGAACCAACACACCTTACCGCGCTTAAGATGCCATCACCCCTCTAAGAATCCTTCCTCAACGCGCCGATACTCTTCATCGAGAGGGGAGCTACCCCTGCTCGCGGTCGGTAGGAGAGAGGATTCGGTCATGCTTACCCCAAAGAAAGGGGTCGTCGCACGAGGCACGCTGTTCGGAGTATCGGTACTGGTATGCGCTGGCTGTGCAACGATGAGCCCCAGCCCCCGATGGGAGGGCACCCCTACCGACACGGAGATCTCCGTCGAAGTGACGAATCTCGTCTGGAACGACATCACGATCTACTCCGCGATCAATAGCTCCAAAACTCGACTCGGCTTCGTCACGACGGGCACGACTGGGCGTTTCAAGATTCCGCGGCACCACAGTCACTCCTCTGGTTTGGAACTCATCGCCGATCCGGTCGGGTCACGCGTTGTGCTGAAGTCGGGCCGAATCAATGTGGGACCCGGCCAGGCCATCCGCTGGACCGTTCACGAAAACGCCGGAATAAGTAGCCTTACCATCTGGTAGGCTGGTACGCGAGGCACGCCACTTAGGCGTGGCGTGCCTCGCTCACCACAGTCAGGTGATAATTCTTCTTGCCTTTCCGGAGCACGAGAAACCGCCCCTCGATGGCATCCTCGGCCGTTACTCGATAATCGGTGCTCTCGATGCGACGATTGTTGAGGTAGATGCCACCCCCCTCGATCGAGCGGCGCGCGTCTCCCTTCGAAGTCGCGACGCCGGACTCTTCGAGAAGATCCACGATCAGCTTGCCCTCGGCAGCGAGCGCCTCCGCACCGACTTCGGAGGAGGGAACGTCCCCGAAGACATCCGCAATGTCTGGGGCACTCAAGCCAGCGAGGTCCCCCCCGAACAGCGCATCCGTCGCCTGTAACGCTTTCGCGAGGCCTGTCTCACCATGGACGCGACGGGTCACGTCCGCTCCGAGCGCCTTCTGTGCCACCCGCTTGTACGGCTCCGCTTCGGTGGCCGCCTCGAGTTCGGCAATCTCTTCTTTGGAAAGCAGCGAGAAGTATTTGAGGCACTTCACTGCGTCCGCGTCGTCGATGTTCAACCAGAACTGATAGAACGCGTAGGGGGACGTGCGTTCCGGGTCGAGCCATACGGTGCCTGACTCGGTCTTTCCAAACTTGCGGCCGGAGGCATTGGTGATGAGCGGTGAGACGATGCCGAACGCCTTCCCGCCATCGACCCGCCGGATCAGATCCGTGCCCGCCGTGATGTTGCCCCACTGGTCGCTACCCCCGAATTGCACCGTGCACCCGTCCCGTCGGTACAGCTCCAGGAAGTCGTACGACTGCATGAGGATGTAGCTGAACTCGGTATAGGAAAGGCCCACGTCCGGATCCTCGAGTCGCCGCTTCATCGACTCCTTGGCCATCAGTTGGTTCACCGAGAAGTGCTTGCCGATGTCCCTCAAGAAGTCGACCAGCGAGAGCTCACTGAGCCAGTCGAGGTTATTGCGCATGACCGCAGCATTCGGATCGACCGCGAAGTCGAGAAAGTGTTCTAGCTGGCTGCGGATGCCCTCGGCGTTTTCAGCCGCCTCTTCTTTGGTGAGCAGCTGGCGCTCCGCATCCTTTCCGGACGGATCGCCGATGAGTCCCGTGCCGCCGCCAACCAGGGCGATGGGCGTGTGACCGTGCCGCTGCAGGTGCACGAGATCCATGACCACGAGCAGGTTGCCCACATGGAGGCTCGAAGCGGTGGGATCGAAGCCGATGTAGCCACTCCTGGGCGCCTCAGCCAAATGCTCGGCTGCGCCTTCGGTCATGTCCTGCAACAGCCCGCGCCAGCGGAGTTCTTCGACAAGAGCGCTCATGCGCCGAAGGGTACTCGCACCGGACAAGCGGTCAAGTGGCGACTGGCCAAGAAGCCTAACATGAAATCTTGAGATTCTAGGGACGAGTCCCTACTCTGCGCCTCCAAGAATCGGCCGTCCCATTGCGTGAAATCAACGGAGAGCCCCATGGCGTACATCGACCCCTGCGAGGTATCCCCGAACTACTACAAGACGCTGTTCGACAACGAAACTCTACGCGTCGTCGAGATGACGCTTCCGGCCGGTCACAAGGACACCCAGCACTCCCATCCAGTCGAGACCGTGTACTTCATCAAGGGCGGCGAAGTGCGCATCGATGTGGGCGACGAATCGATGGAGGCCGACATTCCGGATGGGCACGTCATGCACCACGAGGAGTGGACCCACACCGTCGAGAACATCGGGGATACCGACATTCACGCGATCATCTTCGAGCCACAGATGGACGTGTCGCACCTGTAGGGCACCGCCGCACAACCGACCGTAACAAAAACTCGAACGGCCCGCCCGGCAACTGTCCGGCGGGCCGTTTCACTACCAGCCCATGCGGTCCTTCAAGCGCGTCACGTGCGCTTCGTGATGCGGGCAATGCCAGCCGTAGATTTCCAGCAGGACGTCGACCGAGACCACCCCCACGTCGGGGTACCGTAGCAAACGCGTGAAGTGATCGGCGTCGAACGCACGTAGCATCGTGACCCACCGCGTGTGCAGCGCCTCCAGGATCGCCAGCGACATCTCCACCGGCGCGGACCTCGCCTCGGGTAGCTCCGCCCACTGGGCCTCCTCGTACGTGCCGATGGTCGGCTGGTCTTCCGTGACCGCCAGCTTGAAACGCACATAAGAGTTGATGTGCGAGTCGACGACGTGGTGAACGACCTGACGCACAGTCCAACCACCGTCCCGGTAGGGCGTGTCCAGCTGTTCGTCGTTCAGCCCTGCCACCGCCGCTCGCATGTTCGCGGGATGCGCCTCGATCGTGTCGATCATCTGCGTGCGCTCCTCGCTCGTGAGGGGGCGCTGCCGCGACTCGAAGCGGCCGATTGGATATCTCAACTCTTCCATGGCTCCATCGTACCTATCAAGCGTGTGAGTGTAGCGAGGTGGTGATCATTGCGGACCGTTCGCGTCCGCCCCAGCGTGCGTGCTCATGTCTTCCTACGACGATTTCTACGCCATCGCGCGCAAGGTTCCGGCCGGGCGGGTCACGACCTACGGGGCGGTCGCCGCGGAGGCGGGGCTGCCGGGTCGCGCCCGGCAGGTAGGGTATGCGATGGCGGCCTTGCCTGACGATCACGACGTGCCCTGGCACAGGGTGATCAACGCTAGGGGAGAAGTCAGCCCACGTGCCGGCGGCACGGCCTTCGAGAAGATCCAGCGCAACTTGCTCGAGGCCGAAGGCATCGTGTTCAACGCTCGCGGACGAGTCGACCTCGATCGCTTCGGCTGGCCATGAAAAGCGGGCGCCACGGCCCTCCCCGACATCATTCGTATTCGGCCCATGACAGCATCTCCGTCTGAAACCCCGCCTTCGCCGCTGCAAGCATAGAGCATGACAGCACGGGCACGTGTGCGCGAGGGTGCCCAAGACCACACGTTGATGGTCAGATGCCGTGTCTTTGTGGTATATTCTAACCTAGTAATATATGTTAGATAGTTAGTATATCTTTATAACCTTCTATTAATATTTTAACGGTGGGACTATCGCACATATTGGAGTGGGAGCATGGACACAGACAATGTCGCCCTCGACTTCTTGAACACTCGGACGTACGTGAACGGCCGAGCGACCGATCTCCTTTCGACCCCGGAAGAGCTGCGTGAGTGGCTCGTCAGCGTCGGCCTGCACGCGCATGGGATCGATGTCGAAGCATCACCGCCGGCTGCGCGGCTCTTGTTCGATGAGGCCCGCCGTCTCCGGGATGGGATCCTCACCGCGGTCGAGGCTCATGGCCGCTGCGAGACGGTACCGCCGCGGGTCCTGTACGCGCTCAACCGTGTCCTGGAGGCGAGTCGCTCGACGGTACAGCTCGTGCATGACGGGGAACGGTTGACCTTGGTCAAGCTAGGCACTGCCCCTGACTCGCTCGCGGCCCTCTCACCGATCGCATTAGCTGCTGCGACGCTGCTCACGGAGGCCGATCGCCGACGAATCCGACAATGCGGCTCGCAGCGTTGCGTACTCTGGTTCCTCGATACCAGCAAGAACGGGCGGCGGCGGTGGTGCTCGATGGCCACTTGCGGAAACCGCGCCAAAGCAGCGAGGCACTACCAAAAGCAGAAAGCTGCCAACTAGGAAGCTCGGTCCTACGCCCCCGGGACCGCGTCGGCCGTCACGCTGTTCAGGAACCGGCTCACGGCTTCCGCGAAGCCGGCCTTGTCCTCCATGTGCGGGAAGTGACCGACTCCGGCGAGCACTACCAGTTCGCTCCTCGGGAGGGCGTCCCCGAGCCGCTCGTGGGCGTGTGACGGAAAAACGCTTTGATCGCCCGTGAGGATGAGCGTGCGGGTGTCGAGACGCCCGAGTGAGTCGAAGAGATCCCAGTCGCCCAGGTTTTCTCGCATCGCTACTGCCGTCGCAGGGAAGTTGCCGTACACGCCCTGAGGTAACCCGAGCTGCAGGCGGACCGATGCCTCCCTCTTTCCGAAGAACGCCTGGAACCGCGCCAAGTGGTAGTTCTCCAGCTGGATTGGATCGAGCTGCCAGTTCTCGCTGGTCGAAATCGACTGCATGATCATGCGGTTCTCCTCCGTCAGCCGAGACTCGACGATGTCCTCATGCTCTGCCCAGAGCGCCCGGCTCGCCGGTTCGGGATCGATCAAGATCATCGCAGCTACGCGGTCCGGATACCTCAGCGCGTAGTGCAGCGCCAGCAGGCCCCCGAACGAGTGCCCCATCAACGTGACACGCTCTTGACCCGTCGCTGCCCGAATCGCCTCGAGGTCCTCGACGAAGCGGTCCATGGTCAACTTGGACGGGTCTTCTGCGCCGGTGGAGCGGCCGCTGCCACGCTGATCATAGGCGACCCATTTCAGGCCCTCGGGCGGAAACCCCGGAGCATCTAACTCAGCTAGCAGGTATCCGACACCGATCCCCGGGCCCCCATGCAGAATCACGATAGGCGCACCCGTTCCCGCGACCAGGTATTGGAGCTGCGCACCGTCCACGACAAGCGCGCCTTCTTGCTCGAGCCGCACCGGTGCCTCCTGCTGGCCACACCCCGCGAGCGATGTGGAGACCACCAGCGCGAGGGCAACGAGGGCCAATGAGAAACGTCTCATGAGTAGTGTCCAAGCAGCGTCGACTGTGCGCACCCAGAGGGCACGCAACGCGATCCGCGAGGTGGCTCGTCCTCCCTAAAAGCGAAACCCGACCGTCAACGCAACATAGTTACGATCGCCGCCGTCCCCCTGGATCTTCACATACCGGGCCTCGGCGAACCCACCAAAGCCCAGCGCCCCGATGCTCGCGCCCAGGCCACCATGGTAGCCTCGGTTGACCACGGCGTCAGCCGTCGCGCTGTCGTCGTAGCGGTAGCTGCCGAGACCGGCCAGGACGTAGGGGGAGAGCCCTAGTCCGCCCAAGGAGAGCACGCCGCTGATCGTGCCGTTGATCAACTGGGCCTTTTCGCCGCCCGTCGCCTCGGAGAAGCTGTGGACTTCACCTTCGGCCCGGACCGAGACCGGGAACACTGGCACACCAACCTGGAGCCCGACGCGGCCATGTTTGCCCGCGTCCACGGCATCGGCGAAATCACCGAGGGGGTTGCTGATTCCGCCGCCTACCATGAGGCGGGCCTGGGCGTTCAGGGCTGCGGGTAGCACAAGAGCAACAAGCGCCAGAAGCGCGGTACGTCGCATTGAGTCGTCCTTGAAATTGGTGTTCAGCCGGTACTCAAGTGTGTCCCCGAGAGCGTGACCCAGCAAGGAACGGGCCCCCGGAGGTTCCTACACCACGGGCAGTCCCGGCTCGACCGACTCCGCCCAAGAGAGAAGCCCTCCCGAGAGGTTGCTTACGGGCCCGTAACCTCCAGCGACGAGCTGCCGGGCGGCGCTCTGGCCCCTCTGGCCGCTGCGGCAATACACAACCACGGGCGTCTCCTTGGGCACCTCCCCCAAGCGGTCGCCCAATTCCGCGAGCGGGATCAGCCGCGCGCCTCGCTCGGCCAAACTGCTCACCGCCCACTCCCAGGGCTCTCGCACGTCGATCAGGTACGGAGGGGTGTCGGAAGCAAGGAGCGCAGCAACCGACGCGGCATCGAGCTCCTCGAAGTCCTCCGCCGAGTGTAGCGAGCCCTCGCCGGGACGCGTAACTCCACAAAACAGTTCGTAGTCGATCAGACCAGTCTGTGTGGGCGAGTCGCTGCACACCGGACACTCCGGATTGCGTCGAAGCGCAATCTCACGCCAGGTCATCTCAAGGGCGTCGAAAATGAGCAGACGACCCGCCAGACCCACGCCTTTACCAAGCAGGAGCTTGATGGTCTCCATCGCCTGCATCGATCCGATGATTCCTGGAAGGACGCCCAGCACGCCACCCTCGGCGCAGTTGGGCACAAGCCCGGGCGGGGGCGGCTCGCGAAACAAACAGCGATAACAGGGCCCGCCCTTCGTGGCGAACACCGATACTTGCCCCTCCCAGCGGAAAACGGAGCCATAGACATTCGGAGTGCCGAGAAGCACGCATGCGTCATTGACGAGGTACCGGGTCGGAAAGTTGTCGGTGCCGTCGACGACCACGTCGTATCCCTTCAGGATCTCGAGCGCATTTTCGGACGTGAGACGCTGTGGGTGTCCGACGACTTCGACGTGCGGGTTGACGTCCTCGAGCCGATCGGCGGCGCTGTCCAGTTTGTGCCTTCCGACGTCTCCGGTGCCGTGTAGGATCTGGCGCTGCAGATTGCTCGCGTCCACGTCATCGAAGTCGACGATGCCGATCGTGCCGACCCCCGCAGCCGCCAGGTAAAGCGCCAGCGGCGATCCCAACCCCCCCGCACCCACGCAAAGCACTCGCCCCGCCTTGAGTCGGAGCTGCCCTTCGAGGCCGACCTCGGGCAAGGCGATGTGCCTGGCATAGCGATGAAGCTCGCTGCGGGACAACTCGGGATGATCCATGGTGGGTTGCACCCGCACATCCCACCGGAGTTCCCCCGAACGTGCAGGCCATCGGGGCACACGCCCGCACGTGTCGCTCGTTGGCTCGCGAACGTCTGTTATGGCATACGAAGTCGTTCGTATGAAGTAATACGTGGCGCGCGCGGGGCGAGCCTATCGCCTAATGGTGCATCGAAGAGGACGGGACGGGGGGAGGCATGGCCAAGGGTCGCACCTTCACCGAACGGGAGTTCGACATCATGAACATCCTGTGGGGGGAAGGATCCGGAACGGTCGCGGAGGTTCGGGAGGACCTGCCGCACCTGCTGGGATATACTGGCGTTCTAAAGATGCTCCAGATTCTGGAAGAAAAGGGAATGGTACGCCACGAGTAGGAAGGGAGAGCCTACAGGTACTTTGCAGTGGTGAAGCCCGCCGACGTCGGCGGACGCGCGCTCGGGCGGATCGTCGATACGATCTTTCAGGGCTCCACCGAGATGGCGCTCGCTCGCCTCGTGTCGGGACGCAGACTCGAGGCCGACGAGGTGCAGCGGATGAAGGCTCTACTGGACGCGGCAGCCTATGAGAACGGGAGTGACGGGTAGCAAGGCTAGGAGCCTACTGGATTGGCGTCCCTCGCACTCCGCCCTGCGCCACGATCTGGAAGCTGAGCGAGTCGTCCTCTAGGCGCCGCACCAACTCCGGGTCCCGGCCCGCCACTCGTGCGACGTCCGCCAACTGCAGCGCCATCGCGAAGTACTGCCACGGAATGTTCAGCGTGGAGCGGTCCGACCAGATGGCTCGCTCCCTGATGCCCCGGAATTCGTACACGTTCTCATACAGCTCGAGCGACCGATCGATGTCGTACCACACTCCGCCGTGGTCATCGCTGCCCTGCACCCAGTTGGCGGGCAGCACCGCGTCGAGGGACCGCATTTCGAGCTTCACCACGAGCCCGTGACGCACCCCCCACCGCTCGAGACCCAACTCGCCCATCATGCCTCCAGCCGAAGCGAAGTAGATCGGACGCTCATCGATCGAGTCGTGAATGATCGAGAGCGCGAGCTGGTGCGCGCGGTCGAGGATCATGTCGGCAGGATAGCGCACCACGATTCCGGGGAATGAAATCGGCAGGTCCTCCTGCAGGCGCGCCGCAGCGACCTGATCCATTTGCTCCGCCGAGAGGTCGACGATCGGTTCCGTGGGCAGGCCGGGATCCGTGAAGAGGCCTGGCGCCAGCTCCGGATCGAACACCCGCTGACGGTCGGGGCGAGTCAGTGCCTGCAACTGCTTCGGGTACCACGTGGTCATCAGGTATTGACCCACGATGACGGTCACGTCCTGACGGATGCCCTCGACCTCCTGCAAATACCAGAGGGGGAACGTGTCGTTGTCTCCGTCGGTGAAGAGCACGCCATACGGTTCAACACTCATCAACAGGTCGAACGCCCAGTCGCGGGCCGCGTAGTCGCCGGCTCGGGACACCCAACTCCAATTCATGATGAGGGGAATCACCGCGATGAGCAGAACCGGCGCCGAGCGGGTGTACCGGCGAACGCCACCTGCCGCGCCCGCGAGGGCATGCCAGACCCAAGCCAGTCCTATGCCCGCCAACGATCCCCACAGCAAGAAACTGCCGACGTAGAAGTAGTCTCGTTCGCGTACCTCATGGTACAGTACCCGGTCGGTGATTTCCGGTGATAGGGAGTATCCGTACTTGAAGTTCAACTGGATGACGAGCCCGACGGACAAAGTCCCTAAGAGCACGAGTAGGTACGAGAAGATCGCCCGGTCGGCCCGCCAGGCAGCGTAAAGCCCCAAAGCTCCCAACGCGGCGAAGAGAAGGGAAAACGGCACCCTCACCGTTCCCGGAAGCTCGGACGCATCCGCCCCCCGAGCCCACTGCCAATCGAAGTACTGCAGGTACATGGCCGCCTGGGCGCGGAAGGGAGCCTTGCGCTGCGTAACCGGAGGCGTTTGGTATTGCTTGCGCGTCAAGTTGTCCGCCAACATCGGACAGCCCGACTTTCCGTTCGTGTAAATTGCCTGAGCCGCGCCCACGAGGGACTCACAAGTCGGAGCACCCTCGTTGATGATCGGATCGAGCGCGGCACGCACAGGAAGCACGAAATTGAACGACAGTCCGAGAAGCACGAGCGGCACAACGCGAACGAGAAACGACTTGCGGAGTAGGACGGCCGGCGCGGTCATCAAGATCAAGATCCCGAGCGCTGGCGCCGGCAGCACCGACATGAGGTGGTTCGTCGAACCGAGCGCCATCAAGAAGATGGCCAGCAGCAGATAGCGCTCACCGCCGGCAACGTCTTTTTGATCCCGCCAGCGCACGGCGAGCCAGCTCACAGCCGCGATGATGAGCACGCTGATGGTGTACACCTTCTCATTCACCGTGGACTGGCCCCAAACGGTGAACGCGGTGGCGCCAATGAGCGCGGCCGCGGCAGCACCAGCAATCGCGAACCGTCGTGCGTCGAAGAAGCTGGAGATCACCCGGTGCGCAACCAAGAACAGGAAGCTGGAAGCCGCCGCGCTGGTTACTGCGGCGAGTAGATTGATGCGCACCGCTACGGGCAGCCCGAGAGGCGCCAAGAGCAGGCTCCAGGTCCTGGCGAGCACCACGAAAAGCGGGTTTCCCGGTGGGTGAGGGATTCCCAGGATGTGAGCCGTGGCAATGTACTCGCTGGCGTCCCAAAAAGTCGTAGAGGGCGCAAGAGTGAGCACGTATACGATGAGAATGCACACGCCCACGATCGCGGCAGCGCCGTACGCGGGCTTGTACTCGTTCATCTCGCCCATCTGGGTCTCCACCCTTGACCTATCCCCTGGCTGGGATGCCGCTGCGAGCTACGCCGGACAGCAGCTCCAATACGCGCTCGATTTCGTCCGGGCCATTGTAGATGTGAGTGGAGAGACGCATCCAACCGTAGTCGTACTCTCCGATCACTCTCGTCCGAATGCGCGCGGTGCGCGAAAGGTGACCCTGGAGCGCCGACGACTCCACCCCCTCTATCTGGAATGAGATCATCGCTGCGCGCATATTGTTGTCCGAAGGTGTTGCCAGCGTGACGCCCGAGATCGACGCCAGGCCGTCTTGCAGCAGTCCCTGCAAGTAGCGGACGCGACCCTCTACACGATCCATGCCGATGGCCAGAAAGAACTCGCAGGCGGCCAACAGGCCGGCCAACCGGGACTCGTCCATGGTGCCCATGTGGTTGAATCGCTGCGCCCCCAGCGAGAGGTCGTCCCAGCCGCCTGAAGCGAGCGTGGGCCACAACCGCTCGCGCCATCCCTCGCTGATGTAGAGAAGCCCCGTACCCTGAGGCGCGAGCAGCCACTTGTGGGGCGAGCTCGCATAGAAGTCACCACCGAGTTCGCCCAGATCGAGTCGCATCATGCCCGGCGGGTGCGCCCCGTCAACCGCAAGCACGATGCCTCGTTCGGCACAGCGGTCGGCGAGCTCGCGGATCGGAAGGATCGTGCCCGTTGTGAACGTGAGATGCGATACGCACATCACCCTGGTCCGGTCGGTGACACCGGACCACACCGCCTCGAGCAATTCGTCTGGGGAGAGCGCCGGGACGGGCAAAGCCACCACGCGCAGCGGAAGGCCCTGGCGGGTCGTCACTAGCCTCCAGGGCTCGAGGCCTCCGATGTGCTCATGGTCGGTCGTGAGCACTTCGTCTCCGGGCGCGAGCTCGATGCCGTGCGCGACGAAGTTCATCGCCTCGGTCGTATTGCGGGGGAAGACGAAGCCATCGGCGTCTCCACCCAGCAAGGAGGAGAGCGACTGCTTGAGATCGTCCCAAGCGACTCCGGGCGGGTACGTCATGGCTACGCGACGGGTGTGCTCGGTCACCGCATCGACAACGATGTGTGGAGACGGGCCCAGCGTACCGTTGTTGAGATATATGCGGTCCGGCGGGATCAGGAACTGGGCGCGCACGAGTCCCCAAAACGGCTCATCCGTAGGTGCACCGCCCGGGGCGAGTTGCTGTGCGAGCGCTTCCACCGTCCTCGGCCACGTCAGCGTGGCTCCCCCTAGGACGGAGAGAAAGCTTCTACGGTCTAAGGACATCGGTCCGAGCCCGGAAGGTCGTTCTCCTAGTTCTTCACCGCGATGAAGCTGATCTCGATGGACGCTCCCGCCACCAGGCCAGCTACGGCCACCGTGACCCGAGACGGTGCCGGGAAGGACTGAAAGTAGGACGTGTAGGCTTCGTTCATCTCACCGAAGTCATCGATATCGGCGAGGTAGACAACCGCGCGCACGGTGTTTTCGAGCGTCATGCCCAGCTCTTCGAGCAACTCCTCGAAGGAGCGCATGATGTTGTGCGTCTCCACCGCGACCCGCCCCTCGGCCAATGACCGCGTCTCGCCGGAAGCCCCGATCTTGCCCGAGAGCCAGTACGTGTCGCCAACCTGGATGGCAGGACTGAACGGTCGCCCCTGCCGGGCCTGGTGCGCGATGCGGGGGCCGTCCTGAGCCGCAGCAGGTACCGCGACGAGCATGGCCAGAAACGCCAAGAACAACGATGCGCGCTTCATGATGGTCCTCCATTGTTGGCTGGGCTTACCGAGCGCAGATGATGCCGGCCAGAGGCGCCGGGAGCAAGCGTACGTCATCTCTCCTGCTCGTCTACGTCGTCCGCCTGCTGGCGATGCGAGTCGCCCCGCGGGTAGCTTTCGCCATGGCGATATCGTTTCCCCGCACCCTCCGGTACGCTCGGACCTGGCTGACAGGCCGAGATGACTTGTTGCAAGACGAGATCATGTTGGACCGGGACGGCACGAGCATTCCCGCGACGCTTCTGAGACCCAGAGCCCCGGCTTCGGCGCTGCCCGCGTGGGTCGTGATGCATGGTATTACGCGGGCTGGCCGGGCGCACGCCCAATTGGTTCGGTTCGCCCGTTCGGTCGCCTCGACAGGCGCCGTGGTCATCATTCCGGAGGTGCCCGAATGGCGACAACTCAACTTGGCACCACATCTGACGGCTCCCACCATCCGCAGCGCAATCGATGCCCTAAGGACGCATCCAGATGTGCATAAAGGTCGATTCGGGCTGGTCGGGTTCTCCTTTGGTGCGCCGCACACCGTCGCAGCGGCGGGTGATCCCGGGCTCCGATCCGATATCGCGGGCGCGGTGAGCTTCGGGGGATATTGTGACCTCGGGCGGACGATCCACTTCATGATGACCGGCGAACACGAGCACAACGGTGACGCCTTCTCTCTGCGACCCGACCCGTACGGCCGTTGGATTGTGGCTGCGAACTATCTCACCGACGCCGCCGGCTACGAGGACGCGGTCGACGTGGCAGACGCACTCCGGCGACTCGCCCTTTTGGCCGGAGATACCGGGGCCCCGGCGTGGAGCCCGGAGTACGACCTCGCCAAAGTCCAGATGGCCGCGGGGCTCGCGCCCGATCGTCGCGAGCTGTTCGACCTGATCGCGCCTCCCTCCAACCGCCAACCCGACGCGGCGCGGGGAGCAGAGATGGCGGCGCTGCTCACCGAAGGCGGAAAGCGAGTACAGCCGCACATGGATCCTGCGCAGTCACTGTCTGACGTCGCGTGCCCGGTCCATATCCTCCATGGGCGATTCGACCATCTCATCCCCTTCTCGGAGGGATTTCGGCTGCGGCAGGCGTTACCTCCCCAGGCGAAAGCCTATGCGACGGTCACACGGCTGTTCGGGCACTCCGCGCAGGACCCGTTTCCGTCCCCGCTTCAGGCGCTGCGCGAGATTCCAATCCTATTCGGCGCGCTGGCTCGGGTCTTCGGCATGATGTAGCAGCTTGTCAGCCCCCGCCGGATCGTTCGCCTCGCGAAGCGCGGTTACCAACTCCCGGATTTCGCTCGCCTGGCCCTCACGTTCCAGCTCGGGGGTGGCCAAGAACCTATCGAGTGCGGAAACCAATGCGTCCGGATCGGCATCCATCCTGTTGTCAGGCTCGGCTCCCCGGGATGGCTCTTCCGGCACCGCTTGCCAGGTCAGGTCGTCGGCCGCGGAGTCGACCCGCCCCTCACCATCGCTTGGTGGCGCGGGCTGGTGTGACGACCCGCTCAACTCCTTTTTCTCGTCCGAATCGGACATTCTGACCTGGGAATCTTCATGGCACTAGGGAGGGGGACGCCCCGATCTAGGGCATCTCCCGCTTCTAACGCGAGGGAACTGTCGGTAGACCTCTTCGCATCCGATCGAGCATCCCGCCGTCGATATTGCGGACGTCCGCGAATCCTTCGGCCTGCAACACGCTGGCTGCGATGGCCGACCGGTTTCCGGTACCACAATAGAGCAATACGGGCCGGTCACGCGGGACTTCGTCGATGCGATCCCGCAGATAGCCCAGGTGCAGGTGATGCGCTGAGGGGACATGGTCGTGATCCCACTCCGTGGCGTTGCGCACGTCGAGCAGGAACGCGTCCTCCTCGAGCACGGCCCGCTCAGCCTCTGCCCAGTCGAGGACCGCGGTCGTCTCGAGTCCTCCGTGCTCCCCGCCCCAGGCATCGATAGCGGCCACATCGAAGTATCCTTCGCACGCGTCTATGCCGATGAAGGCCAGATCACGCGCAGCCTCGCGCGCCTGCTCATCCCCATCTGCGACCAAATAGATCGGTCGGTCGTACGGCAGCAGCCAGCCGCACGAGGTGGGAAACGAGCTCGTGAGCGGCACGTTGATCGAGGACGGAATGTGGCCGGTCGCAAAGTCGGCTCGAGAGCGTACGTCGAGCATGATTTCACGGTCCTCGACCAAGGGCGCGAGCACGTCGTTGGCGATGCGCCGCGGCTCAGGGAGCCCGTCGAGCAGCGCAGGACCGTCTCGGTTCATGCGCTTCATTTCGGCGAAATAAACGGGCGGCTCTGGTTGTCCCTGGAGCACTTCGGCAACGAGGTCGTCCTCGGTCTCACACCGAAACGCCCAGTTCGCGAGCTGCTCGTATCCGAGCGTGGTCGAAGGCACCGAGCCGAGCGCCTTTCCACACGCGGAGCCGGCACCGTGCCCCGGGAAGATCTGCAGGTACGATGGCAGCTCGCGGAATCGCTGCAGCGAACCGTACAACACCCGGGCACTGGCCTCCATCGTGTCGGCAAAGCCCGCAGCCTTCTCTAGCAGGTCGGGGCGCCCGACATCGCCCACGAAAATGAAGTCGCCGGTCAGCGCACCCACGGGCTCGCTGGACGCCGCGCCGTCGGTGACCAGGAACGAGATGTGTTCCGGGGTGTGGCCGGGCGTGTGCAGGACCTCGATCGTGACGTTGCCGAGCGTGATCTGATCACCATCCTGCACGAGGCGCGCGCCGACCTCCTCCACGAAGCCGTACCGCCAGGTCTCGTCGCCATGTCCGGAGAGCACGAGCTCGGCACCCGTCTGCTCGGCGAGTTGACGCGAGCCCGAAAGGTAGTCCGCGTGGATATGAGTCTCGGAGACGTAGGCGATCTCCATGCCCTCTTCTTTCGCCGCTCGCAAGTAGATGTCGGTATCGCGATGCGGATCGATGACGATCGCCTCTCCGGTCGCCTGACATCCGATCATGTAGGACGCCTGGGCCAGCTTGATGTCGTAGAAGCGCTTCAGAAGCATGGCGGATTCGGGCTAGAAGGGTTCAGGTGGACGATGAGCCGTACCGGACAATAGCAAATCCAGGCTCAGGATTCTTGCTCCCCCCTGAAAGCTCGAACATCTTCTCCGTCCGCTTTTGGCCCCTTTGGCGCCGGCAAAGCGCGCACCGGAGAAAATGAATGACATCGAAGCTGCGACTACTCGTCGTCCTGTTGGCCATCGCGATCGATCCCTCATCAGTCAACGCCCAGATCACGAGCAATGAACTGGCGGGACTCGTGCCTCGGAACATCGGGCCGGCCACGATGAGCGGACGCGTAGTCGACCTCGCCGTGGTGAACATGGATCCCCGGGTCTTCTATCTCGCATCGGCGACGGGCGGAGTGTGGAAGACGACCGACAACGGCGTGCGCTTCGCCCCGGTGTTCCAAAACGAGGCCACGCATTCGGTTGGGGACGTGGTCGTGCACCAGCGCGATACCAGCGTCGTGTGGGTTGGCACCGGCGAGCGAGCGAGCCGGCAAAGCTCCTCCTGGGGTGACGGGGTCTACAAGTCCACGGACGGAGGCCAGACGTGGCGCAATATGGGTCTTCGAGACAGCCGCCACATCGGTCGCATCATTCTGCATCCCGACGACCCCAACATCGTGTTTGTGGCTGCCATGGGACATCTATGGGGACCGAATGAGGAACGCGGGCTCTACAAGTCCACCGACGGCGGCGAGAATTGGGATCGGGTGCTGTGGGTGGATGAGCTCACGGGGGCCGTCGACGTCGCGCTCGATCCGAAGGCGCCAGGCGTCATGTATGCCGCGATGTATCAGCGCCAACGACGACCTTGGGGCTTCCACGGGGGGGGGGCCGGTAGCGGGCTCTACAAGAGCGTGGACGGCGGCGATACCTGGGCCAAGCTCACCAACAGCGGGCTCGACAACGGACTGCCGACCGGGGACATAGGCCGCATCGGCATCACGGTCTACGACGCAGATCCACGAATCCTCTACGTCAGCGTCGAGCAGGGTGAGCGCTTCAACGCTTCAACTGCCTACGAGCAGCGCCTCGCCGGCCTCTACCGTTCCGAGGATCACGGTGAGTCGTGGACGTTCCAAAGCGACTGGAACCCCCGCCCGATGTACGCGAGTCAGCCGCTCGTGGACCCGAACGACGACCAGCGCGTCTACATGCTGAACGCGTACAGCTATTCGGACGACGCCGGGAAGACATTCACCTCGCCGCGAGCACACCGCACACACGGCGATGACCGTTTCGTGTGGGTCAACCCGAGCAACTCGAATCACGTCATGAAGGCCGACGACGGCGGTCTCGGCATCAGCTACGACCGTGGTGATCACTTCCTCTATGTCACGACGCTTCCGCTCAGCCAGTACTACCGCGTCTCCGTAGACACGGCGCACCCGTACAACGTGTACGGCGGTCTGCAAGACAACGGCTCTTGGAAAGGACCCAGCGCAGTCTACCGCTCCGAAGGAATCCTCAACGAGGACTGGACCAAGTGGGGCGGCGGGGACGGTTTCTTGAGTCTCGTCGATACGACCAACAACCGCATCCTGTACGCCGAGAGCCAATACCTCGGGCTCACGAGAAATGACATGGTGACCGGAGCGAGCCGAAACATTCGCCCTGACCAGTCGCAGGGGTTCATTGGTGGGCGGCGAAACTGGACCACTTGGCCAGACCTAGAGGACCCCGAACAGCGGCTCGGCAACGCGATGACACCGGGCAATTGGGAGGGGCCCTTCATCATCAGCCCGCACGACCCAAACACCTTGTACGCGGGTCTCGACCAGCTCTTCAAGAGCACAGACCGTGGAGACAAGTGGCAGGCGCTGGGCGACCTGACCACCGGAACCGACCGTCGCACGCTCGAGATCATGGGGCAGAAGCCAGACTCGTTCGTCTTGTCGCTCGACGACGGTGCGCCCTACTGGCCGACCCTGACCGCGATCGCCGAATCCGAGTTCACACCTGGAGTGCTCTACGTCGGGACCGACGACGGCCAGGTGCAGGTCTCGACCAACGACGGCCACTCTTGGCAAAACGTGACGTCGTCGCTCCCAGGGGCTCCCGACATGATGTGGGTGAACCACGTCTTCGCCTCCAAGACCGTCTCGGGCCGCGTATACGTGGCTGCCAACAACTACAGGAACGACGACAACGCCAACTATCTATGGCGCTCCGAGGACGACGGCATCACCTGGAGCGCCATAACCGGGGACCTGCCGGGCGAGCGCGTATTGCGCACGGTCCGCGAGGACCCACGCAACCCCGACGTGCTCTGGCTAGGAGCCGAATTCGGGGTCTGGTGGTCGTGGAACGGTGGAGAGAATTGGGTTGAGCTCGTGGCTGGCCTCCCCACGCTCGCTGTGAACGACCTGGTCATTCACCCACGCGACAACGACCTCGTGCTCGGCACGCACGGGCGCGGCATCTGGATTTTGGACCAAGTGAACGCGCTGCAGGAGATGACATCAGCGATCGCGGCATCAGCGTCTCACCTCTTCAGCATCGAGCCCGCCGAACAGATCCGGTACCGTGGCGATCGCGGCCACACCGGCAACATGATCTTCGAAGGGGAGAATCCGCCGGCTGGAGCCATCATCGACTTCTGGCTGGGTAGCGCCGGCGAGGACGTCGCGATCACCGTGCACAATGCGTCGGGCGAGGAAGTCGCCACGGTGAGTGCTGCGGGCGAGCGAGGAGTGAATCGCGCTGTGTGGAACTTGCGCCACGGCAGCAGTGGAGGCGGCGGCGGCGGTCGCGGTGGCTTCGGCGGAGGCAACATCGGCCCCTGGGTCGTACCAGGCCTCTACACGGTTCGACTGAGCGTAGGAAACGACCTGCACGAACAGACGGTGCGGGTGAAGGAAGACCCTCGCATCGAGGTCGACCCGCTCGTGCGGCGTCAGTGGACGGAGATGCTGCTCGAGCTCGGCGAAGTAGTCTCGGCGGCCAGGGCACTCAACCGCGAGGTGGGTCAGGCCGCCGAGAGTCTGGACGACGACGACCAACCGCTCGCGGCCGAGCTGCGTGACTTGGCGCGTGAAACCGGGGAGCTTAGCGGCCGACTGGGAAGGCTGCGCAGCTCCGCGCAGGGCTGGATCGGACCGCTTTCCGCGGATCAAGCGTCTCAGCGCGTGTTCCTGACCGATATGTTGGAGACGCTGCGTACAGAATGGGACGCGGTCTCGGGGCGACTGGGGAGATGACCACACCATCGTTGGGAGCGACATAGCCATGCCGGTATTCACGCGGATGCGGGACGAGGGGCTCGTGGTGACCGTCGACGGCGACTACACCGCCGGTGAGTTGAGTCGGGCCGGTGAGCGGGGGCTCCGCCTCCGACGACGTGCCTAACCCGGTAGCTGTCTTGCTCGACTTGAGTGGTGCAGCAGGCCTCGAGAAGAAGTCGCCGGACGACCTCAGACTAGTCGGCGAGTTCTTCGGGGAACGTCAAGACATCCTGACCCGAGTAGCGGTTCTGACTCCGTCCGACGCTGCCAACGATCTCCTGGACAGCGGGGGCGCTTTCGCCGCCGTGACCGGGATCCCGAGCCGCCCCTCCTTGACCGCGGCCAAGCTTTCGAGTGGCTGCAGGAGGGTCGGTAGGGGCCTAGCGGTCAGCCGGGTGCGCGCGCCCGTGCCCAGTCCCATCCCACGGTGCCCCGCTCGTGCACCGCTCGTACCTCCACGGCTCCGCCGGCCCGAACACCGGCAAGCGCCGACCGGTTGTCGGTAACCTGCTCGCTGCGCCAACCCTGGTCGGTCTGCCAGCGCACCTCGTAGCCCGAGACGCCCGACTCGCGTGAGGCCTCCCAAATAGCCGTGCCGTCGGCGACGACGAGCCCGGTGGCCCGAGCGGGACTCGACGCGAGTAGCATGAGCGTCGCGGCGGTAGTCTTGGAGACCTCCGCGACGAGCTGCTGGTTGATGGTCTCGAGACGGTCGTGCGCCTGATGGTAGTGGGGGTTGCCGAGAACGGGATAGGAGCCGATGCCCCCCACGATGTCGCCGTAGGCCTCGTAGTACGCCGCGGCGTCCGTGCTCTTGTAGTAGAGCGCGTCGTACGTGATCAGGTCTGAGAATTGGATCGCGGCGGCGTGTTGGATGTCGCGGATGCCCGGGTTCGAGTACCGGATGGTGTTGTCCAGACGATGGTCGTTCGCCCATCCAATCATGTCGTTGTTGAGCGCGCCGGCGATGTGTTTTCCGCTCTCGCCCGCGCGACGCACGTACTCGCGGCTGCCCCTCAGCCCCGCCTCTTCGCCGGTGAAGAACGCGAGCTCCATCGTAGCCGGCATCGGGTGGTCCTTGAGCACGCGCGCTGCTTCGAGCAGCGCGGTAGCTCCCGAGGAGTTGTCGTCGGCTCCGGGACCCCGCTCGACCGAGTCGAAGTGGCTGCTCGCGACATATACGAGCTCGGGGTCGGCTGTGCCGGGGATTCTCGCTACCACGTTCGCGGTACGGACACCACGCGTATCAAACCACTGGACCTCGGGCTCGTAACCAAAGCCGCGCAGCGTCTCGGTATAGTATTCGATCGCCAGTGCGTTGCCCGGCTGCAGGATGTGCTTCGAGCCGAACGCGTACACGTCCCGCGCGTACTGATAGATCCGCGATACCGAAACCGCGTCGGTAACGGTGACAACCTCATCAGCGATCGGCGCGAAGGCATCTTGTCCACGCTCGCGAAGACTCAGCTCAGCGGCCAGGCTCTGCTCGAGACGGGTACGCACTTGCTCGACCGTGACGCGCGAAGAGCGATCCACCAGGTAGACTCCCCGCTCGGGGGACACCGTGTCGCCGTCCCGCTCGGAGACGATCAGTACCTTGGCACCGTCCGCATCAGTCGCCCACTCGTATTCGGGCGCGATGGTCCGGATGGTGTTGTTGTGGAAAAGCTTGAGTGGGGGGCCGCCGTCCAGATCGTAGACGTACGAACGCATGTGCCGCCCTTCCCCCTTCGCCGCAAGCACGTGTGCCGCGTCCAACCAGCGGGGATAGCGGTCGTGCTGGATCTCATTCGAGAGCGCCCACGGCGGCGTGCTGCCGTCGGTCGGCGCTACGTAGATCTCCCAGTCGTCGAAGGGCTGGATCTGGTACACGACGTGACGTCCATCGGGAGACACCACCGGGTTCGAGATCGGCCGAACCGTCTCGACCACCACCCTTGGCTCAGACGCCGACAGGAGCGGCATCAGGGGCACGGCCACGACTTCGAGCTCTTGCTCGAGTCGCATGAACGTGAGCATCGAGCCATCTGCCGAAACGCTCGGCGAAACAGCGCCGTCGAAGGTCGAAATGCCGCCGCCCACCAGATCCCGGACCGCGAGTCCCGCCCGCGTCCCATATACGATATAGCGCCCCCCCGCGGCGACCATCAGCCCCGCCTTGGGCCCTGGTGAAGTATCGACGGCCTCCACGGCACCGCCTTCGTCGACCCTATGGACCGTGACGTTCTCGGGGTCCAGCAGCGGGCTCGCGAGCACGTAGAGCACTTGTGCGTCCGGGGCGAACTGCATCGAGACCGGCGCCTGCCCTGCCAACTCGACCGCGCCCGTCCCACCGGAGGTGCGCACAACCAGCGTCGAGGCCTTGGACTCCTCCCACGCGGTCGCCACGGCCGCCTCTCGGCGGGCCTCGCGGCCCGATGCCCGCGCTTGCTGTGCACGAGCCTCGCCCAGCGCCCGAGTGTCCTCCACTCGCAGATAGGCAATGGCTCCGTCAGTTCCGAGAGTCACGCGGCCAGTCGGCAGAGTCTCGACCACTAGTCCACTCGCGAGGTCGATCAGCTTCGTGACCGCCATGCCATCCTCGACGACCTGGAACGTTCCGCTCGAGGCGTCCGGAGCCATCGCGATCCCGGTACCATGGACCGCCACCTCGGTCACGCCATACAACTCACCAGTGAGCAGAGCGATCTCTTCGAGATGTGCAGCGCCGTCGCGACTGTTCAGAACCTCCAGATAGGCCCGGAGGGCCTGAGGGTAGTCACCACGGTCCCAGGCCAGGAATCCCTCGCGCAACCTCGCATGCTCGGGCATCGCAGGGATCTGGGCGAGCAAAGGCGCAGCCGAGATCGCGAGCACTGCTACGAGTGCGAAAAGCCGGTTGGTCATCGAGTATCGTGGACGAGGAGCGAGGTGATCTCCGGTGCTAGCCGGATGAAGCCGAGGGGTCGAAGTTATCGATGCCGGAGATGGAGGTACATCCCGTGACGGGTGTCAGTGGCTCGCGCGGACAACAGGCGAACAACAAGGGGGAGTTGGGATGAGGACAGGCACACTTTACGTCCTGCTGGGCGCGATCCTGTTGGTGAACTGCGGAGGCGTGCCGGACGCCTCTCCGGGTACGTTGGCGTTTACGAACGTCAGCGTCCTACCGATGGACAGAGAGACCGTGCTCGCGAACCATACGGTCGTTGTCGTCGATGGTGTGATCACCGAGGTCGGCCCATCGAGCGACGTCGTGGTCGGGAACGGAGCCACCGTCATTGACGGAACCGGGCAGTATCTCACGCCCGGGCTCGCCGAGATGCACGCGCACGTACCGTCGAGCGCCAACCCTGCCCGCGAAGCCGTCGAAGACATCCTCTTTCTCTACGTCGCAAACGGGGTAACCACGATCCGTGGCATGCTCGGCTCCGACTACCAGATTCCGCTCGCCGAGGACCTCGCTAGCGGTGAGGAGTTCGGACCCAACTTCTACGTCGCCGCGCCGTCGATCAACGGGGGCTCGGCGCCGGATGCGACGACAGCGGAGCGGCTCGTTCGCACCCACAAGGAACGCGGCTACCACCTTCAGAAGATCCATCCGGGAGTTTCCCTGGAGACCTGGGACCACATGGTCGAGGTCGCCCAAGAGGTCGGGCTGACATTTGGCGGCCATGTGCCCGCCGACGTTGGGCTGGTACACGCCATCGAGACCGGCATGTCCACGGTCGATCACCTCGACGGCTACGTGCAAGCAATCGCCTCCGACGACGTGGTATCGCAGGTGAACGCAGGACAGACCAGCCTGTCCGGACTCATCGACGGCGTCGACGAAGAGAAGCTCCAACAAATCGTCCAACTCTCGCTCGAGCACGACGTGTACGTGGTCCCCACGATGTACCTGTGGGAGAACCTGTACGGAGCACCCGATGTCTCAGCAGTCCTGTCACAGCCCGAGATGAAATATGTCTCGCAGGGGCAGCGGGACCGCTGGCGCCAGCAGGCATCAGGCGGGCCCCAAGGCACACCCGCGGAACTAGGAGCGTTCTTCGCGCTGCGGAAGCGGATCCTGAAGGCCCTCTCCGACGCCGGAGTGGGCATCCTCATGGGCACCGACTCGCCGCAGATGTTCAACGTGCCCGGCTTCGCGCTCCACCGTGAGCTGCGGGTGGTCGCCGAGTCGGGCATGTCGAACTATGCGATCCTCAGAAGCGGGACCGCATCCGTCGGTACCTACGTGGCCGACCACCTGGGCCTCGACGGAAACTTCGGAACCGTGGCGGTCGGCCAGCGTGCGGACCTCGTCCTGCTCAGCCGCAACCCGCTCGACGACCTCGCCAACCTCACGGATCGAGTGGGTGTGATGGTCCGGGGGCGGTGGATCACTCGGGCGGAAATCGATGCTGGTCTCGCGGCGCTGGCCGAGAAGCACGCCGGCCAGACACCCTGAGCCGCTGATCAACGCATCACTCGTTGACGATCACCTCGATGGGGGAGATGGACGTGACGCGCCGGGCGGGCACATAGGCGGCGAATAAACAGACGGCAAGGGAGAGTGCGGCCACAGCGATGTAGGTGCGCGGGTCTCTGCTGTCGATCCCGTACAGCAGGTGGCCAATCAGGCTCGCGGCCCAATATGCGCCGACGAGTCCGGCGGCCGTGCCGGCGAGTGCACTGACCAGACCGTCCCTCACGACCAGCCGGATCAGTCCGTCGGCGCGGGCGCCGAGCGCCGTCCGAATTCCGATCTCGCGCGACCGGGCTGCCACGGCGCGCACCGTGACGCCGAAAATTCCCACCGCTGCGAGCAAGGTGGCCAACACCGCGAACGTCGACATGAGAAGTGCCCGGAAGCGGTCGTCCGCTTCCGAAGAGCGCATGAGGTCGGTCATCGCCGCCGGCGCCGTGATCAGGACGTCGGGATCCAACGCCCAAATGGCTTCGTGCAGCGCGGGCAGTGCCGCACTGCGTCCACCGCGCTACGGATCAGCAGCAACAGCCGGCGCCACCGGGAAGGCCCGGCCTCATGCAATCGATCACGGAAGAGCTCGACCAGATCGTCTTCGAACCGCGCGGTCAGGCGAGTCCCCAGGAGTCGAATCCGGAGCCGAAAGGCACGAGCCTCCCAGCGCCGCTGGCGTCGGGGCGTCATGTGGGGCCCGCCTTCACCGGGAGGACTCCGGCCTGCTCTGCCTGGAGGAGCAGGCCCCGGAGTCGGGTCGCTTCCGCTTGCGCCACGCCACGCCCCAGCGGCGTGATCGCAAAATACTTGCGACGGCGCTCCTCGGCGGAATCACCTAGTTCCACTTCCTCGAGCAGCCCTGCCGATGCCAGGCGCCAGATCCTGCGGTAGAGGTTCGTCGGCAAGATCTGATTCCACTCAGGCTGCCGGGCCTCGATACGCTGCACGACATCGTAGGCATGAGTGACGCCTTCGGTGAGGCTGAGCAGGACTTGAAACTCCAGCGGGTGCAACGGTAGGTGCTGCTCAGGAGCGAGATATTGGCGCGACGCCATCCACGAACCCTCGGCCTGGGATGATGACTATCAAAATGATAGTACTATCACTTTGATATCTCACAAGCCCAAAGTTTGTAACTTGCCTCGCCCAGCCCACCCGTCGACACTCCCTTCATGCGCCTCGGATCCATCACGATCGACCCCCGCTACCACGGGCCGCCCGCCACGGGCAACGGCGGCTACGTTTGCGGCCGCCTCGCGCACTTCGTCGACCACCCTCTCGCGGTACGCCTACAAGTCCCTCCGCCGCTCGACGTCGCCCTCGAGGCTCGCCAGACGGACGAAGGCATCGCTCTCATGCGGGATGACGTCGAGGTGGCGCGCGCCTGGCGCGACGCCCCCCGAGTGGATGTCCCTCCCCCGCCTACCGCGGAGCAAGCTGAGGCCGCTGCCAAGAGATTCGTCGGCCTCCACTCCCATCCGTATCCGGGCTGTTTCGTTTGCGGGCCTGATCGCGAGGACGGCGACGGCCTGAGGATCTTCCCGGGTCCTGTGACAGGTCGGGACCTGGTCGCCAGCACCTGGACGCCAGCCGCCAACGTCAGCAACGGGGACGGCCACGTCGCGCCGGAGTTTTTGTGGGCAGCGCTCGATTGCCCGGGAGGCTACGCGTTTCCCCAGACGCGGGAGCGTGCAGCCGTGCTGGGTGAGATGTGCGCCGATGTCCAGGGCGCACCGCGCATCGGGGAGCCGTGCGTATTGATCGGGTGGCAGATCTCGGCCGACGGCCGACGACACTTCACGGGCACCGCGATTTTCGGGGAGTCCGGGTCGTGCCTCGCTGTCGCCAGAGCGACCTGGTTCGAGGTCCGAGGCGACTCGACCACGCCGCAATGAACCGGAGCGATCCACCGTGCCATCCAAATCCGTCCAGTTCACCTACCTACTCAATCGCCACCTCCCGTCCATCTACTCACCTTCGATTGAGTCACGAGCCGGACAGGTAATCCCGCTCGATCAGCTGCCGATGCCAAAGCTCGTGGCCCGCGATGATCCATGGGAAGCTCCGGACCGCGAAGGCATACCCACTCGCAACACCCGTGCGCCTCCCGGTTTCCGCATCGAAGCTCTCGAACAGATGCACGTTCGCGCGACGTAGAGCGGCCCACTCGTCGGCGAGGTCTTGCAGGGTGCGCTCATGGGCGTTGTTGCGCCCGCACCAGTCTTCCTGGTCCATGCCGGGAAGCCGAGCAGCGTCCTGGCGCGCCATGGTCAGCGCGCGGAAGGAAAAGACCCGCTCGGTATCGAGCAGATGCCCGATTACTTCGCGCAGAGACCACTTCCCTTCCGCGTAGCGGAATGTCTCCTTCTCGGCTGGCACGCTCCTCAGCAGCTCGAGTGTGGCTTGAATCTGGTCCCGCAGCCTCTGGATGATGTCACCGTCCGGGACGAGGTCCGTGTAGCGAGTGTAGTACTCATGTTGGTCCTCGCTTCCAGGGCGCTGGAGGCTGCTCATCACGAGCCTCCCGGCGATCCGTCCTGGCTCACCCCCCCGTCCAGCTCTTCTATCGTCGCCATGGAAGGCGCCCTCTCCCGCTGCAGGCGCCGAGCAACTGTCTCGGCCTCCATCATGACGCGAAGCAGATTCTCGCCCGCGAGTTTGGCGAGATCGCCTTCGCTCCAGCCCCGACGTGACAGCTCGGCAAAGAGGGCGGGGAACGTCGACACGTCCTCCAGGCCGACCGGGGTGGAGGAGATGCCGTCGAAGTCCGACCCGATGCCCACGTGATCCACGCCCGCGATGCTGGCGATGTGATCGACGTGATCCGCCACGTCCGCGATCGTCGCCTCATCGCTCTCGGACACGAACGAAGGCACGAAGGTCACCATGACAACGCCGCCGTTGGCCGGGAGGCGGCGCAGAACCTGGTCGGGCACGTTGCGCGGGTGGTCTCGGACGCCGCGCGCCGACGCGTGCGACCAGATGACGGGGGCGGTCGCCACGTCGAGCGCGTCGTTCATCGTAGACGGCGCGGTATGCGATAGATCGACGAGCATGCCCATTCGGTTCATCTCACGCACGACTTCCTCACCAAACGCCGTGAGTCCTCCGTGCACCTGCTCCCCATTCGCGGCGTCGGCCCAATCGAGCGTGCCGTTGTGGGTGAGCGTCATGTAGCGCACCCCCATCGCAAAGAACGCCCGCAGCGCGCCGAGCGAATTCTCGATGGCGTGGCCGCCCTCCATGCCCATCATCGAAGCAATCCTGCCCGACGCGAAGATGCGCTGAACGTCGGACGCATCCAGCGCGAGCTCGAACACGTCCGGATACTTGGCGATAAGCTGGAGCGCAATGTCGATCTGCTCGAGCTGTACTTTGGCGGCGCCCTCTTCGGTCGAGCCGAAGGGGATGTAGACCGACCAGAACTGCGCACCCACCATGCCCGCTCGCAAGCGTTCGATGTCGGTGTGAAACGGCGTGCTCGCGCGCAAGTCGTGCTCGGCCGCCTCGACATCGTGCGGCGCGACCTCGCTGCCCCGGATTGCCCACGGCAGGTCGTTGTGTCCGTCGATCAGAGGCGTCGACGAGAGCACGCGCAGCGCCCTCGCCATGTGGGGATCTTGCTGCGCCAGGAGAGACCCGGCGGTCAGCGTGAGTGCCGTGAGCACTACAGCGAAGGAACGTCTCATGATCAGACTTGGAATCCGGTTCGTGGTTGATGGAAGCCTTACGATCGCCTGTGCGGCAGTTCGGCGGCAAGGCTTTCGCCACCGGACGAGCGGCAGCGAGATTGCGGCGCATCATCTCCTGAAACAAGGTCCAGATCACCATGAAGCGGAGAGAGTTCGTTCGTCTCGCGAGTGTCGGAGTGATCGCACCGGAAATGCTTCGTGCCGTGGAGGAGGGCCGCCCAAGCGGCGAGCGAGCTCCGCTCGCGTGGCCCGGCTACGAGCAAGCGTTCGTGGTCGATGCCTTGGCGGGCCCGATGCAGTTCAACATCCCTCAAGGCGCGCTGCCGCTCGGGGATGAGGCGCTCGACCACATCAGTAGCTCCGGCATCACCGCGGTGAACCTCACGGTAAATGCGCGAGCGGGTGTCGATGGCAGTGCCTTCGACAATACCCGCGCTCGAATCGCGACTTGGGCGCGTGAGCTCGTAGCGAATCCCGCGACGCTCGTTGGCGTTCGCTCCGTTGCAGACCTGCGAGATGCGAAAGCGAGTCAAAAACTCGGTTTGATTCTCGGGTTCCAGGACGCGGTGCCGATCGAAGACGACCTCGGGCGCATCGAGGAGTTCTACGAACTCGGCGTGCGCATCGTCCAACTCACCTACAACGTCGTGAACAAGATCGGCTCCGGGTGCCTGGCCGCCGACGATGGCGGCCTGAGCGAGCTCGGAGTCGAGGTAGTCGACTGCTTGGACGAAAGGCGAGTTCTGATCGACCTCTCCCACTGCGGTCCACGCACGACGCTTGACGGTATTCGAGCGTCGCGTCGCCCGGTCTCGCTTACGCACTCGGGATGCAGAGCCGTCTTCGATCATCCCAGGAGCAAGGATGACGCGACGCTGAGGCTGCTGGCCGAGAACGGTGGTGTGGTGGGCATCTATCTCATGCCGTTTCTGAACCCGAGCGGGCCCCCGTCGGCCGCACACGTACTGGCTCACATCGAACACGCCCTTGATGTGTGTGGCGAAGACCATGTTGGCATCGGTAGCGACCAAGGCATCGTCCCGCTCGACGTAGGAGGGGACTTCACGGCCCGATTCGAAGAGGTCTCTCGGCAGCGTACCGCAGCCGGGATCGCCGCACCGCGCGAGGATACGATTCCGTATGTGCCCGATCTGAACCATCCGCGCCGACTCGAAACGATCGCAGACCACATGTCCGCGCGAGGGCACGCGAGCCGGGTGATCGAGAAAGTGCTGGGAGCCAACTTCATGAGGCTCTTCGAAGAAGTCTGGGGGTAGTCCGGCGGCGGTTATTGTGCTCCCGACCAAGCGTCCTCATATGCGCTGATGTCGCCCTCGTGCCGAAGCGTAAGGCCGATACGGTCCAGTCCTTCCATGAGGCACGTGCGCCGAAAGTCGTCCATCTCAAACTCGGCGATGAAACCGTTTTGGTCAGCCACTGTGCACGCTTCCAGATTCACGGTGAGCTCATACGGTGCTTGATCCGCCGCTCGCGCGAGCACCCCGTCGATCTCGTCGGAGGCGAGCGTGATGGCGGCGATGCCGTTCTGGTCGGCGTTCTCACGGAAGATGTCCGCAAAACTCGGCGCGAGTACAGCCCGGAAGCCGTAGTCCAACAAGGCCCAAGCGGCGTGCTCGCGCGAAGATCCGCACCCGAAATTGCGGCGCGTCACGAGAATCGACGCGCCCTCATACTCGGGACGGTTCAAGGCGAACTCGGGACGGGGGGACCCGTCTTCGGCGAAGCGCCAGTCGTTGAACAAGAACTGGCCGTAACCGGCCCTCTCGATGCGTTTGAGGAACTGTTTCGGGATGATCTGGTCGGTATCGATATCGGCACGATCGAGCGGCGCGACGATCCCGGTATGTTGGCGGAACGGCTCCATCACGCGCTCCAGTTCCGTGGGTCGGTGAAATGGCCGACGACGGCGGCAGCAGCAGCCATGGCGGGGCTCACGAGATGGGTGCGGCCACCCCTGCCCTGGCGTCCCTCGAAGTTGCGATTCGATGTCGAAGCGCAGCGCTGCCCCGGCTCCAAAATGTCCGGATTCATGCCCAAGCACATCGAGCATCCAGCCTCTCGCCAATCGAACCCCGCATCCTTGAAAACGTCATCGAGCCCTTCCGCCTCGGCCTGTCGCTTCACCGCAGCCGATCCGGGCACAACCATCGCCTGTACGCTCTCGTGCACGCGGCGTCCGGAAAGCACTGATGCAGCCTCTCTCAGATCATCGAGTCGACCGTTCGTGCAGGAGCCGATGAAAACACGATCGATGCTGATGGCTTCAATACGCGTCCCGGCCTCCAGGTCCATGTAGGCGAGCGCGCGACGCGCGCCTTCTTTGGCGTCCTCGTCCACGAGCAGCTCGGGGTCCGGAACCGATCCGGAGATAGGCGCAACCATGCCGGGGTTCGTGCCCCAGGTCACCTGGGGCTCGAAGCCGCTGACGTCGAGCACGACGGAACGATCGTAGGTCACCCCCTCATCCGTGGCGAGCTCGCGCCACTCCGGGATGAGCGACTCGAGCTCCTCATCCGTGGGGCCCATTTCGCGACCCCTGAGGTAGTGCCACGTCGTCTCGTCCGGGGCGATCAGTCCAGCACGCGCGCCCGCCTCGATGGACATGTTGCACACGGTCATGCGCTCCTCCATCGAAAGCGCGGTAATGACCGGGCCGGTGTACTCGATCACGTGGCCCGCCGCACCGGCCACGCCGATGTGCCCGATGACCGCAAGGATGAGGTCCTTCGCGGTTACTCCGTCCGGGCGCACTCCCTCCAGTCGGACCTCCATGGAGCGGGGCCGTCGCTGTGGGATGCACTGCGTCGCGAGCACGTGCTCCACCTCGGACGTGCCGATGCCGAACGAAAGCGCCCCGAACGCGCCATGCGTCGAGGTATGACTGTCACCGCACACGATGACCATGCCTGGTCGGGTGAGTCCGAGCTCGGGCCCAATAACGTGAACGATGCCTTGCCGAGGATCGTCGACGTCGAGCAATCGAACGTCGAAGCGTTCAGCGTTGTGGCGCAGCGTGTCCATCTGCCGTCGAGCGATCACATCAAGCACGGGCAGGGACCGGTCCGTCGTAGGCACATTGTGATCGACGGTCGCGATCGTCAGATCGGGCCGACGAACTATGCGTCCCGCGGCGGCGAGGCCCTCGAAGGCCTGGGGCGAGGTGACCTCGTGCACGAGGTGCAGGTCTACGTACAGAAGATCCGGCTCACCCTCGCCCGCGCGCACCAGGCTGCCGGCCCACACTTTGTCGAGCAGCGTGCGCGGCGGCGCTTCCGTCTCCGGGTTGCTCACGGCGACACCTCGGCGCTTGCGGCACCGACGCGTGCACCGCCGAGCGCCACCGCCTCGACTACGGCATCTGTGAAAGCGCTGGTGCTCACCGATGTATCGTTCGGCCCCGCGAGGTCGGGCGTCCTCAGGCCTCCCGCCAGTACAGTAGTCACCGCATCCTCCAGAGCCCTGGCCTCGGATTGAAGATCGAACGATTGCGAGAGCATCAGCGCCGCAGAGCGGATGCCACCGATCGGATTGGCGATACCCTGGCCGGCAATGTCGGGTGCCGAGCCATGCACGGGCTCGTACAAGCCCACCTCGCCACCCACGCTTGCCGACGCGAGCAGCCCGAGGGAGCCACAGATCGCGCCCGCTTCGTCACTCAGGATGTCACCGAACAGATTGCTGGTGAGCACCACGTCGAACTGCGTCGGAGCCGTAATCAGCTCCATCGCCGCTCGATCGACGAACATATGGCCGACCGAAACGTCCGGATAATCACCAGCGACGCGATCGACCACCGCGCGCCACAATTGGGACACTTCGAGCACGTTGGCCTTGTCGATCGAGGTCAGCCTTCCCCGTCGCCGCCCAGCCATCTCGAAGGCGATGCGCGCGATCCTCTCCACTTCGAACTCCGTGTAGACCAGGGTGTTCACGGTCCTATCCGACCCGGCTTCAGCGCCTCGAGGCGTGCCGTAGTAGATGCCGCCCGTAAGCTCGCGCACGATGACGAGGTCGGTGCCCACGGCCACTTCTGGCTTGAGCGCCGAAATACCGACCAGCTGCTCGTCGATCTTGGCGGGTCTCAGGTTGGCAAAGCAGCCCAGCTCGCGGCGCAACTGAAGCAGCGCCGCCTCCGGGCGCTTCTCGGGTGACAAGCCATCAGCGCGGGGGTCGCCGACTGCGCCCAGGAACACCGCGGGCCCCCGCACGCACGCCTCGAGCGTAGTGTCCGGCAGCGGCGTCCCGTGCCGCTCGTATGCCGACCAGCCGACATCGTGGGGGCGCACCGTGAGTTCGTGGCGGTAGGCGGAAGCAACCCCCCCTAGAACGCGGGTAACGGCTTCCGTGACCTCCGGCCCGATACCGTCACCCGCCAACGCAACTACGTCGATGTGTGTCACTATCGGGCCGCACCCGAGCACGAAGAGTTCACTAGACGCCCCACTGGTCCGCGGTACTCTCCAGATGCGCTTCCTCCAGCACACGCGCCGCCGCCGCCTTGTTCACGGCGTGCAAGTATGCTTGAGCAGCCGCGTGCACCACGTCGGTGTGCGCGCCGCGCCCGGTGAACGTGTGGGCGTCGACGCGTGCATGAATGGAGACCTCTCCTAATGCGTCGCGTCCAGGTGTCGCGGAACGCACTGTCAGATCATCCAGGACGACCCGGAAGTCGAGCACGGATTCCATCGCCGCAAACGCTGCCATGATGGGGCCGTCACCCGAGCCGCTCGCCTCCAGACGCAGATCGTTGTCGGTTTCGATGACGACACTCGCGTGTGATACGTCGCCGCCGCAGTGTACATCGAGCGAGGTGAGCCGGAACGCTTCTCTTACGTCCTCCATCACGCCGTGATGCAGGATCGAGATCAGGTCCTCGTCGAGCACTGTCTTTTTCCGCTCGGCGAGTGCTTTCAAGTCCTCGGTGACCCTGTCCAGATCTTCCCGCGTGAGGGTGTAGCCGAGCGCCTCGTAGCGAGCTTCGATGCCGTGCCGGCCGGAGTGCTTCCCGAGAACGAGCTCGGTACCCGGAGCGCCTACCAGCTCGGGCGTCATGATCTCATACGTCCTCGGATCGCTCAGCACACCATGCTGATGGATGCCGGCTTCGTGCGCAAACGCGTTTCGACCCACGATTGCCTTGTTGGGCTGCGGCTCGATTCCCGTCAAGTGCGCGAGCAGCCGACTGGTTCGGTAGAGGCGCTCGGTCTTCACACCGGTCTCGTGTCCGAGCTCGTCGGCGCGCACATGAATGGCCATCACGATTTCCTCCAGTGCGGCGTTGCCCGCGCGCTCACCGATGCCATTCACGGTGCACTCGACCTGGCGGGCGCCCGCGGCGATCGCGGCCAGCGAGTTCGCGACGGCGAGGCCAAGGTCGTCGTGGCAGTGTGCGCTCAAGACTTGATCGGCGAGCCCCGGCACACGCACCAGCAAGGTGCCGAACATTTTGGAAATCTCGGCCGGGACCGCGTAGCCTACAGTGTCGGGAATGTTGATCGTGGTAGCACCAGCCGAGACCGCTACGCCGATGACCTCGCAGAGGAAGTCGATGTCCGTCCGCGTGGCATCCTCAGCGCTGAACTCAACGTCATCCACGAGCGACCGCGCTTGAGTGACAGCCTCTCCCGCCCGATCGACACACTCCGCGCCCGAGATGCCGAGTTTGCGCTCCAGATGGATGTCGGACGTCGCGATGAATGTGTGGATGCGCCCTCGCTCTGCGCCTTCGAGCACCTCGGCCGCCGCCTCGATGTCACCGGGGGTGGTGCGAGCGAGCGCGGCAATCACCACGCCCCGCACCTCCGCAGCGATCCCGCGGATCGATGCTGCGTCTTCTGGAGAGCTCGCCGCGAATCCAGCCTCGATTACATCAACACCCAGGCCCGCAATCTCGTGGGCCATCCTGAGCTTCTCCATTGCGGTCAAAGTCGCGCCGGGTGACTGTTCCCCGTCTCGTAGCGTCGTGTCGAACACCGTGATGCGTGCCATCTGTCGTTTCCGTTGAAGTGCGAAAAAAGCGGCGGGCCCTCCCCTGAGTGGAGAGGGCCCGCCGCCGCTCGGTTCGTTTTCGGTGTTTTCTATCCCGTACGAACGGCTGGCGCCCTCTCAGCAAGCTCACCAAGGAGCCCGATAAGTCGGAGCGAGCCGAGTAGAAGGAAGCCAATCGCCAAAAAGTCGATCATCTGATCACCGAAAAAGTGGTCCGGCGCCGCTCTTGGCACCCCGCCGGGCGACTGAACCCAGTCTCGGCATTGTTACTGCCATCACTGAAGGTCGTCAAGGCCCCTTTTTCCCATCCGCCTGCCATGCGGCGAACGTACCCAGCTCACGGACCACCGCACCGAGCCGCTCAGCTTCCTCTGACGCGCGACCGGCATCCGCAGGATCTGCGTGAGTGAATTCGAGAATGAAACGATAGGTCCAGGGGGACTCCGCGGGTCGGGACACCACGTGTGTGAGGTCCAAGCCGCGAGTTACGAAAACACCGAGCAGCTCGTGCAACGAACCCGGGCGGTTGGGGATTTCGGCGACCCATGCGGTCTTGAGCGCTAAGCGATCAACGGCCTGGCTCGAAGCCGACGGCTCGCCAATCGAGTCCTCGCCCATGCCTTCGCGAGTCACGAGAAAGAATCGCGTCTGGTTGTCCGAACGGTCCTGAAGCTCCGCCTGTAACACGTCCAGGCCGTAGCGCACGCCCGCGCCGCGCGACGCGATGGCAGCGACGGTCGGCACCCCCGCGCTCGCGACCGCTCTGGCGGCGCCGGCTGTGTCGTACACGGCCTGCTCCAAAATGCCAGGGTGCAAGGCGAAAAAGCCTCGACACTGAGAGAGGGCTACGGGGTGGGAGCGCACCTCCTCCAACGACTGCAGCGAAGCGCCCGGAACACCGAGGAGGCAGTGCCGAATCGGTATCGCGACTTCAGAGACCACCCGGGTAGACCCGCCCGCCAAGGCGTCGTACGCGGCCGCCACGGTGCCCGCCAGCGTATTCTCTACAGGCAAGACGCCGGCATCCGCCGTGCCTTGCTCGACCGCGAGCACCACGGCGTCGAAGCTCCTACACGGAACTGCTTCGGCCTCGGCCACCAGCTCGTAGATGGCCTCCTCGCTGAAAGCGCCCAGCTCGCCCTGGAAGCCTACTCGCACGCATGACTCCTGATAACGCCCGCCCGGCAATAGTCGATGACGCTCCAGATGATCTGGCGTACGCCCTCCTCGGGAATGCCCTCAGCGCGCGCGACCTCGCATGCCCGTCGCACGACTTCAGCTTCGCGGCTGGGATCCAGTGGCAGCATACCCGTATTCCGTTTCAGGGTGCCTATTTGCTCCGCGAGCCGCAGTCGTGCGGCCAGGGCTGTCACTAGGTAATTGTCGACTTGATCGATTCGCTCGCGTAGCGATGTCAGGGGTTCCGGACCAGCCTGCACAATCGGTTCGGATCGCCCCATGGTCTTGGTGTCCATTTCGTGGCTCCCTATGTGGCAAGAGTTGAAAAGCTCGGGGAAAAAAGAAAGGGCCCTCTCCACGAGTGGGAGAGGGCCCCGGGCCGAAGCCTCGGATGCTCGGTGTCTACGTCACGGTCAACACGTGCGCACACACCTCTCCCGCAAGGTGGAGAGGCCCATAAATCGGGCGGCAAGCGAATGCGTGACGATGCTGGTCATTGTTCCGAGGACTCGAATTCCTTAGACGCTGATGCTGGCAGGGCCTGATGTCCTGGTCAAGCCCGACTTTTACCTGCCTCCCATGATTCGTTCTATGTCCTCGACCGTACGAGGCGCACCAGCGGAGAGATTCTCGTAGCCGTCCTCCGTGACGAGGATCACGTCTTCGATCATGATCGCGATATCCAGATCCGGCGCATACAGCTTCGGTTCGACCGTGAAGACCATGCCGGCCTCGAGTGGCGTGCTGTAGTCACGCCCGTCGGTCGCCTCCAGACCGACGTGGTGACCGATGTCGCGCACACCAAGACCGGCGGCGGCGGTGTACCTAGTCAGGCCCTTGCCCTGTGTGAGGTAGTGCGTCGGCGACGGCATCAGCCCCACACGTGGTCGGCGCCCATGCGGTCGATGTCCTCGTTCGCCTCCAGC